>DATIGO010000440.1:0-4832 GCA_035454665.1 Gemmatimonadaceae bacterium | reverse complement strand
GAGGGCACGCTCGCGACCGACGGCTCCCGGCGGCTCGAGCGGGCCCTGCATCACCTCGCCCGGCGGCGCGCCGCGGATCGCGCAAAGCTCGATGCGATGGTCGGTTACGCCACGACCACCAGTTGCCGTCGATCGTTCATCCTTCGATATTTCGGCGACCATACGGCGCGCGCCTCGTGCGCCGGTTGCGACAATTGCGAGGCGTAGCGACACCGGCCGCACCCCCGTGCCCCCGAGACGCGCGACGCGGGAGTCCCGCGCGACGCCTCCGGTGGCGCCCGTGGGGCCGGCCCGCAAGACCCACGCATCCGCAGGCCCCCATGGACGACGCCATCTACTTCACCGAGCAGCATCTCACCGTCCGCGAGATGGTGCGCGGTTTCGCGCGGGACGAGATCGCTCCCATCGCCGCGAAGTACGATGCCTCCGCCGAGTTCCCCTGGGAGAGCATCCGGCGCATGGCCGACCTCGGCCTGCTCGGTGTCCCGTGGCCGGAGGAACTGGGCGGCGCGGGACTCGACGTTCTGAGCTACGTGATCGTGCTCCACGAGCTCGCCCGAGTCGACGCGTCGCACGCACTCACCGTCTCGGCGCACACCACGCTGGGCACCTCGCCCATCGTGAACTTCGGCACCGACGCGCAACGCAATCAATTCGTCCCGCTGCTCGCGTCGGGAACGGTGATGGGAGGGTTCGGCCTCACCGAGGAGAGCGCGGGGAGCGATGCCGCCGGGACGCGGACCACTGCGGTCCGCCGCGGGAACTGCTACGTCCTCAACGGCTCCAAGCGCTTCATCACGCACGCCGGCGTGGGGGAGATCTTCGTCGTCACCGCGGTCACCGACGCCTCGCAGGGAACGCGCGGAATCTCGTCGTTCATCCTGACGAAGCACAACGACGACCTCGCGAGGGCGGCGCCGTTCGGCATCGGCCACGACGACTCCCTTCCCGCGATGCCCGGATTTCGCGCCGGCAAGAAGGAGGACAAGATGGGTTGGCGCGCGTCCGACACGCGTGAGCTCATCCTGGAGGACGTGGAGGTGCCGGTCGAGCATCGGCTCGGCGCGGAGGGAGAGGGGTTCACGAACTTCATGCGCACGCTCGACGCGGGGCGCGTCGGCATCGCCGCGCTTTCGTTAGGTATCGCCGAGGGAGCGTTCGAGCAGGCGCTCGCGTATGCGACCGCGCGGCGGCAGTTCGGGCAGCCCATCGTCGAGTTCCAGGGCGTGCAGTTCCAGTTGAGCGACATGGCCACCGAGATCGAGGCCGGGAAGCACCTGGTCTACCACGCCGCCTGGCTCGCCCAGCACGGCAAGCCGTTCACCAAGGCCGCCGCCATGGCGAAGCTCTTCTGTTCGGAACTTGCGATGCGCGCGACCACCAAGGCCGTGCAGATTCACGGTGGATACGGGTATCTCAAGGACTACCCGGTCGAGCGCATGATGCGCGACGCGAAGGTCTGCGAGATCGGCGAGGGCACGAGCGAGATCCAGCGCATTGTCATCGCGCGCCAGCTCCTCCGGGAGTTCGAGGCGTGAACGCGTGAGCGGGCAGCGCACGATCCGGCGCCTCCGGGTGCCACTCGGATTCCTCCTGGCCGCACTCTACCTCGCCTTTGCCCGGCCCACGCCCGGCGCGTTGCTCGTCGGGATGCCGGTGGCGCTCGCGGGACTCGTCGTGCGCGGGTGGGCGGCCGGTCACATCGTCAAGAACGAGCGACTGGCCACCTCCGGACCCTACGCGCACACCCGCAATCCGCTCTACCTCGGCAGCTTCCTCATCGCCGCGGGCTTCGCCATCGCGGCCCACTGGTCGCTCCTGCTCGTGGTCATTGCGTTCTTCGTCCTGGTCTACGGCCCAACGATGGAACGGGAGCAGGCGAACATCCGGGGCCGCTTTCCCGAGGCCTACGCCGCCTGGGAGTCCAACGTGCCGGGCTTCGTTCCGCGGCTCACCCCGTGGTCCCAACCGACGACAGGCGGAGCGGAACCCTTTAGCTTTGCGTTGTATCTCCGGCATGGCGAGTGGCGGGCCGCGCTCGGGTTTGTCCTGGCGCTCCTCTGGCTCGTCATCCGGATGCGGCAAGGGATGTAGGCCGCGCGCGCCGCGTGCGGCGTCGCCCGATCCCGGCAGCATGAAGGGACACACTACTGATGGTCACGCGGTCATTCGGTTCACTCGATCGGTCCGGCGCGCGACTCGCTCCGGCCCGCTCTCCTCGCCCGCGCTCCCGGGGACGCCTGTCGCCCCCGCCGGAACGGGCACGCCGTTGCGGAATCGTTGTGTCATGGTGTCACGACATCGTGATGACTGACATGCATCGCACACCACTTCGACTACAGCCGGTCTGGCCCCCGGCGCGCGTGGCGCGCCGGGACGGGCCCGTGCCCTCATGGGCGCTGCCGTTCCGGCCGAAGGTGGCGTGGACGATCGCGGTCCGCCGGTGGCAAAGCGAACGCCTGCACGGGCCGGAGCCCACCTCTGGGGCCGGCGCCGTCGCGCCCACCATTTCCGTCCGCCCCGGTCCGGTGTTCGAGTCGCGATGCCGCGGCCGCGGGGCGGCTCCCGATGAAACGCGACATCCTCATCAACGCCTCATCGCGCGAAACCCGCGTCGCCATCCTCGAAGACGACCAGCTGGTTGAGTTGCTCGTCGACCGCCCCGACGTGCGCCGTCTGGTCGGGGACATCTTTCTGGGCCGAGTGGATGCCGTGCTGCCGGGCATCCAGGCCGCGTTCGTCGACATCGGCACGGAGAAGGCCGCCTTCCTCCACGCGTCCGATCTCGTCACGGACGAGGAGGAGGAGCCCGAGGATCCCGAGGAATCCGACGAGGACGAGCCCTCCAACGGCCACGCGTCGCGCCGGTCCAAGGCGCCCCCGATCCAGGACGCCCTCAAGAAGGGGCAGGACATCATCGTGCAGGTGACCAAGGAGGCCATCTCCACCAAGGGGCCCCGCGTCACCGCGCAGATCTCGCTCGCGGGGCGGTTCCTCGTCTACATGCCGCACGCCTCCCGCGTCGGGGTGAGCCGGAAGATCGGCGACCGGGCCGAGCGCCAGCGCCTGCGCGAGCAGGTCCAGAGCGTCCTCCCCGAGAAATCCGGGGGCGTGATCGTCCGCACCGTGGGTGAGGACGTGACGGGCGATACCTTCCAGCGCGAGCTCCAGACCCTGATGGCGCAGTGGAAGAAGATCAAGCGCAAGACGACCTTCGTGCGCGCGCCCGCGTTGCTGCACCGGGAGACCAACCTGACGCGCGGGATCATTCGGGACGTGTTCAGCACCAAGATCGAGAGCGTACAGGTCGATTCGCGCCAGGTCTTCAACGAGATCACGGAGTACCTGAATGGGATCGCTCCCGAGCTCGTGGCGCGAGTGCGCCTCTACGACGGCTCCGTGCCGCTCTTCGATCAGGCCGACATCGAGACGGAGATCCGTGACCTGTTCAAGCGGCGGTGCGACCTCCCCTCGGGCGGGTATCTCATCATCGAGCCCACGGAAGCGCTCGTGTCGATCGACGTGAACTCGGGGCGCTTTACGGGAAAGAAGGACCCCGAGAAGACGATTCTCCGCACGAACCTCGAGGCGGCGCGCGAAGTCGCGCGGCAGCTCCGGTTGCGCGATGTGGGCGGCATCATCGTCTGCGACTTCATCGACATGGAGACGCGCGGCAACCGTGACAAGGTGCTCCAGGAGCTGCGCACGCACCTGGGGCGCGATCGCGCACGGACGCGCGCCTTTGCGGTGAGCGATCTCGGGCTCGTCGAGATGACGCGGCAGCGCGTGCGGCAGAGTCATCTGCAGAACATGACCGAGCCGTGTCCGACGTGTAACGGGACGGGGCGGGTCTTCACGCCGCACACGATCGTGCGGCGCGTCGAGCGTGCCGTGCGGCGGATGGGTGTGGAAGGGAAGCGGGACCACTTGCTGGTGAAGCTCCATCCCGAGGTGGCGCTGCACATCCTGACCGAGGAGAAGGACTTCCTGAAGAAGCTCGAGAAGCTCGCGGGCTTTCCGCTGGAGCTGCGCGACGACCCGTTGTTGCGGCCCGATGAGTTCCGGCTCGTGGTGAAGGCCGCGGGGCGCGATGTAACCGGTCAGTACGCGGTGGCCTGAGGGGCTCTTGCCCGATGCCGCGCCGGGATCCGACCCGGCCTCCCGAGCCCCGGGGGCGTTGACTCTAAGTGCCTATCCCGGTTAGCTTTCCCGGCTGCCGACTGACGGCCAGTCGAGGCAGTTGACGCTGGAACACGGGTTATTCGCATGACCTACGCAATCATCAAGACCGGCGGAAAGCAGTTTCGCGTCGAGGCGGGGAGCACCCTCCGGGTTCCCTCGCTCGAGGGCGAGGCGGGGAGCAAGGTGGAGTTCACCGACGTGCTGCTGGGCTCCGACGGTCAGGCGGTCCACACCGGAACCCCCACGCTCTCCGGCGCCAAAGTCGTCGGCGAGATCGTGAAGCACGGCCGCGGCGAGAAGATCGTGGTCTTCAAGTTCAAGCGCCGGAAGAACTACGCGCGCAAGCAGGGGCACCGGCAGGGCTTCACCGAGGTCCGCATCAAGAGCATCAAGCTCGGCAAGGGAGAGTAGCGATATGGCACACAAGAAGGGCGTCGGCTCTTCCCGTAACGGGCGCGACAGCAATCCGCAGTACCGCGGCGTGAAGAAGTTCGGCGGCGAGCGAGTGCGCGCGGGGAACATCATCCTGCGCCAGTGTGGCACGAAATGGCACCCGGGCCAGAATGTCGGCCTGGGCACCGATTACACGATCTTCTCCCTCATCGACGGCGTCGTGAAGTTCGAGCACAAGGACCGGCGCCGGATGAAGG
>DATIGO010000439.1:0-17971 GCA_035454665.1 Gemmatimonadaceae bacterium | reverse complement strand
ACCCCGATTTCCGGGGGCGCTACTCCGCCTTCAGGGCCTCGGCCGGATCGATGCGCAGGCTCCGCCGCACGGGTCCCAGGGCGGCCAGGGTCACGGTGATCAGCACCATGACCAGAACCGCCGGCAGTACCAGCTCCGCGTGATCACCCATCATCTCACCGCCGGAGCCACCCCCGAGGAGGGCCGCCACGAAGATTCCCGCGGCCGCTCCCATCGCGAGCTGGCCCAGCGCGCGCGCCAGGATGCTCGCGACGAGCCGGCGCGGCTGCGCGCCTAACGCCGAACGGATCCCGATCTCGCGCCGCCGGCGGGTGACCGTGACCGACATGAGTGAACCAGGATGTCATGACCCGCGCCGCGCGGGAGCGCGAATGGATCGGCGCGCAGCGGTATCCACATCTGGTGCGAGACGGGGAACCCGTATCCGCGCGGCATGATCCCGACGATCGTGTGGTCCGTTCGGCCCAGCCGCAGGATTCGGCCGATGACCGAGGGATCGCCGTCGAACCGCGACCGCCAGAGCTCGTATCCGAGCATGACGACGGGCGGAGCGCCGGCGCGCTCGTCGTCCTCGACGAAGTACCGTCCCAGGAGTGGAGCGACGCGCGTTATGTGGAACGCTGAGGCCGTCATTTCAGCCAGCGCCATGGGCTCGGGGAACGCACCGGGAAGCATGACATTCCGGCGGACCGTCCGAAACGCACCGACCTCCGCGATCGAGGTGAGCTGCTGCCTCCAGGCGACGAGGTCGTGCACGGTGCTCGGCGCGCGATCGTTCGCGCGCCGGTCCCAGATGCGAATGCCGACGATGCGCTCTCCTTCAGGGAAGGGGAGCGCGGGGTTGGCCAGCACGCTGACCATCGTGAACATGACCGAGGCAATCGCCACGGCCATGGCGATGCCGCAGACGGCGACCACCGTGAGTCCCGGGTATTTGCGCAGCATCCGCAGGCCGAGCCTGAGGTCGAGCGTCAGTCCGCCGAGCCACGCGAGGCCGCGCCCCGCGCGAAGGTCCTCGCGGTGTCCCTGCACGCCGCCGAATGCCACGAGCGCTCGTCGCCGCGCCTCGTCTGGCGCCAGTTGCTCCTCGCGTACGAGCCGATCCGTCTCCATCTCGATGTGGAGCCGGCTCTCCTCGTCCATCCGTGACTCGGCGGAACGGCGCGCGAGGAGGCGCAGGCGCGCGACGGCGCCGTGAATCCAGCTCATGAAGAGAGGGATCGACTCGCGACTCGTCAGGTCGTGCGCAGGACGGCGTCGAGCGCGGCGGCAAAGCGCTGCCAGTCCTTCAGCTCTTCGCCGAGCGCGCGACGACCGGCCGCCGTGAGGCGGTAATAACGCGCGCGCCGGTTGTTGTCGGTGGTCCCCCACTCGCTCGTAATGAGACCGGCCTTCTCGAGGCGCTGCAGGGCGGGGTAGAGGGAGCCCTGGTTCACCTCGAGGGCGCCATTGGAGATCTGCTGCACGCGCTGGCTGATCCCCCAGCCGTGCATGGGCGTGAGGGAGAGGGTCTTGAGGACGAGCAGATCGAGCGAGCCGCGGAGGGCGTCGGTGGGTTGGCGTGGCGGCATGTGGTCTCCGGGTCGACGCTTCCTATCGCTGTCGAGGGAAGATCGCGCTCGTTCCTGTCGCTGTCAAGAGGAAGGAACGTGGGTTGAGACCCTGATGCCCTGGTCGGGGGCCTGTCGGCCGAGGATGACGCGCGACCGGTGTCCCGGGAGTCTGGCAGGATGCAGCGCGAGATACGATCGCCCCCTCAGCTGTGGAGAGCAGCCTGCCGCATCGTGCTCCTGAGGAGCGGCGCAACATAGCGGCGTGCATCCTCGGAGTGAGCACATGGCAGGCTGTCGCTGCGGCATCTGCCCTTTCCCAGACTCTCCTGCCGGACGCCGTGCACGATCTTGTTGCCCCCTCTACCGCCTAACGCGCGTGCTCACCAGGCTCATCCGAGAGACATCCTCGGCCCAGACGACCGGTTGACGCGCCCGGGCTCCTCCGCGATAGTAGCAGCGCCTGCGCCATCACACCTCCCCCGCGCGACTGACGCCAGCCCATCGAGGTCACCATGCGCATGAGATACTCGACGCTCGCCTCTGCGAGCGTGCTCGCGGTCCTTCTCGCCGCCTGCTCCGACATCCCCGATCCCGTCGGTCCAATCCCAAGCGGCGCGCTGCCGCGCGTCTCGCCGCAGGGCGGTCTCTCGCAGTGGTTCGCGACCGCATCGCCCGTGGTGCTCGCCATGCCCGGAGCGGTCTTCGCCGATCACGACGAGGCCGGCAACCGGCTCGTCTTCGGCGCCGAACACGCCGCCGCCGCCAATGGCATCCGCGCCGCCGCCGCCCGCATGGGCATCCCGGAGAGCGCGTTCGAGGTGCGCGTGGTGGCGCCGATACATCAGCTCGCCACCCTGCGTGACCGCATCCGCCCCACCGTCGGTGGCATTCAGATCCACTTCTTTCAGTTCCTGTGCACCCTCGGCTTCAACGCCGACGTCGGCGGCCAGCGCTCGTTCATCACCAATTCGCATTGCACTCAGCGGCAAGGCGGCGTGGAGGACACGGAGTACTTCCAGCCGCTCAGTACCGTTGACGGCACCGTGATCGCGGTGGAGGTCGACGATCCGGAGTACTTCAGGGGGACCAGCGGCTGCCCGCGCGGCCGGATATGCCGCTTCAGTGACGCGTCCCGCGCGTTGTACAACGGCACGACGCCGTCGGCACAGGGGGTCCTCGCGCGGACCTCCGGCCCGAACAACGGCAGCCTGGAGATCACTGGGTCGTTCAACGTGACGTCCCAGAGTACCGAGACGGAATTCGACAACGGCACTGAAGTCAACAAGATCGGCCGCACCACCGGCTGGACGCAGGGCGACGTGGTGGCGAGCTGCGCGACGGTAAACGTCGCACAGACGAACATCACCCAGCTCTGTCAGACGCTCGTGCAGGGGGCGAGCAGGATCGTTGGGGCCGGCGACAGCGGTTCTCCCGTCTTTCTCCACAAGGGTGGGCCCAACGTGGAGCTCATCGGGATCCTGTGGGGCGGAAGCGCCAGCGGGCAGCTCCTCGTGTTCAGCCCATTCGCGAATATCATCCGCGAGCTTGGACCGATCAACGCGACTCAGTAGCCTCCGGCAACCTGCGGATGTTCGGCGGCGGCGCGCGCTGGGGTGGCCGCGGGATGACTCCAGCGCGAAGCGTCTCCGCGCCATGAGGTGAACGCCCCGCGAGGCGAATTCTGTAGGTGGCTTGCCTTCTCGTGAACCACAGCGTCGGGCGGCCAGAGGGGCGCGATCGGGATCCTCGCCGTGGGATGCCGGAGCGCGGCGCCGCTGGTCAGCTCTCCGGCCGCCCCAGCATGAGCTGGATCAGCGCACGATCCTCTTCGTGCGCGAAGACGTATACGTGATCGCCAGGCTGCAGCACCGTGTTCGGACGCGGCGCCACCAGCTCCGCCCCACGCACGATGAGCGTCACCGCGGAGCTCTCGGGGAGCGGGATCTCGTCGATCCGCACGCCGGCCACCGGCAGTGCCTCGTCCACGTAGAACGAGAGCAGCTCGCCGTTCAGCGGCTGCATCGACTCGATCTCGAGCACGGCCGGCGGCGCGGGTGGATCGGCGGCCTCGAGCCGGAGGCGTCGCGCGAGCCACGACACGGTCGCCCCGGGGATGATCGAGCCGATCACCACGATGAAGAAGACGATGTCGAAGATCCGCTCCGCGCCGCTCGTGCCCGCCAAAACGGGGAACGTGGCCAGCACGATCGGCACGGCGCCGCGCAGGCCGACCCACCCGATGTACGCGACCTCGCGCCCGGGGTACCGGAACGGCAGGAGGCAGATCCACACCACCACGGGACGCGCGACCACGGTGAGAAAGAGCGCGAGCGGCAACGCCACGGGAGCGATCTCGAGCAGCCGCGAGGGGAAGACGAGCAGTCCGAGCATCACGAACATCGTGACCTGGCTGAGCCACGCGAGGGCGTCATGCACCCGCTGCAGCCCCACGCGGTACGGCAGCTTGCCGTTCCCGAGCACGATGCCGGCGACGTACACGCTGAGGAAGCCGCTCCCCTGCAGCAGGGTGGGCACGGCGTAGGCGAGTGATGCGGCACCGAGCAGCATCACGGCGTACAACCCGCCGGCCTGCAGCCGCGTGCGCATGAGCAGTTCGCGCGCGCCGAACCCGATGGTGGCCCCCAGCGCCCCGCCCACGCCGAGCTGCAGCGCGATCATTGCCGGGATGTGCCACCCGAGACCGAGGCCGGGATTCAGCAGGCTCTCCGCCACCAGCATCGTGAGGATGACCGCCATCGGGTCGTTCGCGCCGGATTCGACCTCGAGCGTGGCGCCGACGCGTCGCCGGAGGTGAATACCGCTGCCGCGCAGCACGGCGAACACGGCGGCCGCGTCGGTCGAGGACGCGACCGCCCCGACGAGCAGCGATTCCGCGGTGCTGAATCCAATGAGATGGGCGCCGAGGGCCAGCAGGGCCGCGGTGCCCACGACGCCGAGCGTGGCGAGCACCGCGGCCGGGGCCGCCACGCGGCGCACCATGCTGATCGGCGTGTTGAACCCGCCGTCGAACAGGATGAGCACCAGCGCGATCGTGCCCAGACGGTACGCGAGCCGGTAGTCCTCGAACGGAATCCCGACGATTCCCTCGGAGCCCGCGAGCATCCCGATCCCGAGGAAGATGAGCGCGACCGGCACTCCCAGGCGCTCGGTGGCGCGGCTCGAGAGCACGCTCACGAGCAGCATGAGGCCGAAGACCGCGAGGAGGATCGCGGTGGGGATGGGTTCCTGGCTCAGCACGGGCCCAATCTGTCATATCAAGCCGACGGTCGCGAGCGTCTGGCTGACGGTGTCCGTGCACGAAACAGAAAGAGCATTCAACGCCTCCGCGTTGAATGCTCTTCTCGGTTACGGCCCCGGGAATCGCGCGCTGCAGCGACCTAGGCGGTAAGGACTACCTTTTCGCAGTTGTCTTCCTTGTTCAGGAACATCTCGTATCCACGCGCCGCGTCGGCGAGCGGGAGGCGGTGCGTGATCACGAAGGAGGGATCGATCTCGCCACTCATGATCCGCTCGAGCAGCGGCCGCATGTAGCGTTGCACGTGACACTGGCCGGAACGGATCGTGAGCGACCGGTTCATCACGGCACCCATCGGGAACTTGTCGATGAAGCCGCCGTAGGCGCCCACCACCGAAACCGTCCCGCCGTTGCGGCAGGCCATGATCGCTTCACGCAGCGCGATGGGGCGATCGGTCTCCAGCCGCATCATCTGCCTGGCGCGGTCGTAGACGTGCCTCACGCCGGGCGCGTGCGCCTCCATGCCGACCGCGTCGATGCAGCGGTCCGGCCCGCGGCCGCCGGTCATCTCCTTCAGCGCTTCCTGAACACTGTCGACCTCTTCGTAGTTGAGGGTCTCGGCATTGGTTTGGTCCTTCGCCATCCGGAGCCGGTACGGGAAGCGGT
The DNA here is from genome assembly GCA_035454665.1 of Gemmatimonadaceae bacterium. Classification (GTDB taxonomy): domain Bacteria; phylum Gemmatimonadota; class Gemmatimonadetes; order Gemmatimonadales; family Gemmatimonadaceae; genus DATIGO01. The sequence continues at coordinate 12,496 of DATIGO010000439.1, read as the reverse complement.
CGACGGCGATCACGCGCTCGGCGCCCAGCATGAAGGCGCTCGCGATCGCGAACTGCCCGACCGGACCCGCGCCCCAGACGGCCACGGTGTCCCCCGGCCGGATGTCGCACATCTCGGCGGCCTGGTAGCCGGTGGGGAAGATGTCGGACAGGAAGAGCGCCTGCTCGTCGGTCACCTCGTCAGGCACCTTGAGCGGGCCGACGTCGGCAAAGGGGACGCGAACGTACTCGGCCTGTCCGCCGGCGAACCCCCCGAGCATGTGCGAGTAGCCGAAGATACCCGCGGGGGAGTGCCCCCACGCCTTCTCGGCCATCCAGGCGTTGGGGTTGGAGTTCTCACAGAGCGAGAACATTTCGGCCTGACAGGCCGAGCAGTTCCCGCAGGCGATGGGGAAGGGAACGACGACGCGGTCGCCGGGCTTGAGGTTCTTCACGTTTCGTCCAACCTCGAGCACCTCTCCCATGAACTCGTGCCCGAGGACGTCCCCGCGCTCCATGGACGGGATGAAGCCGTTGAAGAGATGCAGATCGGATCCGCAGATCGCCGTGGAGGTGACGCGCAGGAGCGCGTCGCGTTCGTTGAGGATGCGTGGATCGGGAACGTCCCGGACCTCGAGGTGCTGTTTGCCCATCCAGCAAGTGGCCTTCATGAGTCCACCTCCTCGTTCACGTCGCGCTCCTCGGTCGGCTGCGCGGGATGGGACCCGCGCTCCACGGTGGCGTCGGAGAGAACGATCTCTCCGGTCTCCATGACCTGCTTGAAGTGCCGCAGATCGTCCTGCACCTGCTGGCCGGGCTCCTCGCGGAAGAGCATCGCGAGCCTGGAGGTGATGACACCGCCCGGCGGGTAGTAGCGGATATTGACGTGGACCTCGGTGCCGCGCCCACCCGGCGCGGGGCGGAAGCGCACGGCACCGGTGTTCCAGACGTCGGAGCCCTCGACGGAGCGCCAGGCGATCAGCTCGTTAGGCCTGTCGTCGACGAGCTCGGCCTCCCACACGACCGTGGCGCCGGCGGGGGCGCGCGCCTTCCAGCGGGAGCGCCCGTCGCCGAGGTCCCGCACGGACTCGAGGTGGCGCATGAAGCGCGGCAGGTTCTCGAAGTCGCGCCAGAAGGCGTATACCTCCTCGGGGGAGCGGTTCACGGTGATGCTCCGCTGCACGCGGATGCCGCGCGGCCTGGCGCGGCGCCCCGTCGTGGCCTCCTCCCGGCCGAGCTGCTTCCCGGCGAAGAGATCGAGCGCGGCCACACCGAGCACGGCCGCCGTGGCGGCGGCGGTGCGGCGGCGGCGCCCACCCTCGTTCCCGAGCGCGGAACCCAGGAGGGTCAGGTCCATCACGTCGCCGGCGGCGCGCGCCAGCGCCCAATCGGAGGTGCGCGCCTGCGACAGGAGGCCGACGCCGGCGGCGAGCTCACGCACGCCGATGGCGCGCATGATCGCGCGGCTGCGACCGGTGTTGCGCACGCCGATCATGCGCGCCATGCCGCCCGGGGCGGCGATCTGCGCGATGCCGAGCGCGAGACTGAACCAGCCGAGGCCGGCGGCGAGGTCTTCCCCGTCAGCGCGTCCGTTCCGGCGCCGCACGCGCCGCCGCGGGCCCATGGATTCGTGATTCACGCCCTCGAGTGGCGGCAGGTCCTCGTCCTCGCGCCACTCGGACCGGGCCTCCAGAGCCCGTAGCCGGGGCGTCGCGGCCGCCGCGCGGCGACTGGCACTGGGAGGCGCCGCTCTCGCGACGTGCGGTTCGTCGTCCGTGACGTCGGCGGCGCCGGGCGTGCCGAGGACGTCCGTGGTATCCGAGACGTCGGTCGTCGTGGTGGTGCGTTTCCGCCGGCGCGGCGGATTCGGCTGGTTGGCCTTGCCCATGGGTCCCTCCTTCGGCCTGGGATGGGCGCGCCCGTCCACGTGCGATCGACGCGCGCGGGCTCTCACTGGCAGCACGCGGCGTGCCCACCGCGGTTGGGCGAGCACATCACTCGCGGAGCTCGCCGGGCCGAAGGAACCGGCTGCGCCGATCCTGAGCGCCTCCGGGGTCGACCGCACCCTGCCCCGCGTCGCGTCTCGCGCATCGTTCCCGCCCACGAGACCGGCCACGCGCTCGCGCGCCAGATCACAGGCCCGCGAACCGGTCGGCGCCTCCGCTCCTCCCTCCGCCGAGCCGTTCGCTACCGCGGCATCCAGTAGCTCGCCTTCACCAGGAAGACGTTGTTCGGCATCGCGGCACGCAGCCCGTTCCAGTCCCGCGACAGATCGAAGTCGCCTAACGGGCTGTTGCTCGCACGGTCGTGGGCCCAGGCCACGTACAGCACGGAGCCGGGACGATACTCCCAGCGAAAGACGGCGTTGCCGCGGAGCGAGCGGAAGTTGAAGTCGGGGTTCCCGAAGGAGAACGGCTGGGCCGGACCGGCATCGTCGGGGTCGATCGTGTAATCCGTCACCAGCCCGCTCGCATCGGTCGTCGTGGTCACGGTGCCCCGGTCGCGGCCATAGACGATCCACGCATCCTGACGCGGCGCATCGAACTCCTTGAAATCATAGTAGTGCCCGCTCGCCAGCAGTGGCTGCGCGAAGAGCTCGAACGACATGGTGGGAGAAAAGGTCCAGTTCAGGCGCATCTCGAGCGCGAGCTGCTTCTGATCGATCCCCGCGAGCAGGTACCGCCGGCCGTAGAACGCCGCCTGCACGGGATCGTCGAAGTCCCGCACGTACTGCAGGAGCGACTTGGAATCGTTCCAGGAGGGTCCCAGGTTGACCGCGGCGCTGGAGACCGGGCGCCACGTCACGTACACGGAGGCGTTGCGTCCCCACCCGCCGCGCGTGTTCCACGAGTAGCCCAGGTTCCCGTTCCAGAACAGAGGACCGCGCGAGTCGCTCCCGACGAACACGCTGGTGAAGCCGCCGCCCGGCCTCGTGACGACCGGCCCACCGCGCAGCAGCCGGTCGTCCGCGACCGCGGGCCGCCAGATGTACATCGCGTTCCAGTTCCAGAACCCGGGGGTGAGGCCGCCCACGAAGACGTGCGCCTGCCGGTCGGTGAGGTCCCCGTCGAAGTTCGTCTGCTGCTGACCGCCGACGATGAGATTCAGCTGGCGGTACCACGTCGTGGGCTGCGACCAGTAGCGGAAGACGTTGGCGTTGTACCAGATGTAGTCCGCGCGCGTGAGGAAGGCGAGGTCGTTCGCCTCGAAGCCCGGCGTGCGGAGGTTGACCGCGGTCTCCCACATCCAGGGGCCGGCGTCCTTGCCGAGGCGCATGTAGGCGCCCGCGCCGCGCATGGCGGTCGCCGTGGGATCGAGCCGGTTCGTGAGCAGGCCGTCCGAACCCTCCTGGCGGTCGGGGCGCTGGAAGTAGCGCGCCGGCGCCCGTTGTCGCGCGTCGATCACCGCGGGGTCGCCGGAGATGCTGCTGAACGCGAACGTGCCCATCAGCGAGTAGGTTCGCTCGTCCCACGTGTAGCGGAAGTCGGTCCCCAGGAGCTCCGCGTGCCGCGTGAGGCGCGACGCAAACGGATCGTCCAGGCGTCGGATGACCGACGTCGCGATGCCGCCCAGCACGAGGTCGCCGCCCTTCAGGTCCTTCTTGAGGCGCCCCACGAAATAGTTCGTGAGCGGTTCCACGACGTGCGTTGCATCCGTGCCATCGGCGAGGCGCACGCGCGCCTCCTCCCGATCCGTGACCGCGTCGAGCAGCCCGATCGTCCAGCCGTCGCTCGTCCGTCCCGTGATCTTCGCCGCGCCCAGGATTGTCGTGGCGTCGGGCACGTCGGCGTAGTCGCCTGACGAGTACGCGAGGTCGGCGCCGCTGGGCGACCGGCCGATGCGCCGGGAGTAGAAGGCGCTGAGCGAAGCGACGTTGCTGCAGAAGTAGCAGTTGAAGGCGCCGAAACCGAAGACCCCGGACCCCGCGATGAAGAAGGGCCGTTTCTCCGGGAAGGAGGTCTCGAACGCGGTGAGGTTCACCACGGCGGGATCGGCCTCGACCTGGCCGAAGTCGGGATTGAAGCTCGCGTCCAGGGTGAGATTGGAGCTCAGATGATACTTGAGGTCCAGCCCCAGGCGCGCGGACTGCACGCTGCCCGCGTTGAAGGGATCGCCGTTCGGCGTATCCAGGTTCTGTGACTTGGCCGCGACGTACGGCATGAGCTCGAGCTGCCGCGCGGTGCGTGGCAGCACGAGACCCTGGAGATGTCCGAAGCGATTGGGACCGCCCGACTCGGTCTTCCGCCAGAAGGCCCATTGCGCGAGCTCCTGTCGCCGCTGGATCCAGCGACGGAGCTGCAGGCCCCACGTCTGCACCGAGTCCTGCGAGAAGCGGAGCTGGTTGAGCGGAATCCGCACTTCGGCGGTCCACCCCGCGTCGTCGATCCCGGTCGCCGCCTCCCAGATGGGATCCCATCCCTCGTCGCAGCACGACGTGCCGATGCCGAGCATGTCGAACTTCGAGCCGGAGGGGTTCACCTGAAAGAAGGCGCGCCCCAGATGGTCGTGAAAGCCGTCAATGACGATCTCGATGAAGTCCGAGTTGAACGGCGCATCGCGTCGCACGAGGCTCGTGCTCACGCCGGCCCTTCCCTCCGTGTCGAACATCCGCGCCCCCACGTACAGGGCCCCGTCGTCGAAGAGAAAGCGCATTTCGGTTCGCTGCGACGCAGGTTGTCCCTCGTCGGGATCCACCTGCGTGAACTCGCGGACGGGCGTGGCCGCGCTCCACGCGGCGTCGTCGAGCCGCCCGTCGAGCGATATGGGTGCGCTGCGTCGAGCCGCCGTCGCCGACGGGACCGGGACGGCGTGTCCGTCGGAGCCGGCGGCGCCGTTCGCTGGTCCGCGCCCCTGTGTCAGCGCGACCGACGGGACCGCGGCGAGCCCCAGGGACAGCACGACGAAGCGGATCCAGCAAAACATGGCGCGCGCGGCAGAGGGGTTTGGAAAGAAGCCAGGGGGCCGATCCCCGCGGACGCATCATCGCCAGACGTCCGCACCTCGTAATGGATGCCGCCGAGCGACAGAGGGTTTAGCGCTCCGGGATGGCGCGCACGCAGGGTGACGCAGGGCGTCCGATCCGCCGTTCGGCTGGCCACTCACAGGGCTATGCGGCAATTGTCGCAGCGAAAGGCCCGCGCGATCCCGCCGCCCGTAGCAGCGCCGGCGCCCCTGTCCCGGATAGCGGTCTCTACCTCTGGAGAGGCGGTCCGATACTCCTTCCGGGTAGCATGCGAAGAGCGCTCTGATGACAAATGGTTTTCACCGGAACGCATTCCTAGGTTGTGCAGTGCGGAGCTGGCGCGATCCGATTACCGGCCGTACCGGACATCGGGGTCTGTCGATGGAACGAGATCGCGGAAGGCAGCTCTTTACATAGATGGCACGGGCGGTGAGGTCGCGCACCACCCAAGCACCGGGTATCCCACACACCGATCCGCCCGTGCCACGCTCTCCAAAGGAGCCAGGTCTATGCTTGAGACTCTTGCGATCATCCTGCTGGTGCTGTGGCTGTTGGGCCTCGTGTCCTCGTACACGATGGGTGGTTTCATCCACGTCCTGCTGGTTATCGCCCTCATCGTCATCTTCCTGCGCGTCATCCGGGGGCGCCGACCGGTAGTCTAGCCAGTCTGGTCCGAGCGAAGACAACGGAGCGAAGAAGACTTCACGGTGTCGGGTCGAGCGAGCCGCAATGCCAAACATTGCTGCCACACGATCCGGCACCGTGATCGTTTCTGCGTCCCTCCGCCGCCCGGAAGCCCCCGAATTCCGTGTGACACAGAAAGCGCACAGGACGCCCGGATAGTCATCCGAACGTCCTGTGCGGGGCTGAACCGCGTTCACCGTGGGCGCACGCCCCGGGGGAAGTTGGGGCTCAGTGCACGAGGTCCAGCTCGCGATCGTGGTGCCGGGTGTCGGCGGATCCGAAGGGCGACGAGCCATACCGCGCGAGCAGATCCTGCACGTCTTCATAGATGGCGACCGCCCCCTGGAGCGCCTCGGTCGACCAGCCGCCCGAGCGCAGCGCGACGACGCCGATACCAACGCGACGACCCACGGCCACGTCGAAGGGGGAGTTGCCGATCAGCACGGCGCCCTCACGGCCGCACCCCGAGCGGGCGACGGCGGTTTCGAGCGCGTGGGCGAAGGTCGCGTTGGGGGCATCGTCACCCGCGGTGATCACGTCGTCCAGAAGGTCACCGGCGCTGGAGGCGCGGAGCAGCTCCGCTGCTTCCTGTCCGCTCGTCGATACCACGGCGAGTGTGCGCATGCCGTCACGCTTCATCCGGTGCAGCAGGCGACGCGTACCCACGAACGGGAGGAGGCGCGGGAGATACCAGGTCTGGAAGACCTGCGCCTGGCGCACGAGGATGCGCCGGGCTTCCTCGGAATTCGCCGAGAGGCCGGTGGCCGTCGGAATCAGCTCGCCGGGGCCCATGCCCATGAGGGGCCGGAGGAGCTCGAGCGAGACGTCGTAGCCGCAGTCGTGCATCGCGACGAGCCAGGCCAGGACGCGTGCTTCCTGGCTGTCGACGAGGGATCCCTCGAGCGCGAAGATCGCAGCGCGCCGCCGCCGGGCTCGCAGGAGGCGCCGGGCCTCGAGGGGCAGCCGAGTCCGAAACGGCGTCCGGACCGCGTGCGGCGACTGTCCGCCGGACACGGGGGCGATCGCGCGACGCGTGATCTCCTCCATGGTATCCGGGACCGGGTCGGCAACCCGGATCGCCTGGGCGGCGTCGATCTCCAGTCTTGCGCTCATGAGCCAGTCTCCTGCGGCTGCAGTGGTTTGGGTCGTGACGTCAGCGCGGACCCCACTGACGACACCGCCACGCGGCCCGGCGCATCCTCGGTCCTGCCCGCTGGTGCGGAATCCACGCGGGCGATGGAACGAACACGACCGGCCCGTATGGCCGGACGATAACATGCGGCGTTTCGGCCACTCGCGACATTCAGCGATGGGAACGATTTCACCTTCGCCTCAGGTAGAATGTGGCCGAGGGTCTGCGCCGCATCCGGTGCGTCGGCGAAAGCAGAACCGCCGCGCCCGCTCGAGCGGGCGCGGCGGTTCGAGTTCCGGCCGCGGGCGTCAGTTCGAGCGCACGAGGCCGCGCTTGAGCGCGATGGCGGCGGCGTGCGCGCGATCGCGCGCGCCGAACTTCGCGAGGATCGCCTTCACATGCGCCTTGACCGTTCCCTCGGTCACGTTGAGCATCTGTCCGATCTCGCGATTCGACATGCCGGCGACCAGGAGGCGCAGGGTGTCGAGCTGCCGCGCGGTGAGCTCCGGCGTGGACATGTGCTCGGCCAGCTTGGCGGCGATCGGAGCGGGGATGCGCCGCTCGCCGGCGTGCACCGCACGAATCGTCTCCACGAGGTCGTGCAGTCCGACGCCTTTGAGGAGGTAGCTGGCGGCGCCGGCGCGGAGCCCCTGGTAGATGTCCTCGTCGGTCTCGTAGGTGGTGAGCAGGATGACGCGCGCCTCGGGATTCATCGCGCGCAGGGCCCCGATGGTCTCGATGCCGTCCATGGGGGTCATGCGCAGGTCGACGAGCGTCACGTCCGGATTCAGGTCCGAGAACATGGCGAGGGCCTGCTCGCCCCCGGGGGCGGTGCCGACGACCTCGACGCCGGGCTGACGGCCCAGGAGCTCCGCGAGTCCCTCGCGCACGAGCTCGTGGTCGTCGACGATCATCACTCGGATGGGCATGATGGTCTGCTCCATGGTGCTCTCACGCGACGTGGGAGATGCTCCGGAGTCACTCGCCACGCCACCCTCGCGGCCACCGTGTCCTCGTTCGAGTCGGGGAGCAGTCGCCGGAAGGCGCGTGCCTAACGACGCGGATCCCCCGCGGCCGCGCGGCGGCCGCGCGGCCGACTGGGAACTGCGGGCGATGGAAGTCTGTGGCTGTCTCATGGTCTCGTTATCCCGGTGTCGTGAGGTACCTGCCGTCCCGTTTGTCCCAGACGTCACCAGCACCTGCGACGGCCGGGGGCGCCATTGTGCGCCGGTCCCGATCGATCACGTGCCGCACCATTGCACGCGACCGCGGCGTCGCGCACGTTTCCACGACCATCCGCACCCGCGGCACGGTGCGGTGCCCGATGTGGACTGGCGGTCGCTCCCCCGTCCCACCGGTTCCACGACTGCCGGCGGCCGCCACGTGGTGCATACACCCACAATACTGCACGAGAAATCACGAAAAGAAAGATGATCCGGGTCACCGATTTCCCGCTCTCCGCCCTCTCTCCAGTACTCGCCGCCATCGGGTGATCCGCGCGATGCCGCCCATCCATCCGGTTCGTGTATCCACACCCGTCTTCCAGCCGCTGCGCAGCCGGCAGGTCGACGCGCTGCTGCACAAGGCAGCCTCGCTGCTCACCAGCTCGCTCGACGTCACCTCTGCCCTCAAGCGCCTGAGCGACCTCCTCGTGCCGCAGTTCGCGGATTGGTGCAGCATCGTCACACGCGACGAGCAGCGGCAGACGTGGCGCATGGTCCGGCCGCAGCATGCCGATCCGGATCTGCGGGCACTGCGTGAGGACTTCGCCCGGTCGTGGGGGGGATGGATGCTGCGCCAGCTCGCGCTCCAGCGCCACGAAGCCATGGGCACTCCGCTGATCGTGGAGCCCGTCGACGCCGACTGGCTGCGCCGGGAATTCCCCGTTGCCGAGCGCGACCGTGCCAGGCGACTGGGCGCGCGTTCCGCTCTCTTCCTCCCGCTTGACTTCGACGGCACGCGGCTGGGTGCCATCCTGCTGCTCGTCCTGAGCCCCGACCGCCCGCCCTACACTCCAGGAGACCTCCGGTCCGCGCGGCGCCTGGCGGACTTCGCCGCCGCCGCCGTCCGGAATGCCAAGCTCTGGGAGACGCTGCGCGATGAGCTGGCGCAGCGCCGCGGCCGCGAGGAGAGCCTGCGGCAGAGCATGACCACGATCGGCACCCTCTCGTCGGGGCTGGGCCACGACATGGGGAACGTGCTGCAGGCCCTCAGGCTGCGTCTCGAGTCGCTGCAGACGATGGAACTGCCCGCGCACGCCGAGTCCGACCTGCGCGCCATCGGCGACGTCATGGACTACCTCCAGCGCCTCGCCAACTCGCTGCGCATGCTCGCCGGCGACGCGCGCGCCGAAAGCGCGGAGCACTCCATGACGCGCCTGCGCTCCTGGTTCACCGACGTGCAGTCGCTGATGCGCCATGCGCTGCACCACTCCATCGACCTGGTCGTCGACATCCCCCAGCGACTCCCTCCCGCGCGGATCCCGGCCGTGGCGCTCACGCAGATCGTCTTCAACCTCGTGCAGAACGCCGGGCAGGCGCTGAGCGACGTCCCCGGGGCCCGCGTCCGCATTCGCGCCGAGCGCGTGCGCGGAGCCGAGCGCCTCCGGCTGACCATCTCGGACAACGGGCCGGCGATGACCCGGGAGTCGCTGCGCCGGATCTTCGAGTCGCATTTCGCGCCGCGCGAGCGCCCCGCCACCGGACTCGGGCTGGCGCTCGTGCGGACACTCGTGGAACAGTCCGGCGGGGAGATCTCGGCCGATTCGGGGCCCGACGGCACGACCTTCACCGTCACGTTGCCCATCGGCGAGGCGCGTCAACATCCCCGCCGCCGCGCGGCCGAAGTGCGTATCGCACGGGTCACGATCGAGGATACGCGGACGCGCACGCAGGTGACGCGCACGCTCCAGCGCCGCGGATACTTCGTGGATCAGACTCGGGGAGCGCCGCACCGGCAGGAGCGGGTCTGGGTCACCGACGGCGCGTCGCTCCCGTCGGCGGAGCGACTGCTGCAGTTCGTGGATCGGCCGGACCGCCTTGCGGTGGTGCTGCGGGCGGACCTGCCGGCCGACCACCCGCGCATCCGCGCGGTGCAGTCGGCCGAGGATCTGGAGGAGCTGCCGCTACTCGCTGACAAGGCCGTCTGAGCCGTCTGACGCGACAGTCCGGACTACATGGCGCGCGCCGGCTGCAGCACGCTGATCGGCCGCGCGGCGTACTCGACCGACGGGGCGGGGCAGAAGGGCGACGAGCCGAAGTGATTCAGCAGGTCGCGCGGATCGTCGTAGATGGCCGATGCGCCGACGAGCGCCGCGTCACCCCAACCGCCGCAGCGGAAGGCGATGACCGACGCACCGGCGCGGCGTCCCGACTCCACATCGAAGGGCGTATCGCCCAGCACAACCGTCGCGTCGCGAGGCGAGCCCGCATAGCGACTCGCCACCTGGATCAGGTCGGCCTCGGGCGTGAAGCGCCGGGCATCGTCCGCGGTGACGACTTCGTCGACCAGGTCGGCTACGCCGGCCACGACCAGGAGGCCCGACGCCTCCGTCTCGCTGTTGGACGCGGCGATCGTGACGCGCATGTCCTGCCGCCTGATCCGCTCGAGCAGCGCGCGGGCGCCGACGAACGGCGTAATCTTTCCGAGGAAGCGCGTGCGGAAGATCTCGGCGCGACTGCGGAGTATCGCCTTCGCGTCCTCGCTGTTCCGGGGGAGCCCCAGGAGATGCGCGAGCATCTGATCCGCAGGCATGCCAAGGAGGGAGCGCACCTGATCGATCGAGACGTCGAAGCCGGCCTCGCGGAAAGCGGCCACCCACGCACGGGCGTGGGCATCGACGCTGTTCACCAGCGTGCCGTCCAGGTCCACGATGGCCGCGCGCGGCCGCTGCTTGCGAAACATGTGCGCTCCCGGATGAGGTCTGCCGAGGATTACCGACTCCTGTTGCCGGTGCGGCGTGTGGACCGCGTCGATGACCGCGCCGTCGACGAACGGCCGGTCTTTCGACGCTTGGCGCCGCCACCGCCGCCTGACGCGCGACGCGCGGCCGAACGGGACGTGCTGCGCGCGGTCGTGCGACCGTTCGTGCGTCCATTGGTCCGGCGACTGCCGCCCATGGAACGCCCGTTCCCGAAGCCGCCCCCGTTGCCTATCTGTCCAGCGCCGGAGAACTCCTCCTCGCTGGCCCAGTCGTTGATCCCGCCTTCGGCGATCTCGGTGAGCAGGCGATCGGTCTCCTTCTCCTCCTCGAGGGTCTGCTGGAGCAACTGCTCCGCCATCGTATTCCCCGTGGCCCGCGCATGCGCGCACGCGGTGCCGTAGGCGGCGATCTCGTAATGCTCGACGCGCTGCGCCGCCCCGATGATGGCGGCGTCACGCGCGGCATCACCCCCGCGCAAGTCGAGCATCTCCTTTCCTTCCTCGACCAGTCCTTCCATTCCCTTGCACTTCCTGCCGCGCGGGCTCTCCTGCAGATCCTCGAGGATGCGCTCGAGCCGCTCCGCGTGATTCCTCGTCTGCTCGAGGTGCTGCTCGAACGCATTTGCGAGACGCGGGTTCGTGACGCCCTTGCGCATCTTCGGCAGCGCCTTGAGGAGTTGCTGTTCCGCGTTGTAGATGTCCTTCAGCTCCTCGACGAAGAGGTCGCGCAGCGATTGCAGAGAGACCACGGTAATTCTCCTCCCGGCGGAAGACGACGCCGGGCATGCGACAGCGGGATTGGAGTGCGACTGGTGCGATCGGGTGCGCCCGTGGCGCGACCGGTGCTCGGCAACGGAAGCGCTCGGGGCCGAACGCGCTGCACAACATGCGGTTCCCGAGGAAATCGGGAAATTGTGCCGCGGGGTCATCCGTTTCTTTCCCCTTGGGGTGAATACCAAAGGGGGAGACGCGCTTCCGGCGCTGACGAGCTGGAGCGTACCGAGACCGGGTCAGCGCGCCCAGAGCACGCGGAGCTGCGCGGCGTTCGTGCGGCGGCGCAGGAAATCCTCGATCCGGGTTATCTCAGCGGCCGTGAGTCGCGCGCGTGGCGCAAGCGAGGCCACGGCCACGAGCCCGATGCCGTTGACGCCACCGCCGGCCACCGTACTGTCGGCAGTCGTCCGGCCGACCGAATCGCCTGTCCCGGGCGGATCGGCGATGGCGCCAAGGGCGAGCGAGGCGAGGCGTGGCTCGAAGGCGCGAATCTCCCCGAGGATCGAGCTCGCCGCCGCGCGGTCCGCGAAAAGCGGCGGTACAGGTATCGACGCCAGATCGGGCGGCGTGGCCCGCTCCGCAGCCGCCTCGGCACTCGCCCGTACCGCCTCGAGCACGCGGAGGGTCACGTCGGCGGTCAGGCGCTCGTGCTCCTCGGACGGGTCGGCCTGGATGACGCGGAGGTCCACGCGCGCGAGGCCCGCCTCGGCCATCGCGCCCGCCAGGGAGTCGCGCTCCGCAGCGCTCATCGTCTCACCGGCGAGGTACAAGGTCAGCGTTCGCCGTGGACGCCCCGGGATGTACACGCCGGAGTCGCGGGCCAGGTCCCAGCGGAAAACCACACGCCGCTCGCCGTCGGCGGCGCGCTGCACGAATCGCTCCGCGCGGCGGCGGACGCGCACCTCCGTTACCACGTCATATAGAATGACGGCGCTCGGCGCGAGCACCACCGCGAGCGCCGCGGCGATGTATCGCCGCAGCCGAAGGCGAATCACGGGGTCCGGCTGCTCGACGTGCGGAAAGCGCAGGAGCTGAACGGCGAGG
>DATIGO010000438.1:0-30529 GCA_035454665.1 Gemmatimonadaceae bacterium | reverse complement strand
GGGCGACCGCGAGAGGACCGTGGTGTCGCACGGCGTGCGGAGCGCCACCCGCAGCCGCCCATCGAAGCGTTCCTCGTAGTCGGAAGTATACGTGCCCGTGCGTTCGCACTCTTCCGCGCGCCGGGCCTCGCGTGACTTCCGGCGGTCCTCTGCGGCCTGGACCAGGAGCTGTGTGCGACGGCGGCGCTCCTCGCGGGGGAGCGCGCTCCAGGGCGTGCTGTCGCTGGCGAAGAGCGAATCGAGGAGCGACCGCGGGCGTTCGGGGACCGTCGGCATCTCCTCGCCGCCGTTCACGCTCGCGTACTTGAACGACTCCTCGATCTTGAACGGGACGCGCATGAAGGCCGCGCGTGCCCACCCCTCCGCATACTGGGCCCGTGGCAGCCAGAAGCGACCGCCATAAAGTCCGTACTCGATCGTCACCGCCTCGAGGTTGGCCTGGAGCGGCGACATCATCGCCCGGACCCACCCCGGAACGTCGTCCTCCTCCTCGAGCTCGCGGAACTCCCCCGCCATGCCGCCGCTGCGATAGCTGGTGTCGCTCCGCGCGCGCTCCGACTCCTCCTTCGCGATGGCCCAGACGTCGATCGGCACCGCCAGCCGGTACACCGCGCGCACGAGCTGCCCCGTGGACTGATCGAACCAGAAGGACCCCACCGAGAGGCGCCACTCGGGCCGGCGCGGTTCCACGCGCAGCTCGCGCAGATTGATCTTTGCCCCATCGGGGAGCGTGAAATCGAGCGAGTCTCCCGACGCGAAGCGGTAGTACGCCTCGGAGCCTAACGCGATCGGATGGACGAGCTCGCGGTCGTCCACCTCGGCACGGGCCTCCTGCGAGCCGATCCAGAGCGCTTCACGCCCCGGGTAGTACGGCAGCGCCTGGATCTCGTGCATGTCGGCCTCGGCTTCCGCTTCCGCGAAGGCCGGGAAGACCGTCCGGCGCCCCTTGAGGTCCACCACGGCGCCGCCCTCGCGCGACCACCTCACCCGCGACGCGTTCTCGGTACGAAACAGGAGCCGGTCGCGCCCGATCGCGCGGAAGCCGATGCCAACGGAGACCCGCTGATAGGCGCTCGCGTCGTAGGAGGCGAGCGTGGAATCCTGCCGCATCCGGGCGTCACGCGCCCTGAGCAACAGCGCCCGCGCGCCGGGATCGAGGAAGGCGGTGCGTTCCAGCTCGGCCGTGACCGGAATGCGCCGCGGAGGCCGCCGCTCGCGGTCGCGCCGGCGCTGCTCGACCACCACCCGGATGGAATCGCGCCGGGCCTGCCTGGCGCTGTCGCCCTGAGGGTCCCCGCCCACGCGGACGCTGGCCTGGAGCGCGAGTGCGATCGTGAACGCGACGAGCATGAACGGCCTTCCCCTTCGTTCGAGGCGACGGGGACTCTACGTCCCGGCGCGGCGGAGGTTTCGCGGGCGACCCGCTGGGCCGAAGGGACGGCGCCGGTCAGCGCGGCGGACGAGCCGGCCGCGAGTCGGCCGCTGGACGCGGAACCGGGGTCCGCGGCGGCGCTCCCGGGATGGGACGCACCGGCGGAGCCGAGAGGGAGCGGCTGTGCAGGCGCAGCAGGTACAGCCGCTGCTCGAAGGCCCGCTGCACCCGTTCCTCCCGCGCCTCCGGGAGCGCGAGGAGCGTGATACCTAACGACAACCCCACGAAGGCCCACGGGATCCAGCGCGCGCCGGGGAGCCCGGGCCGGTCGATCGCCCGGAGGGCGTTCACCCGGGCCACCAGCGCCGGAAAGCGCCGCTGCAGCCAGACCGTCGTGAGAATCACCCCGCCGCCGAGGACCGCCAGGACGATCGGGAAGACCGCCGCCTCCTCGAACACCTCGCCCGCGAGGTACAGGAGATACAGGAACGCGACGACGATGCCGAAGACCAGGTGCGTCCGACGGCGCAGGAAGAGCGCCGCGAAGACGAGCAGCAGGGAAAGCAGTGGAAGCGCGTGCCGCAGCCCCCCCATCGTGGGCCAGAAGGCGAGCATCGCCGCGGCGCCGGCCACGAGCCCGAGCAACCAGAACGTGAAAGCGAAGTCGCCGCGGCCGCCCCCCTGCCGCTGCTGGGGCCACCCCTGCGCGCGATCGATCATGTCGGCCGTCGCGCACAACGCCAGCGCCGTAGTGAGCAGCGTCCACCGCTCGAGCAGGGGCGCCAGCTCCTCGGTGAGGGCACGAGGAAGCGAGAGCCCCACCGCGAGGAGCGCACCCGACAGCGGGAGCGACATCGCAACCCAGGAGGCGCGCCGCAGCACGAGAAGGCCGGCGAGGATGGTCGCCAGCGACGCGACGAGCGCCCGCTGCGCCTCGGCCGGCGGGTAGATCGGATAGACGGGCTCGCCCCAGGGCTGTTCCGGCCACCATCCGCTGAGGCTCTGCAGCGCCCAGACGGCAACCGGAACGAGCGCCACTGCCAGCATCGCGGTGATACCGGCGGCCTCGCGAAAGCCGCTCCGTGCGAGCCCGCGTGCCACCGCGGCCAGGGCCACAGCGTAGATGCCCGAGACGGCGAGCACCCCTGCCGGTCCGAGCGCGCGCCACCGCTCCACCAGGAACCAGGCGGCTGCGAAGATCACGAGGAGCGCGCCCAGCGCATACGCCGCAGTCACCCAGTTGAAGCCGCGTGGGGCCTCGCGCGCCGGCGTGAACATCGGTGCCTCGCCGGCCAGCCGCAGGATGGACTCCGCCTGCTCCGCGCTGATGATGCCGCGTTGGGTGGCGTCCTGCAGGAGCTCAGGAACGGATGGGTTCACGAGGAGGGCGGGTATGGCCACCTGAGAGTCGCGGGCGAGGCCGGCCGGAGCAAGTGGGTATTGCCAGGTCCGTGCTCCCGGGGCCACGCTTCGGGGTCACCCCCGCTGGACCGGCCGGCGTACGCCGAGGGCGCGCCGTCCACGCGATCACAGGAGAGACGATGGACCGGGATCTGGTGGTCGTCGGCAAGTACAACGACGAGCTGACGGCTCGGGTGGCCGCGGCCGCGCTGGAGGCCAACGGCATTCCCGCGCGCGTGCTCACGGACACTGCCGGCGGTGCCCTGCCCAACCTGTCGTTACTCTTTCCGGTGCGTCTCGTGGTGCGGGCCGAAGACGCGGAACTGGCGCGCGAGCTGCTCGAGACGCCCGTGGAGCCGCCCGATGCCGACGCCCGCGGCTGAGCGCTATTCGTACCGCAGCGCCTGCATCGGATGCACCCGCGCCGCGCGCGTGGCGGGGATGCCGCCCGCGGCGAACGCCACGAGCGCGAGCAGGACGGCCGCCAGCGTGAGGACCAGCGGGTCGTGTCCCTGCAGGCCGAAGAGGAGCGAGCCGGCCAGCCGCCCCAGCCCGATCGCCGCACCCACGCCGATGGCGCCGCCGACTGCCGTCATGATCGCGACCTGGCGCAGGACCATGCGACGCACGCGCCGCGCATCCGCGCCCAACGCCATGCGCACGCCAATCTCGCGCGTGCGCTGCGCCACGGTGAAGGCCAGCACGCCGTAGAGCCCCACGGCGGCCAGTAGCGTGGCGAGCACGGCGAACGAAGCCGAGAGGATGCTGATCATCCGGTCCAGGAACACGTTCTCGCGGACCTGCGTGGTCAGGAGCTTGAGTTCCTCGACGGGGAGGTTGGGATCGAGTCGCGAGATCACGGCCGGGATGGTCCGCGTGAGCGTGGCCGGGTCCGTCGTCGTGCGCACGTAGAACTGGATGAAGCCGATGGTCGAGTCCTGGCGCCAGGGGCGGAAGAAGAGCGGTGGGATCTCGTCCTTCACCTCGCTGTACTTCGCGTTCTGCACCACGCCGATGATCTCGATGTCGAGGTCCTCGCCCCCTGACGACATGCGTTTCCCGACGGCTTCCGTGCCGAGGCCGAACTTCCGCACGAACGCCTCGTTGACGACGGCCACCTGCGGCGCGGCCAGGTCGTCGCGCAGCGTGAACTCACGCCCCGCGCGGAGGGGGACGCCGAGCGTGCGGAAGTAGCCTGCCCCGACCTCGTTGTAGCGCGAGTTGTTGTCCACGTCGGGCCCGTGCGCGAATCCTTCCACGCGTACGCTGGTCCCCCAGTTGCTGCCGGAGAGGAGCGGCACGAGCGCCGCGGTCACGCCGCTCACCCCGGGAATCGCCGAGAGCTCCTCCTCCACTCTCCCGAACAGCACCCGGCTGCGCTCGCTCTCGTAGCCGTTGAGCAGCGGCGAGAGGCCGAACGTGAGCACGTTCTCGGGGCGCATTCCCAGGTCCACCCGGCTCACGTTCATGAGGCTTTTCACGAAGAGACCCGCCAGCGTGAGCAGTGTCATCGAGAGCGCGATCTGCGCGGTGACGAGCGTGGTGCGGAAGCGCGCGGCCGTGCGCGCGCCCGAGGGCTGCCCGGTGTTCGCCCGCAGCGTCGTCACGAGGTCGGGACGCGTGCTGTGCAGCGCCGGGAAGAGCCCGAACAGGAGCCCGGTCCCGATGGCGAGTGCCGCGGCGAAGGCCACGACCTTGGGATCGAGCTGGAACCGGATCGTGGCCGTGGCGTCGGTCGGCAGGAGGGAGCCGATGCCGGTGAGCGTCCACTGGGCGACGGCGAGGCTCACCACACCGCCGAGGATCGCCAGGAGAACGGACTCGGTGAGGAGCTGCGCGAGGAGCTGCCGCCGCCCCGCGCCCAGCGACAGGCGCACGGCCATCTCCATGGCGCGTCCCGCCCCGCGTGCGAGCAGCAGGTTCGCGATGTTCGCGCACGCGATCACGAGCACGATTCCCGTGATCGAGAACAGCAGCAGGAGCGGCGTGCTGGCCTCGGCGTGCACCTGGCTCTGGCCGCGCCGTCCCTCGGCGAGGACGATCTCCCTGGCCCGGAAGCGCTGCATCGTGGCCTCGCTCATCCCCTCCTGGAGCGGCGCCTCGACGTCGTTGATGATCGGCTTGTACACGCCGTTGATCGCCGACTGCGCCTGCTCCAGCGTGACGCCGGGCCTGAGGCGCGCGAAGAGGTAGACCCAGTAGGCACGCCGGTTCTGGAGCTGCGCCGCGTTGAACCAGGGTTCCATCTGGGTGCGCATGGTGATCGGCACGAAGACGTGCGGCTGCGCGCCGAGCGTGGTGCTCACGAAGCCGCGCGGGGCGACCCCCACGATCGTGAGGGACTGGCCGTTCACGACGATGGTCTGGTTCAGGACGTCGGGACTCGAGCCGTGACGCGTCTCCCAGTACGCGTGGCTCAGCACGGCCACGAAGTGTGCCCCGATCACCCGGTCGTCCTCGGGGGTGAGCAGCCGGCCTAACGCGGGCTGCAGTCCCAGGGTCTGGAAGTAGTTCCCCGAGACGAGCATCCCCTCGCCGTTGAGCGTCTGCCCCCGGTAGGCCAGGTTGGCGCCGAAGGCCCGGTGCGCCACGAGGTCGCTGAAGCCGGTCTGCGCCTCCTGCAGGTCGCGAAACATCGGGTAGCTGAAGACCTCCGTGCAGTCCCCGGCCTGGTTGCAGGAGGTGGATCCCTGCTTGGGCCCCGGGTTCGCGAGGTTCACGAGCCGGCCGGGGTCGCGCACCGGAAGCGGGCGCAGCAGGAGCTGGTCGAAGAGCGAGTAGATCGCGGCATTCGCCCCGATGCCCAGCGCGAGAGAGACGACCGTGATCGCGGTGACGAAGGGGGTCTTGAAGAGGGTGCGGAGGGCGAGGCGGGGGTTCACCATGAGGCGAGGCTGGTTGCAGGTTGCTGATTGCTGGAGCTGGTTGCGGGTGCTGAAAGGGCGTTGCCATCCAGAGGGCGTGGGCGACGAGGGGTCTGGGCGCGACGCGCGAACTGGCTGGGTTGGGGCAGCGACCTCATCATCCAGCGGGGCCGGACGGTCAACCATCCGTTCGACACCCATGGCCGTAGAAACGCTTCTGATCCTGGTCTGGTTTCACCCATGCCGGTTTGGAGGGCAGTCCTGAAGCGTCGACAGCCGCCTCTGGCGACGGGCGACGGGACCTGGGCCCGCGGGCTCCCGGCGCTGCGCCGGACGTGCGCGGAGGGCTGGGGGCTGACGCTCGGCGCTCCGTATCCGGCGTCGGGCACGACGGAGGTCACCCGGGCGACGCGCGCGGACGGCACGCCCGTGGTCCTGAAGCTGTCGCCGCCGGTCCCGGGGCTGGAGCGCGAGGCGCGTGCGCTTGCGCACTGGGATGGAGTGGGGGCCGTGCGCCTCGTGGCCGCGGACCTGACGAGCGGGGCGCTCCTCCTGGAGCGGGCCGAGCCCGGCACGTCGCTGGTCTCGTTAGGTGTCGAGCACGACCGCGGGGCGACCGCGGCCGCCGGCAGAGTGATGCGCGAGTTGGGGCGCGCACCCGGAGAGGAGCGCACCCTGCCCGACGTTTCGGAGTGGGTGGAGGAACTCGAACAGACCCGCCTCGACGCGGCCCCTCCACGGCTTCGGCGCGCGGGGAGGGACGCACTTCACGCCGGCCGCGAGCTCGTGGCGGATTGCGCGCCCCGGTTCGTGCTCCACGGAGACCTGCACCACGGGAACGTCCTGCGCGCGGCGCGCGAGCCCTGGCTCGCGATCGACCCCAAGGGAGTCAGGGGACCGCCCGAGGCCGAGGCGGCGGCCTTCCTCCGGAATCCGCGTGGCCTGGTGCTTGCCCACCCGAGCCCCGCGCGCCTGATGCAGGCGCGCATCCTCGGACTCACCGAGACCGCCGGGCTTGATCCCACGCGCATGCGCGCCTGGGGCTGGGTCCTCGCGGTCGTCGCCGCGTGGTGGAGCTTCGAGGACCGCGAGACGGGCTGGGAGCAATGGCTCGCGTGCGCGGAAGCGATCCAGCGATCCGGATGACCTGTGCGTCGGTTTTCCTGCTGGCTCGTGTCCCCTCGCGGCCGTAGAATTGCCGCGTCGGCCCATCACCGAGCCATCGCCCCTTCCCCCACGGCAGGTCAGTCCATGAAGAAGCGCTTCCTCGTTCTCGTGGCCGCCGGCGCCACCGTCGCCGCGTGTGCTCCGCGGGATGCCAACCCCGACGTCGCCCGCTGGGAACAGCAGGCTGCGAACGTCACGATCATCCGCGACGACTGGGGCATCCCCCACGTGTACGGCAGGACCGACGCCGATGCCGTCTTCGGCGTGATCTACGCCCAGGCCGAGGACGACTTCAATCGCATCGAGACGAACTACCTCAACGCGATGGGTCGCCTCGCGGAGGCTGAAGGGGAGAGCGCGATCTGGCGCGACCTGCGCATGAAGCTCTTCATCGACCCCGACTCGATGAAGGCGCAATACGAGACGAGTCCCGACTGGCTCAAGGTCCTCATGAACGCCTGGGCCGATGGACTCAACTACTACCTGTACACGCATCCGGACGTGACGCCGCGCGTGATCACGCGCTTCGAGCCGTGGATGGCGCTCACCTTCAGCGAGGGGAGCATCGGCGGGGACATCGAGTCCATCAGTCTGCCGAATCTCCGACGCTTCTACGGAAGCGATTCGTCGAGCCAGATCGTGACGGCCGCGGCGGAGGATCCCTTCCGCGAGCCGACGGGCTCCAATGGCATCGCCATCGCCCCCGCGAACACGGCCTCGGGCCACGCGATGCTGCTCATCAATCCGCACACCTCGTTCTTCTTCCGGCACGAGGCACAGATGGTGAGCGAGGAGGGGCTCAACGCCTACGGCGCGCTCACCTGGGGGCAGTTCTTCATCTATCAGGGCTTCAACGAGAAGGCCGGCTGGATGCACACGTCGAGCGGTGCGGACAACATCGACGAATGGGCCGAGACGATCGTGCGGAAGCCCGACGGCCCGTACTACCGCTATGGGCGCGAGGAGCGCCCGCTCACGTCCTGGACGATCACCGTCCCCTTCAGGACCGACACCGGCATGGCCCGGCGCGAGTTCACGGTCTATCGCACGCACCGCGGGCCGATCGTCCGCGCGATCGACGGCAAGTGGATCAGCGTGGGCCTGATGAACGACCCCGTGGACGCGCTCACGCAGTCGTACGCGCGTACGAAGGCCACGAATCTCGCGACCTACCGCGAGACGATGGAGCTGCACACGAACTCCTCGAACAACACGCTCTTCGCCGACGCCGAGGGGAACATCGCCTACTGGCATTCCAACTTCGTGCCGAAGCGCGACCCGACGTTCGACTGGGGCCGCCCGGTCGACGGCAGCAACCCGGCCACGGACTGGCAGGGCGTCCACTCGATCGACGAGTCCCCGAACGTCTTCAATCCGCCTAACGGCTGGGTGCAGAACACGAACAACTGGCCCTACTCGGCGGCGGGGGCGCACAGCCCGAAGCAGAACGCGTATCCGGCGTACATGGACGGCGCCGGCGAGAACGCGCGCGGCGTTCACGCGATCCGCGTGCTCGAGGGCAGGAAGGGCTTCACGATCGACTCGCTGGTCGCGGCGGCGTACGACGCCTACCAGCCGGCCTTCGCCGAGCTCGTGCCTCCGCTCATTGCGTCATACGACCGCTTCCCCGCCGCGAACCCGCTCAAGGCGCGCGTGGCGGAGCAGATCGAGCTCCTGCGCGGCTGGGATTACCGCTGGGGGGTCGAGTCCGTCCCGACCTCGCTGGCGATCTTCTGGGCCGATACCCTGCAGCGCACGATCGCCGCCGCCGCGACCCGCGCGCGCATGAGCACGCACGAGTACGCCGTGAAGCGCGCGACGGCCGCGGATCGCCTCGAAGCCCTCGCCGCCGCGTCCGACAAGCTTGCCGCCGACTTCGGCAGCTGGAAGACCCCCTGGGGCGAGATCAACCGCTTCCAGCGCCTCACCGCGGACATCGCGCAGCCGTTCGCCGATTCGGGCGCGAGCACGCCGGTCGGCTTCACCTCGGGGCGCTGGGGCTCGCTCGCGTCCTTCGGCGCGCGCGCCTACCCGGGCACGAAGCGCTGGTACGGGACGAGCGGCAACAGCTTCGTGGCCGTGGTGGAGTTCGGGGACAGCGTGCGGGCGCGCGCGGTCACCGCGGGCGGGTTGAACAGCGTGCCGGGCTCGAAGCACTTCAACGATCAGGCCGAGCGGTACGCGACGGGGAATCTCCGTCCCGTGTACTTCTACCGGCCCGACGTGGAACGGCACGCCGAACGGACCTACCGCCCCGGGCGGTAGCAACGCGTAATGGCGGCGCGGCGCTTCAGTCCTGCGCCGCGACGTGCGTCTGATGGCCCTGCGCGTCCTCCTCCAGCACCTCCGTCCGCACCTTCACCGCCGTGGGCTTCGGGTCGATGTGATCGCCCCGCTGGCGGATGTACGCCCGTGTGAAGGCTGCGCCGAGAAAGAGGATCAGCGCGGAGTAGTACACCCACAGCAGCACCAGCACGAGCGAGCCCGCGGCGCCGTACGTCGACGCGGGCGCCGCGCGCGTGAGGTACCACGAGATGAGGAACTGGCCCGTCACGAAGAGCACGCCGGTTACGAGGGCACCGCGCCACATGTCCCGCCACTCCAGGCGCACGTCGGGGAGCACCTTGTAGATCACCGCGAAGAGCAGCGTGGCGATGAACAGCGACAAACCGAGGTTGATCGCGGCGACCGCCACCGGCGGAATGGGGACCCACTCCTGCGCGTACCGGATCACCGCGCCCACCGCGACCGTGAGGGCGAACGACACGAGCAGCAGGAAGCCGAGAATCATGACCAGGCCGAGGGAGACCAGACGCGTCCGGAGGAAGACGCGCAGGCCGCTCTGGGAGGGCTTGGCGCGCACCCCCCAGAACTGATTGAGCGACGCCTGCATCTGGCCGAAGACGGTCGTCGCGCCGAGCACGAGCGCGGCGATGCCGAGAATCGCGGGGAGCAGCCCCGACCGTCTGGTGCTCGATTGCTCGATCGCGTCGCTGACGGCGTCAGCCGCCTGCGGTCCGATGTACTCGCTGATCTGCTCCGTGATCTCACCCCGCACCGCCCGCTCGCCGAGCACCGCTCCGGCGACGGCGATGAGGATGATCAGGAGCGGCGCCATCGAGAACAGCGTGAAGAACGCCAGGGCCCCGGCGTGCTGGAAGGCGCGACGGGAGGTCCAGAGCTCGAGCGTGTCCTTCGAGACGGCGAGGGCGGCTCGTGGGTTCATCGGATTCCCCGCCTGGCACCCGGCCGAGGCCGGCCGGCGCGCGTCGCTCGGCGGTCGCGGCGCGTAGCGTCCGGTGCCGCAATCCGCGTTCCGAGGCGCCCCATCCCTGGCGCGCGCGCCGGCGCGGCTGGCGGCGTCAGCGGCGGAGTCGCCGTCCCGATGGACCCTGTCGCCGTCCCGATGGACCCTGGCGGATCATCGCGACATGGCGAGCTGCCTAACGACGTCGGCCAGAGCCCGCACCCGCACCGCGTCGGAGCTCCCCGCTGCGTCCTGCCGCAACTGCTCCGCGAGGCGCGACAGCAGCGCGGCGCGCTGCGCCGCCGGCGCGCGCTCGGCCTGCTGCAGCGTCCCGTAGATCGGGTCCGCCCACGGCCGCCGCAGCCGATCGTTCCGCACGAGCTGATCGAGATACGCGCGCGCCACCGGGAACGCGGCCGGCCACGTGATCCGCGGCTGCAGCTGCGCGTTGAATTGCTCCAGTCGCACCAGCTTGGCCGCGTCGATCTCGTTCTGCGAGAGGTGCTCGCTCGGCTTCAGCTCGAGCACATCGAGACCGCGCGCGATCTCCGAGCCGTAGATGCGACCGTTGTACCAGTACGTGGACCACTGCCCCGCGCTCACGAGGCGCGTGGAGTCCATCGGCCCGCGGTCGAAGAACGCGATCTCGACCGGGTGGGCCGCGTCGGTGAAATCGATCACCGAGATCCCGCCCTGGTACCACCCCTGCACGAAGATGTCACGCCCGGGCACCGGGATGAGCGACCCGTTGTGCGCGACGCAGTTCTCCTGGTCCGTCTGCGCGGCCGGGAGCTTGAAGAAGCTCGCCGGCGTGAGCTTGCCGTCCTGCAGGGTGTAGATCGCGTCGGCGCCCCACTGCGGGCGATCGGTCGCACGGCAGCGCGGCCGGCTGCCGCCGCCCCACTCGTCGGTGAAGAGCAGCTTCGTCCCGTCGTTGTTGAACGTGGCCGAGTGCCAGTAGGCAAAGTTGGGATCGCTCACTTCGGCGATGCGCTTCGGGTTGATCGGATCGCGGATGTCGAGCAGGATGCCGTTCCCCGAGCAGGCGCCCGCGGCAAGGCCGATCTCCGGGTACGCCGTGATGTCGTGGCAGCGGTTGGTGGCGCTCGTGGTCTGCGTTCCCTCGCCGTGGCTGCCGCCTCTCCACAGGCCGGCGATGTTCCCCGTGGAGTCGGCGAAGAGGCGCGGTGTGCTCACGACGCGCGCGGTCTGCGGCGCGGCGAGCGGCACCTGGATCACCTCGATGCGGAAGAGCGCGGTGTTGGGGTCCTGATCCGGGGGAAGCCCGGAGCAGCCGGCCAGCTCGGCGCCCGGGCGCACGCTGCTCGTGCCGGAGACGTAGACGTAGACGTTGTCGTTGTCGTCGGGGTCCTTGACCAGCGTGTGCGTGTGCGAGCCACGGCACGTCTGCACGGCGGCCACGGCCTTCGGGTTCTCGATGTCACTGATGTCGTAGATGCGCACGCCGCGGAATCGCTCGGTGCTCACCGTGTCGGGCACGCCCTGCATCCCGCAGTCGAGGCGCGCGCTCGTGGCCTGGATCGAGATGAAGAGCAGGTTCCCGTAGACGGACGGATCGCCCTGGTTGCCGGGGCAGAGGACCGTCCTGCGCAACACCGGATTGGCCGGCGTCGAGATGTCCCAGATCATCCAGCCCGTGTAGTTGCCCTGGAAGAGGAGATTTCCCCTGAAGGCCAGATCGGAGTTCGAGAAACCGCCCTCGAGAGGGTTTTCGGCGTTGAAGAAGCCCGGGGGCTTGGGCCGGTTCGCGATCAGCTCGAGATTCCGGATGGCGGTGCCGGGGTTCGTGGCGCCCGGCCGGAGTCCGACCCGCGGATCGGCGGCGGGCGTGGTCGCGATGGTCTGCTGGGCGCCTAACGCCTGGGCGGCGCAAGCGAGTGCGAAGAGCGTCTTCGTCGCGATCCGGGTCATGGGGGGCATGGGGGATTCGCTGGTTGCTGGTTGCTGGTTGCTGGAGCTGGTTGCTGAGTGGTGGTCCCGCGTTCTGTCACCTCGTGGAGGCGTGGCCGACGAGGGCCTGCCCCGAGCGAGCGTAAGCGACGAGGGGGATCTGCTCCCGGCGTGCTCGGGGCCGGCCGCGGATTACGGCAAGTAGATCCCTCGGTCGCTCAGGCTCCCTCGGGATGACATCCTGCGCGTAGCTGATGGGTGAAGGCTGGAAGCTCACAGGCTGTCGCCCTTCTCGGTTGCTGTCCCGCTCATCCTCCCTGCAGCTCTCGAAGCATGGCGCGCATCCGGTCGATCTCGGCTCGCTGGTCCGCGTCGACGTCAGTCGCGAACTCGAAGAGCCATGGCTCCTGGCCAGCGCCCGGCGAGCCGAAGAGCTGTGCGACCATCGTGATCGCACCTTCGTGATGCCTGATCATGTACGTCAGGAAGAGGCGGTCGAACTCGACCCCCTTCGCGGCTTCCAGTTGCGCCAGCTCCTGCGGTGTGAGCATCCCGGGCATGAGCGCTGGCGGCGCGCTCGAGCCATGGTGCGCATGATCACCGGTCGCGGGCACGGCCTCGCCGCGGTCGGAAAGCCACGTGCGCATCCACGCGATCTCGTCCTGCTGCGAGACATCGATGCGCTCGGCGAGCATGCGGACGTCCTGGCGGCTCGTGCGCGCTGGGACCAGCGCGGACATGGTCACGGCCTGGGCGTGGTGCGCGATCATCCCCTGCATGAAGCGCACGTCGGCCGCGGTGTGTCGCGGGCGGGACGTCCCCTGAGCGGCGGACGCCGACTGCGCGTCGCCGGTGGTCGCGAGCGTCGGCATGACAAGAAGGCACGCGGTCGGGAGCAGCCAGGACGGCTTCATGGGCGAAAACGTAGCATCCCGGCGCGAGGCTCGCACCCGGGCGCACAAGCGGGCTCGACAAATGGCGGTGCGCCGTGCATGTGTTATTCGAGATGCGCCCCCCGGGAACGCCCTGAGTTCTGCCGCCGAACGCCTCGGTGCCGCCCTGACCGGGCGTTACGTCGTCGTCCGCGAGATCGGCGCGGGCGGCATGGCGACCGTGTACCTGGCCCACGATGCCCGCCACGACCGGCACGTGGCGATCAAGGTGCTCCATCCCGATCTCGCTGCCACGTTAGGCGTAGACCGGTTCCTGAGCGAGATCCGCACCACCGCGCGGCTGCAGCACCCTCACCTGCTCCCGCTGCTGGAGTCGGGCGAAGCGGACGGCCTGCTCTACTACGTGATGCCGTTCGTCGAAGGGGAGTCGCTCCGGGCCCGGCTCGAGCGCGAGCGGCAGCTCCCCATCGCCGACGCGGTGCGAATCGCCCGCGAGGTGGCGGGTGCGCTCGACTACGCGCACCGGCAGGGCGTGATCCACCGGGACATCAAGCCCGAGAACATCCTGCTGCACGAAGGGCAAGCGCTCGTGGCCGACTTCGGGATCGCGTTGGCCGTGTCGGCGGCCGGGGGCGGACGCCTGACCCAGACCGGGCTGTCGCTGGGTACGCCGCAGTACATGGCACCCGAGCAGGCGATGGGCGAGAAGCAGATCGATCACCGCGCCGACATCTACGCGCTCGGCGCCGTGACCTACGAGATGCTCGCGGGAGAGCCGCCCTTCACGGGGCCCACGGTGCAGGCGATCGTCGCGCGGATCATGACCGACCGCGTACGCTCACTGACGTCGCAGCGGCCGAGCGTGCCGGCGCACGTCGAGGCGGCGGTGCTCACGGCCCTGGAAAAGCTGCCCGCCGACCGATTCGGCAGCGCGGCCGAGCTTGGGGCCGCCCTGGCGGGTGAGGGAACCATCCCGATGCCGCGGGCGGCCGAACCCACGCCGGCGGTCGTGCGCTCCGCCACGCCCTGGCGTGCGATCGCGATCGGCGCGATCGGCGTGGCGCTCCTGAGCGCGGGTTACGCGCTCAGCCGGTCGTCCCTCCCGGCGGAGGCGGCCGCCGGCCGGGTGGTGCGATTCCGGATCGCGCTCCCCCCGGCAGAGGAACGGGCCGCCCTTCGGATTTCGATCGCCCCGCGAGGCGATGTCGTCGCGTGGACCGACGACCGGCCGGGGGCGGAGGCCGGGATCCATGTGCGGCGGCTGAATGACGCCGATGCCGCGCTCCTGCCCGGCACGGCGGATGCCCTCACCCACGGCTTTTCGCCCGATGGCGCGTCGCTGGCGTTCGTGACCAGTGGCAGCCTGCTGCGGGTGCTGCCGCGCTCGGGTGGTGCGCCGGTCACGCTGGCTCGAGGTGTGGACTGGTACGGTGGAATCGACTGGGCCGAAGACGGCTACGTGTACTTCACGAGCGTGGACAGCGGCGTCGTGAGCCGGGTGCTGGCGAGCGGTGGCGTGCCGGAGCGTCTCGGGACACTGGATTCGACCGGCACGACCCAGGGATTCCGGGCTCAGAACCTCCCCCGGCTTCTCCCCGATCGCCGGGGCGTGATCTTCTCGGTCTACCGTGGCCCCGGCCGGGAGCACGACCTGGGCGTGATCGACCTGCGCACGCGTGGGACGAGGCTGATCGGCCAGGGTGGGCCCGTGGTCGGCGTGTATCGCGGGCACGTGCTCTGCGTGACCGCCGACGGCACCCTCCGGGCACTCCCCTTCGACGAAGAGCGCCTCGCGCTGAGTGGCGATCCGATCCCGCTCGTGCCTAACGTTGCCGTCGAGCAGGCGGTGACGCAGGCGGCGCTGGCGGACGACGGCACGCTCATCTACAGCGCCGCCCTGTCACAGGAGTCGCAGCTCGTGTGGGTCGACCGCGAAGGTCGCGAATCGCCGCTGAATCCGGAGCTCGCGCGTGCGTTCGATGCGGTGGCCATCTCTCCGGCCGGTGATCGTGTCGCGGTGAGCATTGTCGACGCCGACGGGACCGGCGCCATCTGGGTGTACGACGTGGCGGCCCAGACCCTGTCACGACTCACCCGCGACGGCGCCCTCAGCTACCGGCCCGCGTGGGCGCCCGACGGCCTGCGGATCGTTTTCGCGTCGGATCGGCAGAGCCAGGACGGGGTGCGGCAGCTCTGGGTCCAGCCCGCGGGAGGGGCGGATTCGGCCACCCTGCTCGTGCCATCACGGCGCCACGCGCAGGAAATCACCTGGACGAAGGGCGGCGACTGGATCGCCTACCGCGATGGCTACGACGACGGGGGCACGCTGCGGGACATCCGCTATCGCCGCCTGGGAAGCGACACGACGACGCACGCGTACGCCGCCACCAACGCGGACGAGCAGAATCCGGCGCTGTCGCCCGATGCGCGCTGGCTCGCGTATGTCTCGAACGAATCCGGGCGCGACGAGGTGTACGTCGGCGCGTTCCCCGGTCCCGGCACGCGTACGCAGATCTCGAGCGCCGGTGGCACGGGTCCGATCTGGGGGCGCAGCGGCCGGGAGATCTTCTATCGCAGCCTCGACGGGCAGATGGTCGCCGTGGACGTGTCCGTGTCGGGCCCGCGCATCTCGCCGCTCAATCGCCGTGTGCTCTTTTCCGTGGCTCCGTACCGCCATGACCGCACGCATCCGGCCTACGACGTGGCCGCGGATGGACGATTCCTCGTGATCAAGCCGCCCGCCGCGTCCGGCATGGAGGTCGTCCTGAACTGGCTGCGCGAGGTGGAGCCGAGGCTGGCGCGCAGGCCGTGATCGAGACGCGTGGGCCAGGCGCTCAGCTGCTTCGCGAGTGCAGCTCCGAGGGGAGGCCCACGAGCTCGAGCAGCGCAAGCGCATTCCGCGACGTCGCCTTCCCCGGCCGCAGCACGTAGTCGAACGTCATCACGCGCCCGCCGTTCCGCGCCTCGAAGTGCTCGGTGAAGTGCGCGTGGCGCACCGCGTCCGCGAGCACTCCGGAGTCGAACAGCGCGAGATCGTGTGTCGTCACCACCCCCACGGCGCCGAGCGTCATGAGATGCCGCATGATCCGCTGCGTCGCGATCCCGCGCTCCACGGAATTCGTCCCGTGCAGCACTTCGTCGAGCAGGTAGAGCACCGGTGGCCCGTTGCCCGAGGCCTCCGCCGCATCGACGATGCTCTTGATCCGCAGCAGCTCGGCCATGAAGTGCGATACGCCGCGGCGCAGCGAGTCCTCGATCCGGATGCTCGTGTGCACCGCGAGCCGCGGACAGCGCATCGCCGTGGCGCACACGACCGAGCCGGCCTGCGCCATCACCGCGTTCAGCCCGATCGAGCGCAGCAGCGTGCTCTTCCCGGACATGTTCGAGCCGCTGATCACGAGCAACGTCCGGCGCGGACCGACCTCCACGTCGTTGCGCACGCAGCCATCCGGCGGGAGCAGCGGATGGCCTAACGCACGCGCCGTCACCCGGCCGGAGTCGTCGTCGGAAACGTCGGGAAAAACCCAGTCCGGATTGTCGTGCGCGAGCGTCGCGAGCGCGGCCAGGGACTCGATCGTCCCGACGGCCGCCATCCAGCGACCCACGTCGCCGCCGCGTGCCACCTGCCATCGCTTGAAGCCCGCGAGCACATGCACGTCCCAGAGCACCAGCGCGTTCAGGACGACATGCGCCATCGGCGAGAGCCGCACCTCCGAGTACTCGACCAGACGCGCGAGCCAGCGGATGGAGGAGAGCGCGGTATGCGACCCCTCCGCGAGGTCCCGCCGGGCGCGGCGCAGCAGCTCGGCATGGAACGTCTCCCCTTCAACGCGCGCGAGCATCGCGCTGTACGCGTGCAGGGTGGCCAGATGCCCGTAGGCGTGCGAGGACGTGCGCTTGAGCTCCCGCGTCGCGAACCCCGACGCGATCAGCGAGGCGAGCGCGGTGAGGAGCCAGAGCGGCCTGTCGGTCACGTCGGCGACCCCCGCCGCGATGAGCAGCCAGGTGATCGTCCCCAGCACGGTGGCGGCGATCGACAGGCGCCGCGAGCTCCATCTCGAGGAGGGACGTTCGGCGGCCCAGGCCACCAGGCGGTCCAGCCGGTCCGCGTCCATCGTCACGTACATCCCGCGCGCCGCGAGCTCCTCACGGAGGTCGTCGCGCGGCACGAGCTCGCGGACCGCCTCCTGCCGCCCGGCGATCACCTCACGCTCCGCGGGCGACAGCAGCCAGGCGCCGAGTGTGGTGCGGCCCGGCGCACGGCTCAGTGGCGGAAGCAGCTGGGCCAGGGATCCGCGACCGAAGAGGTCGAGATCCGTGGCATACGGGTGCGTGGCATCGGGGGTGTCCCAGGGACGCAGCGGGATCGCATTCCAGTCCCGCCGCACCCGTGCCGCGCCCTCGTCGCAGATCACGAGCAGGTCCCGCGCGCGCCGGAGCCGCGCGCGGCTTCGCCGGCTCAGGACGACGGCGATGGCGAAGCCCACGGTCGCCGCGGCGGCCGCGACGCCCCACACCAGCGGCGTCGGCGAGCCCGACCGCAACGCATTCCACCACCCGACCGCGGACAGCGCGAACATCGCGAGTCGCGCGATCCCGAGCCGGCCGCCGAGCCGGGTTTCCTCCGCCACGCGCGCGAGGAAACGGCCTTGCTTCGCCGCATAGGCATCGGAAGCCTGCGCCGCACCGTGTGCGATCATGAACAGGGAGCCGAGGACGAGTCTTGACGGGGTAGCCGACAGACGTATCTGTGGTGCCAGGCGCGCTTCCCGCAACTGTCCGCCGCGGGATCGTGTCACACCGATATCCCTTCCCCCGGGGCATTCACATGCGTGCGCGCTTCCGCCTGGCCGGAATCCTCCTCGTCGGCACGGGCATCACGAGCGCCTGCGGCGACGTCTCTGCCGCCTTGAAGTACGTGCAGGTCGACACGCTGCCCGGCGGTATTCCGCGCACGCTGACCAGCCAGCCCATCGACTCCGGGCGGTGGCAGCTCGTGCTGGCCCGTGACATCCAGCCGCCCGAGCTCGACTCCGCGGAGCTGCTGGAGCCGCGCGACGTCGCCATCGCCGACGACGGGTCGGTGCTCGTGGTCGATGCCCGGCCGACGCTGATCAAGGTGTACGACCCGAACGGGCGACACGTGCGCTCGATCGGCCGCGAGGGAAGCGGACCCGGCGAGTTCCGTGCGGCGTACATCGCGGTGCGCGGCGACACGCTCGTCGTTCAGGATCCGCAGAACTCGCGCGCTACGACGTTCGACTGGCGCACCGGGGCGATGCTGAGCGAGCGGCGCACGGCCTGCTGCTACTTCAGTCCGATCGGGATCGACGGCGACGGGCGCGCCGTCGTGCGCTCGATCAATCAGCCCACGGACTCCACCTTGCGGAACGCGCAGGGTTTCGTGCGCTTTTCCATCAACGCCCGCACGGCGGACACGATCTTCGTGCTCGAGCGCCAGGACGCCGTGGCGGGGAAGCCCTGGCTGATCCGCGAGAACGTGGGGGGACGCACGCTCACTCGGATGGCGGTCGGCGTCCCCCTGCAGCCACGCGCGCACTACGCCGTGGATCCGACCGGCGGCTTCGTCACCGGTTGGTCCGCGGACTACGTGCTCCGCGTCACGCGATCCGGGCGCGATACGGTGGCGCTCTTCGGACGGGAGTACGCAGCCGAGCCGGTGAGCAACGCGGAGAAGCAGCGCATCGTGGAGCAGCGGATCGCGGAGATGCGTGAGGGGAACCGCAACGGCCCGTCGGAAGAGGCGCTGCGCGCGTCGTTCGACGCGGCGCTGATTCCCGACACCCGTCCCGCCTACGACGTCTTCGCGATCGACGCGGCGGGGCGGCGCTGGGTGCGACTCGCGCCGACCGACACGAACACGGTGCGCTTCGATCTGTTCGACCGGGAGGGACGCTGGCTCGACGTGGTTCAGGTTTCCCAGTCGGGGTGGCCGCGCACGGTCTACGCCGCCGCTGCGTGGGGACGGAACGAGGTCGCGGTGATCCTGGAGGGTGAGGACGGGCGGCCCCTGGTGCGCGTCTACCGGATCGTGCGCGCCAGCGAGTGACTCCGCGAGGGTGACAGGTGAGGCGGTGGCGCACGAACGCGCGTGGCGGCCAGGCGGGCAGCGATGGTCTGGACACGCGGATGAGCGCGGAACCACGCTCCCGGCACGGGCCAGGCTCGTCGGCTTTGGCCGCGGCACGGCGTACCTCGTGCGGCTCGACGCGGATGATCTCCAGTATCTGCAGCGATACCGCTTGATTCCTGCTCCGGTGAGGGCGCCGATTCCTGCGACTGAAACAGCATTCGACGCGGAGACGCAGCGCAATGTGGCGGATCGTCATTCTCCGCGTGCAGTGCTCTGCGCCTCCGCGTCTCTGCGTTACATGCTGTTTCGTTTGAACGCCATCCCGCACTGAAACCAACCCGGACCCCGGCCTTTCACCGCACGACCTCGAAGTGCGCCATCATGCCCGAGGCATGGTGCTCGAGGATGTGGCAGTGGTACATCCACTCCCCCGGCCGGTCGTCAGGCATCCACGCGATCCGCACCTTCGCCTTGGGCGGGATGTTCACCGTGTCCTCCCACGACAGGAACGGCGCCGGCTCGCCGTTCACCTCCAGCACCTGGAAGAAGAAGCCGTGCAGATGGAAGGGGTGATCCATCATCGTGTCGTTGATCACGTCCCACACCTGCAGCTCGCCGACCCGGCAGGGCGGCGCACGGTGGTGCGCTTCCTTGTTGATGACGAAGTCCACGCCGTGCTTCAGGCTCGGCTTGAAGCCGAGGTGCACCTCACGGTTCACCGTGACCGGCCCGGTCACCAGCCGCTCGATCGGCCGGAGGGTGAGGGGGACCTCCGCCCCCCGCGACGGCGCGCGGGGACCCACGCGCAACGTCGCGAAGCGCTCGGCCCTGCGATGCGACCGTACGGTGCGGCGGTTGTACGGCAGCGTCTCGATGCGCAGCTCCTCGCCTTCCTCGAACGGACCCAGCGCGATGTCCGCGCGATCCGCCGGAGCAAGCAGGAACTCGCTCATCCGTACCGGCGCCGACAGCAACCCCCCGTCCGTGCCCAGCAGCGCGAAGGCGCGAGCACCGATCGAGAGCCGCACGTACCGCGCGCTGCACGCGTTCACGATGCGCCACCGCTCGATCTGGCCGGCGGCCATCGTGAGCTCCGGTTCCTGAAGGCCGTTCACCAGGCGCGTGCTCCCCTCGCGGCCGTCATGGCTCTCGATCCACCACCCCGGCGGCTTGATCTGCCCCTTGCGGTCGAGCTGCACGTCGTCGATCACGAGCACCCGCTCGGCGTCGAAGCGGGGCTCGTCAGGCGCGCGCACGATGAGCGCCCCATACAGCCCGCGCTCGAGCTGGACCGTCTCGTTCAGGTGCGGGTGATACCAGAAAGTCCCGGCATCGGGGAGCCGGAAACGGTACGTGAAGGACTGCGCCGGTGCGACCGGACGCTGGACCATCTCGGTCCCGTCCATCGCCGCCGGCACCCGGAGGCCGTGCCAGTGGATCACCGTTGGTTCCGGAAGCTGGTTCGTCAGGCGGATCTCGAGGACGTCGCCGACCTGCGCCTCGATCACCGGCCCCGGCACCTGGCCGTTGAAGCCCCAGACCCGCGTGCGCCGGCCCGGCTTGAACTCCCAGTCGAACTCGCCGGCCACGAGGTCCACCGGCACGACGCTCCGCCCGGGATCGGGCTGAGCCGACTCGTACGCGAGGCGATAGGCCGCTTCGGCGTCGGGCGCAGGCGTATGGACCACGGAGCCGTGGCCCCCGTGGCCGTGGCCGCCATGCTCGTGGCCGGCGTGGGCATGTGATGCGTGATCGTGGTGGCCGTTCATGAACCCCTCCGGGACAGACTCCTCCGGTGAAAGGCTATCCGGCGTATCGGCGTGACACTAGCGTCCTGATCCGCCGCGGTGCACCATCGGGAGTCCCTGAAGCCGATTCCACCGAATATGCCTCCCGGCACCCGCTCCCCGCTGCTGGCCATCGTCCTCCTCTTCGCCACCGGTGCGGCCGCTCAGGGCCCTGCCCCCGGGCTCTGGCACGAGGTCGAAGTCATCCGCACCGCCCACGGCGTTCCGCACATCCGCGCGCGGAGCATTCGGGCCGCCGCCTACGCGTTGGCGTGGCTCCAGCTCGAGGACCACGGGCCCCGCACCGCGCTGAACGTGCTGCGCGCACGGGGCGCGATGGGCCGGGTCTTCGGGCGCGACAGCATGGAGTCGGACTTCGTGATGCGCCGCGCGAGGGCGCGTGCGATCGAGACGTATCCCCTGCTCGAGCAGGACACGCGCGACTACTACGAGGGCTTCGCGGCCGGCGTGAATCGTTATGTGGAGCTGCACGGGAGCGAGTTCCCCTTGGGCATGCCGCACGATTTCACGGGGTACGACGTGGCCACGATGGACGTCGGGCTCCCTTCGCTCGCTTCCGCGCGACGCTTTCTCGCTCGGCTCGATTCCGCGTCGGGACGTCGCACGGCGAACGGCGACGCCGAGCCCACCCCCGATCCCGACGAGGGCTCCAACGCCTGGGCCCTCGCCCCGAGCCGGACCAAGTCGGGGAAGGCGATCCTGCTGCGCAACCCCCACCTCGCGTGGACCGCGGGCTACTACGAAGCCCACATGACGGTCCCCGGCGTGGTGGACTTCTACGGCGACTTCCGCATCGGCGGTCCCTTCGGGGTGATCGGCGGCTTCAATCGTCACCTCGGCTGGTCGACCACCAACAACGCCCAGGATCGCGACGAGATCTACGCGCTCGACGTCGATTCCGTCGCGATCGACCACTACCGCTTCGACGGCGCGACGCTCCCCCTCACGCGCGAGCTCCTCTCGGTGGAATTCCGCAACGGTCCCGGGCGCTCGACCGAGACGCGCGAGGTCTGGTCCACGCACCTTGGACCGGTGATCCACCGCGCCAACGGGAAGATCTACGTGCTCCGCACCGCGGGCGAAGGCGACCATCGCGCCGGCGAGCAGTTCCTCCGCATGATGCGCGCGACCTCGCTCGCAGAGTGGCAGGAAGCGATGCGCATGCGCGCCAGGGTGACGTCCAACTTCACCTACGCCGATCGCGCGGGGAACATCCATTACATCTGGAACGCGGCGTTGCCGCACCTCCCGCACCCCACTGGCGGCGATTCGCTCGCGACCCCCGCGCGTACGATGCGGGACGTCTGGACGCGGTACGTCCCCTTCGACTCGCTCCCGCAGTTCCTGAACCCGCGCGGCGGCTACGTGCATAACGAAAACGACTCGCCGCACTTCACGAACCTCAGGCAGCCGGTCGACACGGCGAACGCGTACCCCAACTTCGAGCGCCCGGAGCTGCTGCTCCGAAGCCAGCACGCGATCGAGCTGATCGGCGGTCCCGGCAGATTCAGTCTCGAGGACGTGGTGAAGCTCAAGCACAGCTACCGCATGCTGCTCGCCGACCGCGTGAAGCCGGATCTCCTGGCGGCCGTGCGCGCAACGCGTCCCACCGGCGAGGTCGCGGACGCGATCGCGCTCGTGGAACGCTGGAACAACACGGCGGCGCCCGAGAGCCGCGGCGCCGCGCTCTTCGAGGTCTGGTGGCAGCGTTACGCGCAGGGCCGGCCGGATTCGCTGCGATTCGCCCAGGTCTGGCGCGCGTCCGATCCCATGAAGACGCCACGCGGCCTGTTCGACCCCGCGCGCGCCGCCGAGTCGTTCGCCTGGGCCGTGCAGGAGACCGCGCGGCGGTACGGGGGCTGGGACGTGGCCTGGGGCGAGGTGCACCGCGTCCGTCGCGGCGCGGTGGACGTACCCGTGGGCGGCTGCACGGGCGCGTTAGGCTGCTTCCGTGTCCTCAGCTTCGGCCGCGACGAGGACGGGAAGCTCGTCGCCAACGGCGGTGACGGCTGGGTGCTCGCCGTGGAGTTCGGCGACGTGCCGCGCGCGTACTCGGTCCTCGCCTACGGCCAGAGTCCCCGCCCGGAGTCGCCGTGGCACGCCGATCAGGCCGAGATGTTCGCGCGCGGCGAGCTCAAGCGCGTGGCCTTCACCCAGAAGGACGTCGACGCGCAGGCCGTGCTGCGCTACCGCCCGGGAGCGCCGCCCGAATGACGCGCGCAGCGTCCGGCGGAGCGGACCCGATGCAGTCGCTCGCGCGTGCCGTCCGATCCAATGACGCGGCCGGCGTCGCGGAGGTGCTGGCTCGTCATCCGGAGGTGAAGGCACGACTCGACGAACCGCTCCCCGACGCGGCGTTCGGGGCGACGGCTCTGCTGGCGGCCGTCCACTGCGGCGGGCGAGAGGTCGTGGACCTCCTGCTCGACGCCGGTGCGAACATCAACCAGCGCAGTCACTGGTGGGCGGGAAGCTTCGGCGTGCTCGACGGCGACACCCCGCTCGTTCCGTATCTCATCGAGCGCGGGGCAACGATCGACGCGCACGCCGCGGCGCGCCTGGGCCGCCTCGACCGGCTCCGCGAGCTCGTCGACGCCGATCCGGCGCTGGTCCACGCGCGGGGAGGCGACGGCCAGACCCCGCTCCATTTCGCCTCGTCGGTCGAGGTCGCGCAGCTCCTCCTCCATCACGGCGCCGAGATCGACGCGCGCGATGTGGACCACGAGGCCACGCCCGCCCAGTGGATGATTCGCGACCGGCAGGAGGTCGCGCGCTTCCTCGTGGCGCGCGGTGCCAGGACCGACATCCTGATGGCCGCTGCGTTAGGCGATCTCGCGCGCGTCCGCCGGCACCTTGCCGACGATGCCGGTGCGATTCACACGGCGGTCACGGAGGAGTTCTTCCCGAAACGCGATCCGCGCGCGGGCGGCCACATCTACATCTGGACCCTCGGTGCCGGCAAGACCGCGCATCTCGTCGCGCGGGAGTTCGGGCACGAGGAGGTGTATCGGTTCCTCATGTCACAAACACCCGAGGACCTCCAGCTGGCGATCGCCTGCGACATCGGTGACGACGACCTGCGGCAGGCGTTGCTCGCGCGAAGCCCCCGCGTCGCCGCCTCCCTGTCGGCATCCGCGCTCCGGCGCCTCCCCGACGCCGCGCGCGACGAGAACGCGGATGCCGTGCGCCGCTTCCTGGCTTCGGGCTGGGTGGTCGGTTCGCGCGCCGGCTTCCCGGGTGGTGACCGCGGCCAGCACGGCGGCACGACGCTCCATTGGGCCGCATGGCACGGCAACGCGGAGCTCGTCAAGGAACTGCTCCAGCGCGGCGCCGACCCCGAGGCGAAGGACGACGACTACGGCAGCACCCCGCTCGGCTGGGCCATCCACGCGTCGCGGCACGGCTGGCATCCCCACCGCGGCGACTACGCCGGTGCTGCCGACGCGCTCCTGTCGGCCGGCGCGACACTGCCCGCACGTCTCGACGATGTCGACGCCAGTGCACCGGTCATGGCCGTGCTGCGCCGGCATCACGGGGGCCGGACAACGCAATAGCCGCACGCGGTGACAAAGATGGGAAACGATCTTCGTATTCCCACGAACCGCTGCGCGCATGTCACGCCATCGGATCATTCACCTGATTCGGGCGGCGCTCCTGGTCGTCGCCTTGTCCCCGGTCGGGTTCGCGCATGCGCAGCGTGGTCCCGCGACCTTCACGCTGGGCGCCGCGACCGGTCGCATCGACCGCGGCTTTTCCCGGATCACCGGTGCCGCCGAACTGCGAGACGGACGTCTCGTGATCGCCGACCCCACGGAGCTCGGCGTCTTCGTGCTCGACCTCGCCCGACGCTCGGTCGCGCAGATCGGCCGCGCGGGGCCGGGGCCTGACGAGTACGAGCGCCCCTACGGCGTGCTGCGCGCGCCGGGTGACACACTGATCGTCGCCAGCCCCGGCGGCCGCTTCCTGCGGATCGATCCGGCGGGCCGCATCGCGGGCCCGGTCCGCGTCAACCTGACACCCGGCGCGGGCGGCATGTCCATCCCGAGGGCGATCGATCTCCTGGGCCGCTACTACTGGTCGAGTGACTTCGTCACGCGCGATCCGCAGCGCCGCTTCCGCCGGAACCGCGCCCCCACGATCAAGCGGTGGGTGCCGGGGCACGACAGCGCCATCGTGGTCGCCACCTTCGCCGACCATGCGCCGGACATGACGGAGAAGCGCTTCCACCCCTATGCCGAGCGCGACGCGTGGGTCGTGGCTCCGGATGGTCGCGTCGGCGTGCTCGTCGCCGCCGACTATCGCCTGCGCTGGATCAGGGACGGCCGAGTCGTCGGTGAGGGGGGGCCGATTCCCTTCGAGCGCATCGTCATTGGCCGCGCCGAGCGCGATGCGTATCGCGACTGGCGCGCGCGCATGCCCGCCGGCAGTGCGCAGGTGATCGCGCCATCGACCAGCGCGGGCGCGAGCGACGCCGCCCGTCGCCAGGCGGCGGCGGCGTATCCCGATGACATGTTCCCGCGCACCCTGCCCCCCTTCGAGGAGGATGGCGCGTGGCTCTCTCCCGGAGGAGAGATCTGGGTCGCGCGCTCGCGGGCGGCGAACGATGCGATCCCCGTCATCGACGTGCTCGACCCGTCCGGCACGCTGCGCGGGTCCCTCCGGCTCCCGGCGGGACGCCGCCTCCTCGCCCTCGAGCCGAACGGCGTCTACCTCGTCCACACCGATGACGATGGACTGCAGTGGGTCGAGCGGTACGCGTGGCCGGCAGGACTCCGGTAGCAGCGCGCGCCGGCTCACTCGGATCGCAGCGCGATGATCGGGTCCACGCGGCTCGCACGGCGGGCCGGGAGCCAGCTGCCTAACCACGCGACGGCCAGGAAGAGCAGCGGCGGCACCACGAACGCCAGCGGATCGCGCGCCCCCACCTCGAAGAGCAGGCTCGCCATGAGCGGCGTGACGGCGAACGCGATGACGATGCCCACCCCCACCCCGATGCCCGCCAGCCGTAACGCCGAGCCCGAGACCGTCCGCCGCACCGCGCCGGTGCCCGCACCGAGCGCCATGCGCACCCCGATCTCGTGCGTCCGCTGCGTGACCGCGTACGACATCACGCTGTAGATCCCCGCGGCGGCGAGCAGGAGCGCGAGCGCGGCGAACGTCCCCAGCAGCAGCGTATTGAAGCGCGGGACGACCACGGAGCCGGACAGCAGGTTCTCGACCGTGGCCACGTCCCGCAGGGGGATCAGCGGATCGAGCCCGGCCACCTCGCGCTCGAAGGCGCCCCGCACCGAGACGGGGTCCACGGAGGTTCGCACGATCACCCGCAGCGTGCTCCACGGCACCTGCGTGATCGGCACGTAGTACCCGGGCAGGGCCGCCACGTCGAGCGCGCGCTGCCGCACGTCCCGGACCACGCCGACGACCTCGCGCGCGACCTCCTGCTCTCCGCCCAGTCCCAGATGAATGCGCCGTCCGATCGGATCGGCGTCGCCGAACGCCGCCCGCGCAAGGGACTCATCGATCACGATCACCGGGGGCGCCGCGGGGCCGTCGCCGTCGGTGAGCGTGCGGCCGCGAATCAGCCGGATGCCCATGGTCTCGAAGTAGCCGGGCGTGACGACGCGGAAATCGCCGCTGGGTCGCTCAGCCGTCGACGGGCTGCCATCGACCCAGTACACGAACCCGATGCTGTACCCTTCCAGGGGGAGTTGCGTCGTCGCCGCCGCCGAGACGACGCCCGGAATCCGTTCCAGCCGCTCGACGAGCTGCAGAAAGAAGCGGGTTCGCTCCTCCGCGTCGGGGTAGCGGGTGCGCGGAACCGAGACTGTGCCCACCAGCGCGCGACCCGCGCTGAAGCCGGGATCGACGTCGGAGAGCCGCGCGAAGCTCTTCACCAGCAGACTGGCGCCCGCGGCGAGGATCACGGCCAGCGCCACCTGCGCGACCACGAAACCGCCCCGGAGACGATTCGCCCGTGGGGCCGCCGACGCCGCCCGCGCGCCCTCGCGAAGGGTACGGAAGAGATCGCGACGCGACGCGCGCCAGGCCGGCAGGACCCCGACGGCCACACCGATCACGAGCGAGAGGAGCGTGGCGAACACGAGGGCCGTCGCATCGATCGCGACCGCATCGAGACGCGGAATGCTCGTGGGCGCGAAAGCGACCACGCTGCGCAGCGTGAGGGACCCGACGGCGATGCCCAGCCCCCCCGCTACTGCCGCCACGGCCATCCCCTCGAAGGCGAGCTGTCGCGCGAGACGCCATCCCGCGGCGCCCATCGCGGCGCGCACGGCCAGCTCGCGGGAGCGCGTGACGGCGTGTGCCATGGAGAGATTGGCGACGTTGATGCACGCCACGAGCAGGACGAGGGCCACCGCACCGAGGAAGACCAGCATGCGATCCCTCACGCGTCCGACCGTGGCCTCGT
Organism: Gemmatimonadaceae bacterium; assembly: GCA_035454665.1. Taxonomy (GTDB): domain Bacteria; phylum Gemmatimonadota; class Gemmatimonadetes; order Gemmatimonadales; family Gemmatimonadaceae; genus DATIGO01. The sequence continues at coordinate 3,348 of DATIGO010000438.1, read as the reverse complement.
GCAGTGACACGAGAGAGACGCCCCATCCCTCGAGGGGTTCCGGATGCGCCCGCGCGAGGCGCTGCATGAGGAGGTCCATCTCCGCACCCGCCGCCGCGAGCGTGACACCGGGCTTCAGCCGCCCGATCACGGTGATGTAGTGCACGCCACGAGTCGTGGCGACGTCGAAGTCGTAGGCGAGCGGAGTCCAGAGCTCCGTACGGGCCGTGGGAAAGGTGAAGCCTCGCGGCATCACGCCGACCACGGTGTACGGATTGCCGTCGATCGAGATCGGCCGCCCCACGATCCCCTGATCGCCGCCGAACTGCCGCTGCCAGAACCCATGGCTCAGGATCACCACGCGATGGTTGCCGAAGGTCTCGTCGTCGCGCGTGAAGGCACGCCCCAGCGCGGGCGGCGTCCGCAGCACCTCGGTCCACTCCGCCGACACGGCGGTGGCGGCGAGTGACTGCGCCGGCTCGACGTCCGTGTGGGTGAGCGTGACGCTGTTGTACGATGCCAGCGCCGTGAACGACTCCTGCTGCTCACGCCAGTCGGCGAAGTTCGCGGGAGACGACAGGCTCGTGGTGAAGCCGCGCTCCACGTTCGTGTCGTAGAGACGTACGAGCCGATCGGACTCCGGCCACGGGAGTGGCTGAAAGACGACGCGGTTGGCGAGCGTGAACATCGCCGTGCTCGCTCCGATGCCCATGCCGAGCGTGGCGATGGCGACGAGCGCGTAGCCCGGACGGCGGCGCAGCACGCGAAGGGCGAAGCGGAGATCGGCGAGGATGGCGTTCATTCGGGAATCCTCCGGCCGCGGGGCTGGCGCCGGTGAGGGTTGAAGGGCGCGCGCGGGGCCGATGCGCTCCGCGATTCCGCTGAGGACGAGATTGCGGCACGACGCGAGCGTGACGGCCCAGGCCGACGCCCGGCCGCGCGCGATCGCCCGCGCGTGCAGTTGGTCGAACTCGGCCTCCATCTCGGCACCGTACCGCTCGCGGAAGCGGCGCGGGAACGCGCGCAGCGCGAGCCTGACGAGTCGCGCGGGGAGGTGTCCGGTACGCATGGCTACACCGTTCCTTCGAGGAGCCGTTGCGCGCGCGCCAGGCGCACGACACCCGCCAGGCGCCGCGCCTCGGCGGCCGCCGTTTCGCGCCCGAGCGCGGTGATCCGGTAGTAGCGCCGCCGCGGATCGTCGGACGCCTTGCGCGGGCGAACCGGGACGATCAGACCCGCGTCGTGCAGCCGCGCGATCACGCGGTACAGGGAGCCCAACTCGAGGGCGACCTGTCCGTCGGAATCCGCGCTCACCTGCTGCATGATCGCGTAGCCGTGCAGGTCCTCGCGCAGCAGGGCCATGAGGATGTGCAAGTCGGCCGCCCTGAGCGGCAGCAGTTCGTCGGCGTTCCGGGTCATGGGCTCATCACTGTGTGCCTGCCTCCTGTTCTCCTGTCTCCTGGCCTTCTGCTCCTGCCGCCTGCCGCCTGCCGCTCCGACACCCGCTACCAGCAAAAGGATTATATGCATTTTACTGATATCGACCGGTCCCGGAGCGCGGGCGGGTGGCTGGCACGACTGACAGTGACCCGCGGGCGCGGTATGTTCTCCCTGGCTGAACGTGCCCCCCGCCGCCCACCGAGGCCGCCAAATGCACCTTTTCCTCGCGCTCCTCCTGGCCACCGCACCGGCCGATACCGTCGACGTCCTGATTGCCGGCGGAACCGTCCACGACGGCACGGGAGCGCCGGGACGTGTCGTCGACGTGGGCGTGCGTGGGGATCGGGTCGTCTTCATCGGTGACGCCGCTGCCGCCGCGGTCGTGGGACGCCGCCGGATCGACGCGCGCGGTCTGATCGTCACGCCGGGGTTCATCGATCCCCATACCCACTCGTTCGAGGGGCTCCCCAACCTCTCCGACGACCGGCGCCGCAACGCCGGCGCCCTGATGCAGGGGGTCACCACGGTCGTGCTCGGCGCGGACGGCCGCGGGCCGATCGAGGTGGCGCGCGTGCTTGCGGAATCCGAGCGACGCGGCGTCGGAACCAACACGTACGCCCTCACGGGCTTCGGGAGCGTGCGGTCCCGCGTCATGGGCGCTTCGTCGGCCGCAGCCACCCCGGCGCAGATCGATTCGATGCGCGCGCTCGTCGCCGCCGCGATGCGCGAGGGGGCCTTTGGCGTGGGCTCGGGACTCTTCTACGCTCCGCAGAGCTACGCGAGCACCGAGGAAGTCATCGCGGTGCTGAAGGGCGCCACGCCCTTCGGCGGGGTGTACGACACCCACCAGCGCGACGAGAGCTCCTACAGCGTCGGGCTCCTCGCCTCGGTACGCGAGGCGATCCGGATCGGCCGGGAGACCGGCCTGGCGACGAACCTCGGGCACATCAAGGCGCTGGGGGTCGACGTCTGGGGGTACGCGGACAGCGTCCTCGCGCTCATGCGGGAGGCGCGCGCCCAGGGGCATCGCGTGACAGGGGATCAGTATCCCTGGACCGCGAGCGGTACGGGCCTCGGCGCGGCCCTGCTGCCCCGCTGGGCACAGGCCGGCGGCCGCGACTCGCTGCGTGCGCGCGTCGACGACCCTCCCACCCGCGAGCGCATCCTCGCCGAGATGCGTGAGAACCTGCGCCGCCGCGGTGGTGACAGCACGCTCCTGATCTCAGGTGGCGGCCAGTCGGCGCGTCCGTACGTCGGCAAGACGCTCAGGCAGATCGCCGGTGAGCGCGGCATGCCGGCCGTGGAGACCGCGCTCGACCTGATCCGCAATGTCGGCGACATGAGCGTCGCCTCGTTCAACATGACCGAGTCCGACATCGAGACGTTCATGAAGGACCCGTACGTGATGACGAGCTCCGACGGCTCCGGCGGCCATCCCCGGCTCTTCGGGACGTATCCAAGGAAGATCCGCCGCTACGTGCTCGAGCGAGGCGTGCTCACGATGGAGCGCATGGTGCAATCGGCGTCGGGCCAGGTGGCCGAGGTGTACGGCATTCCCGAGCGCGGCTTCCTGCGCGAAGGCTACTTCGCCGACGTCACCGTCTTCGATCCGCGCACGATCCGCGAGGAGGCGACGTACACGGAGCCCGAACGGCTCTCGACCGGAGTGCGCTGGGTCCTCGTGAACGGCCAGTTTGCGGTGGACGACGGACGGCCGACCGGCGCCCTCGCCGGGCGTGCGCTGCGTAAAGCCGTCCGAACGCCGTAGCCAAAGCTCCGGCGACGCCGTTGCCCAACCGTCATCCCGAGGAGGCGAAGCCGACGAGAGACCTGCTCACCCTACCTGGTGGCTGGCCACCGAGTACGGTGAGCAGGTCCCTCGGTCGCTGACGCTCCCTCGGGATGGCGAACTGGGGATTCTGCGTCTCC
>DATIGO010000437.1:0-12678 GCA_035454665.1 Gemmatimonadaceae bacterium | reverse complement strand
CAGTCCCGACGATCGCATTCACCAGCAGGTAGAGCAGCACGGCGCCACCGAAGCGGACATCCGGAAAGTTCGCGGCCGCGATGGTGAGGGCGATCGCGGGATGCCGCGACGCCGTCGAGAGCGCGAGCACCACGGCATGGTCCGGATCCGGCCCGCCGAGGACGTGACCGATCGCGAGTCCGGCCACGACAAACGTTGCCATCGCGAGGAGGGTGCCCTCTCCCACCAGCGCCCAAAGCGCGGGAAATGTGGCCCAGAGCAACGCGAGCACGGCCAGGAGCAGCAACGCCTTGGCAATCGTCGCGATCGGCTTGGCCAGGCGCCCGGCAACCGCCGGCACCACGGCGCGCACCAGGATGCCTGCGAAGAGTGGCGCCAGTACACTCTTCAATGCCACGACCGCGATGGCGCCCGGCGCAATCCCCAGTGGACGCCCCGTGAGCCGTTCCAGCCCCTGCAGGCCCAGGGGAATCGCCACGATCGACAGCAGTGCGAGCCAGGCCAGGAGCCCGAGGCCGAAGGCGGCGTGTCCTCCGCCCTTGGCCTCCTTGCCGGGCAACAGGGGTGGCACGGGAGAGAGCGCCAGGGCAATCAGGGCAATCTCCACCGTGCGCCGGAAGTCGAACAGCTGCGCGAGGGCCATGGCCAGCACCGGCATCACCACGAACACGGCAAGGAGCGAACGCAGGAACAGGCCTGGCCGGCGCAGCACATACAGGAGATCGCCGGGCATCGCCTTGAGCCCGAACCCGAACACCGTGGCCATGATGCTCACCTGAAAGATGAGCGCAACGAGCTGCCTGGGGTCCATTTGAGTCAACCTCCGGCGCAGTGCACGCCGCGTGCGAGGTTCTCATTGCGTGATGCAATAGTGGTCAGGCGCGCACGAACCACTCGTGCCTCACGGTGCGGTTGGGGCTCGTCCGTCGGCCGTGGGTCCCGGAGTCGCCGCTGGTGGCAGGTACCAGTCCTGCGGCGGCACCACCTTGGGCTCGTCGGGATCCCCCTCGTAGGCGGGGGTCATGATCTGCACGCCGTACTCGTTGAACACGTCGAGGATGTGGCGGTGGAGCTGGGTGTAGATCCGGAACATCCCGCGCACGTTGGTGGTGTAGACATTGATCTCGTAGGTCACCGCGAAGTCACCGAGCTTCTTGAGCAGCACGTACGGGCGGGGGTCGGTCCCCAGCCCCGTAGTTCGCAAGGCTGCCTTGATCAACATCGCTTCCACCTGCTGCCACGGCGTGTTGTAGCCGATGCCGACCTCGGTATGCAGGATCAGACCCTGGTCGTCGGCGAAGGAGTTGTAGTTGCGGACCTCCGACGCCAGAATCTGCGAGTTCGGTATGTTCAGCTCCTCGTTCTTGAGCGTGCGGAGCCGGGTGACCTGCATTCGGGTTTCGATCACGTCGCCAATGTTGTCGCCGATCCGCACGCGATCACCGATCCTGAACGCCCGCCGGTAGATCAATGCGTACCCGGCGATGACGTTGCCCAGGGCCGACGAGCCACCGAGAGAGAACAGGATGCCGAGGAAGACCGAGATTCCCTTGAAGGCCGCGGACTGGGAACCGGGGATGTACGGATAGGCGACCACGACCGCGAACACGATGATGGCGATGCGGATGGCCTTGTAGGTCGGTAGCGCCCACAGCGGGTCGAACCGCCTCAGTGTGATCGACCCCTTTTCGACCGCGGCGAAGAAGAGTCGGATGAGCCGAAGCGCGAAACGAAAGACGAAGAACAGAACCGTCAGGAAGACCAGACCCGGCAAGCTCTCAACGACTCCGGAACCGATCAGGGTGAGCGGTCTGAGCGCGAACGTGAACAGGTCGTCCGACAGGCCGCGGGTCGTCGGAAACTGCGCGAGCACGAAGCCCAGATAGACGAGGACGATCGCGACAACGGCCAGCGTGCGAAGGGCCACGAGCGCGGCGTGCACGGCGTCGCGGATGCGCTCGGCCCGCAGCGCCTCGAACGACTGCTGGTCGACCGAGTGGACGCGGGCGCGTAGCCGATGGGCAACGGCGGCGTCCGCGCGTCGCGCGATCCAGAAGACGACGACGAGTGCGATGGCCAGGATGAGCGTTGCGACCGCCGCGCGCGTGGCGCCGCGACGCAGGGCTTCGACCGTGCGGTCGGCCCGATACGCCACGATGGCCTGCCGGATCCGGGCGAGATGAGCCGTCGTGAGCGCGGTCCGATCCACCAGTTCCATCCGCGCGTCGGCGTCGACCACGGTCAGGACCGTCCGATCACCCGCCAGAATCCGGCTTGCCCCCTCGCCCTCGACGACGCGGAGCGAGTCTACGGAAACGCTGCGATCGGCGGCGACCGCGGTGAGCCGGTCACGGATCTGGCGGGCGCGATCGGCGGCGGACAGGGAGGAAACACCCCGCACGCGGAACAGGACAGTGCCGTCCACCACGACGGGAGCGGTGACCACTTCGTCCTGACCGCCAGCCGATTCCTGTGCGACGAGCCCTGCGCTCGGTGCGAGCCACGCGACCAGGACGAGGAGAACCAGGGCAGAGCGTGGCGCGACGCGCTTGTGGGCGTTCCCCGACGCGCGATCAATCGCCGTCCGCGTCGAAACCGCCGTGAATGCCGGCTTCTCCCAACCCACCACATCCATCGGCACCACGGCGGCTTCGACGCAGAGGTTCCTCAGTGCCTCAGAACCACTTCAGTCCGACGATGACCGGGACCCAGTCGGAGTTCGAGTTGTCGGTGTAGGCCGTGAAATAGCGCGACTCGAGGAAGATCGCGGCCCGTCCGATCCCGAAGGCGATGCCGCCGCCACCGTTGAGTCCCCACACCGTCTGCGAGTTGCCCTCGTAGCGGTTCGTGTTCCCCGTTCCCGGTCCGATCCTGGGGGTGAAGTTCAGCCGCGGTGCCTCGAAGTAGTGGATCCCACCACCGCCGACGAGGTACAGTGCGCCGCCCTTGTTCGCCCCCCACTGCAGGAGATCCAGCGTGAGGGCGAGGTTCCCGGACCAGATGGCCCCCGTCTCGACGTCGAGGTTCGAGGAGACGAAGTCGTCGGGCGGGTCGCCAATGACCGGCGGATAGGTTTCGCGCGAGAAGTTGTCCCCACCATGGGAGTCGTAGGTGCCTTCGAGCCGCAGGCCCAGGCGACTGGCCGCGCGTTGCCACCCGAGGGCGACGGTGGCATTCCATCCGGGTTCGTACGGTGTCCCATAGTCGCCACTGGGAGTGCTCCATCCTCCCGCGAGGCTGAAGTAGATCCCGCGCCGGGCCAGGGCGCTGGGCACTTGCGACGCGGCAAACTGTATGCTGTCGGCTCTCGCGATCGAATCGAGTCGGGCCGATTCACGCGCCATCGAGTCGGCGCGCGCCGCGTCCATCCGCGCGAGCGAGTCGGCCATGGCCATCGAGTCGGTGCGCGCCGCGTCCGCCCGAGCCATCGAATCGGCGCGGATCGAGTCCGCGCGGGCCTGCTCGATGAGCGCGAGCGAATCACGCTGCGTCGCTTCCGCTCGGGCGAGCGAGTCGGCGCGGAGCGAGTCGGCGCGGAGCGAGTCGGCGCGGGCGATCGAGTCGGCCATCACGGCCGAATCGCGCCGGACGACTTCTCCCGTGGATTCTTTCTGCACGCGGATCCGCCGCTCTGACGCCGGCGGTTCCTGCGCATCTGCGGGCGCGCTCAGGCCAGCGCCGCCTGACGCCAGCGCCGTGAGCCACGCGATCGTGAACCAGGTATGAACTCGCATAGATCGACCCTCACTTTGTGAATACCGGTGCTGCTTTTCCTCCAGGGACGTCGGGCGCGACGCTGGAACACGATGATCAGCAGGCCAAGATCAGAACCCCGATGATGAGTTCCGCGCCGACTTGTCCCTGGTTCAACCACGACGTGTCCGAGGCCGCGTAACAGCCCCGGGCCGACGAGAGGGAAGAGGCCCGCGCACCCGGATGAGCACGGTCCGGTCCAGCTCGACGGGTGCGGTGACCATCACCCCCTCGGCACCGCCGGCCGTCCTGGTCCGGCACGAGGCGGGGTTTCCGCGCGAGGCGCGCTCGTCTCTCTCAGCCACCGAAGTGCGTCCTTGCATCGACCGACGCCTGTCCCTTCGCAGTCTCAACCTCGCGGGATCGGGGGGCAATTGGTCCATCGTAGTACGGGCAGGGCGCTACGGTCGGGGTCTCTGGTCACCGCGCGCCCGCACGTCCCCGACCGACGGCGTGGCGTGCCTCTCCACCACTCTCGCCTCGGGGAATCTCCAGCGCCCCTCGAGGATCTCCGCGCGCGGCCGGTAGAGCCGCACCGTGTAATTCCACCCCGCCACGATCGGAAGGCAGTTGGGAGTCCGCCGGTCGCATCCGCCGAACTGGATCGTCACCGAGCCATCGCCGCTGCGTTGCGCGGTGATGCTGTTCAGGGAGTACGCGTTCTGCTCGTTAGGTTCGAAGTAGCCCGCTCCGTTGTACACGCTGACGGACCAGAAACCGTCGACGGGCACGTCGCGCACGGTGAGTCCGTACACCGTCTCCCCGTCGTTCCGTTTCGGCGTCACGATAAGATAGGTGGCGTCCTTCTCCGGATTCCCCCCCCATCCGATGGCGGTGCCGATGAGGTGGCGTACCGGATCGACGCTCTCCCGCGCGCCGAACATGCGCTTCGAGTCAGGGAGCGTTTCGCCCAGCACGACGAGCGCGCCGCGCACCTTGTTCAGGCTCGCCTCATCCCACGACGGCACCTCGAAGCTCCCGCGAGCCTTCTGCTCCACCACCATGGCGTCTTGCAGGTGATGGGCCTGGTCGAGATCCACGGGATCACCCGGATCGGCGAGCGTACGCATCGCGACCAGGGCGTACCGCGTGCCAATGCGATCCCGGGTGATCGTGTATGTGCCGTCGCCGTATGCCACGATGGGCGCGCAGTGATCCTCATCGATCACCATGAGCGACAGGAAGCGCTTGCCAGGATCGGGGAGGGTGATCGTGACGGGACCCGCGTCCAGGTCGAACACACCCGAGGAGTACAGGGTATCGCGGTTGGAGCGCACCACGGCCTGCCGGTCGATCGGCATCACCTCGCGCTGGTGCCGCAGGCGGCCGATGCCTCCGGCGTCTCTGACCGTGATGGCGAAGTACCGGTCGGTCTGCGCGCGGCGAAAGTTGTCGACAGTCACGGGAACGGCGAGTGACATGAGCCTGTCTCCGAGTCGGAAGCCATGAGGTGTGTGTCCGCGGCACCGCGCAGGCCGGGGTCAGATCCACGCTTGCGGAAGTCAGCAACGGAAGCAATTGGCTGAATGGCCAATCGGCGCGGAACGGGAAAGCGGCGGCTGAGCGGCAGGGTGGCGTGGCGACTGCGCGTTCCGAACGGCGCCGCTCAGGATCCCGGCGCGCGACGGACGCCGCGCGCACGCCACGTGCGCAGAAGTCCGAGCGCCGCCAGAGCGGTAAGCGCGAGCAGCGCGAGGAGTCCCACGAAGGTCCACATCAGGAGCCGCAGTGCGACCGAACCGACCTCGGCGATCGACTGCCGGGCGATGCTGTCCATCGCGGTGAGCGTGGCCACGCGCTCCTCGCGCAGGGCATGCAGCACGGCGACGCGTTCCGCCGTGATCGCCTCGAGCGTGGCGATCCGTTGGGCGTCGATCGCCGCGAAGGCCGCCGCCTCGTCGGCCCCGAGCTCATGGAAGAAGAGCGCCTGTTGCCGTTCCATGAGGGCCGGGGCTTGCGCGAGGACATCGCCCATGACCACGGTCACGCGAGACAGCGCCGACAGCAGGGAATCGATCCGTGGAGTAGCCAGGGCGTCGGCGGCCATGAGGTCCAGATGCCAGCGCACCTGGGCGAGCAGTCCTTCATTGATATAGCCGAGGCGGTTCGTGATGCCGACCAGGGTGCGGTCCAGGCTGGCGACCGTACCCATGAGACTCGTTTCCCGCACGCCGAGCAGCTTCGAGTCGCTGGAGAGAATCGACTCGCGGCGGAGCTCCGCGCCCCGGATCGGGTGGCTCGCGGTCCATGCGCGCAGGCGTTCCACGGCATCGGCCTCGAGCTCTCCCCGTTCCAGGCTGCGTCCCAGGGTCGCGAGGGCGTCCTCCTCCATCGTCGCGGCGGCGTCCCGCGCGATGGGTTGCAGGGGCCCGAACGCCTCGCGACCGTCACCGCCGTCGAAGTAGTCCTCCTGCTGCATGGCGAACGCCAGCAGGTCCACGGCGGCGATGACGGGATCGTTCTGCAGTGATGCCTCCTGCACCAGCGGGACCGCGGCGATCTTCCAGCGGAGCGCGCGCTGCCTGACGAGTGGATCGCGGCTCAACCGGGCGATACTGTCCGCAGCGGCCTCGATGGCATGGGAGTACCGGCGGCCCGCCTCGTAGATGCGGAGCTGGAGCTGCACGGACGTCACGGCGGCTCCCTCCACAGTGGCGAGGCTGCCCGACTGCTCCGGCACCCTGAGGCAGCCCGCCGTGAGCAGAAGCCCGCCAAGCGCCACGCGCGGAGGGAGCACCTAGTACCACTTCAGTCCGACGATGACCGGCACCCAATCGGAGTTCGTGTTGTTCGTGAACGCCGTGAAGTAGCGCGACTCGAGGAAGATGGCGGCGCGTCCGATCCCGAACGAGACGCCGCCGCCGCCGTTCAGCCCGAAGCGGGTCTGCGAGTCCCCGTCGAACGTGCTCGTCGGGCCTCCGGACAGGGGCGTGATCCTCAGCTCCGGAGACTCGAAGTAGTGCACGCCGCCGCCGCCGATCAGGTACAGCGCTCCGAGCCGGTTCGCGCCCCACTGCGCGACGTCGAACGTCACGTCGAGGCTGGCGGACCAGATCGCTCCGTCTTCCATCTCCAGCGTGGCTCCCGCGAATCCCCCGGGGCCATCGCCGATGACCTCCGGGAACACGTCGCGCGAAAACGTGTCGCCACCGTGGGAGTCATAGGTGATGTCGCCCCGGGCACCCCACCGACTGAACCGGGGCTGCCCCCCGAGCACCAGGCTCACGTTCCAGCCGGGTTCGTACGGAGTACCATAGTCTCCGCTGGGGGTGCTCCACCCACCGGCCAGGCCGAAGTACATGTTGCGCCGCGCGAGGGCGGAGGGCGCCTGCGCCGCGCGGCGGAGGCTGTCGGCCCGCGCGAGCGAGTCGGCGCGTGCGATCGAGGCGAGAGAGTCCGCGGCGGTGAGGGAATCCGCCCGCGCAACGGAGTCGGCCCGCGCCAACGAGTCGGCCCTGGCCGCATCAAGGCGGGCGAGCGAGTCGCGGGCGATCGAATCGGTCCGGGCGATCGAATCCGCGCGCATGGCTTCACGCTGGGCCAGCGAGTCGGCGCGCGCCTGCTCCACCCGTGCGAGGGAATCGCGCTGCGCCTGCCCGACGCGCGCGAGCGAATCGGCGCGTGCCACGGAGTCCGCGATCGCGGCAGAGTCGCGCCGCACGACCTCGCCGCGCGACTCCTTCTGCACCCGGATCCGCTGCTCGGAGGCCGGAGGTTCCTGCGCTCTGACGGTGGCGGTGAACGCAGCCATCGCACCGAACGTCGTCGTCACCACCAGGAGCCACGCCGTCCTGGACCAGCGATGAGGACACATGGGTCCAACCCTCACGGCATGCCGTGAAATCCTGGAGGACGGATTGCTCCCGATAGCATCGACTCGCCTGCGCGCCCCGGCATCAGAACGCGATGATCAGGCCACCGCCGACCTGGAACTGATTCAGCCACGAGGTGCCCGAAACGGCGTAGCACCCCCACACGTCACACCAGGTACCGTAGGTGCCCGAGGGCACGGGCGTGGTCATCCACCGCGCATCGAGGCGCAGGCCAGCCCGCTTCCCCTCGGGCAGGAACTTCATGCCGCCGCCCAGGCTCCACGCGAAACGCGTGCTGCTGCCGATGCCATCGGCCTTGGGATCGAGGATGTTGATGCCGAGCGACGCCGACAGGAACGGACGCACGTCGCTCCGGGTCGGGAGCTCCTGCCGTCCGCCGATCTGGAGGTAGTTGTTCGCGAAGCCGCCCACGTCGACCGAGCGCGCGAAATCCGGCTCGAAGGAGAGGTCGGTATCCTGGCGCAGGTAGTAGAGCTCGAGTGCGCCGTAATCGCTGGCCAGGAAGCTCATGATGACGCCCCAGCTGAACGAGGCCTGCTCGGCGAGATTGCCGCCGGCGATGCCCGCGAAGGCGTCAGTGTCGAAGTTGCCGCCCCACTGGTAGCTGCCGAAGGGGGTGATCTCCACCCGCGGCGGAGGGCGGTAGGACATCTGGGCCTGCACTGGCATCGCCATGGCAAGCACGGCTACCGCGCCGCCCAGCCCGAGTGCCCGCGAGATGGATGGAATACGAAGCATGAAGGCTCCCTCCGTGTGCCGACGGGTCATGATGACCGGCGCGCCACCGGGGCAGCCATCGGACCTTCGTGCAGGGCCGAGGCCCGCCCGCGAAACGGCCGAGCCCACCGCCGCCGGAAACCCGCGCCTAACGTGTCGGGCTCGGCGGGTCCTGGACCGGGACGCCGGGGCGCAGCAGGATCCAAGGGTACCCCGGGTCGCGCCGCGGCACCCATTGCCCCTTCGTTCAACGTCGCGACCGCGTGGTGGATAGGTCCAAGGTGTACTGGGTCCGCATGACGAGTCGCTGCCATGTTTTCGCATGCGCCGCGGCCGGCGCTGCCGAAGCTGGGCGGACACGGCGTCCCTCCACCTCGAGGTGGCTCCATTCTGATCCCCATGTCGCCGATGAGATCCCGGGCACTGCGTAATGCCGTGCTGTGGCTCGCCGCCGCGCTGGCGGGTTCCCCACTCGCCGCGCAGCAGGCCTGCGGACGTTGTCTCAACGGGCACCGTTTCCTGCCGTCCTCCGTCGTGGGAACCCCCTTCGCCGATACCTACTTCACCAATTCCACCGGCGCGGGGCTCGCCCTGGACCTGACCATCCCTGTACGCAACGTGGAAGGCGAAGAGGTCGGAACGATCGGCGGCGACATCGGATTTCTCCTGCTCGACTTCGAGTACCAGAAAGCCGTCGCCCGATGGCTCGCCTTGCGCGGCAAGTTCGGAGTCGTGGCCCGTCTGGGTACCAGCACCGAGGCCATCGTCGCAAGCGGCGCGTCCGCCGTCTACGGCGGATCCCTCGGCGCCACGGTTCCGCTCTGGCGCGCGTCGAACTTCTTCGTCTCCTTCGTGGCCGATGTCCGGCGCAACACCCAGTACATCGTCGACCCGTTCACGTTCGCGCAGCGGATCGCCGACAGCGGGTACACGGAGGAGGCGAAGGAACTGCTCCTTCGCGACGAAGCGTCGACGCACTGGTCCGCCGGCCTTCGCGGCGCGTGGGCGGTGCAGTCGTGGGTGGGGCTCAATCTGCAGATCGAATCCGGCGAGATCGATACGCCCCTGGTCGGCATGGAGTCGCTCTCGCAGATCGGGGCGCAGGTCGGCTTCGATTTCACCAGAATCTGGCGGGTTCCGCTGGGACTGTCGCTCGGGTATCGCGAGAACGCGGGTAACGGCCGCACCGGGGAGTTCAGCGGGAGCTACCGGATCACGGAGCTCGGGCTCTTCTACACCGGGCACCCGGCCTTCTCGATCGGTGGCGACCTGTTCTGGTCGCGCATCGCCGTGAACGCCGTGGACGTTCCGGATCTCGACGCCGTCCAGTTCCGGCTGGTCACGCGCATCGACTTCTGACGCAGCGGTGCACCGCCCGGCCCTCCATCGACTTCTGACGGAGCGGCGAACCGCCCGGCCCTCTCACGCAGTTCAGTACCACTTCATCCCGATGATGAGAGGCACCCAGTCCGAGTTCGTGTTGTCGGTATACGCCGTGAAGTAGCGCGACTCCACGAACACCGCCGCGCGACCGACGCTCAGCGACACGCCGCCGCCGCCGTTGAGCCCGAAGCGCATCTGCCGTTCACCGGCGTAGTGACTGGTGTTGCCCCGACCCGGACCGGTCATCGGGGTGAGCGACATCTCCGGCATGGTGAACAGATGCACTCCGCCGCCACCGAGCACGTACAACGTGCTCAGACGGTTCACCCCCCACTGCAGGAGGTCCACCGTGACGGCCAGGCTGCCGGACCAGACCGTGCCATGGTCGACCTCGAAGATGGATTCGACGAATCCGACGCCCGGTGAATCGCCGATCACCGGTGGAAAGGTGCTGGCCGTGAAGTCATCGCCCGTGTGCGCGTCGATCGTCATGTCGCCGCGCAGACCCCAGCGGCTGCGCGGGCGCTGCCAGCCGAACGCGACCGTGAGGTTCCATCCCGGGTCGTAGGGCGTGCTGAAATCGCCGGTGGGCGTGCTCACCCCGCCGGCGAGCGCGAAATAGAGGTCCCGTCGCGCCAGGACGGCGGGCAGCTGCGCGGCACGACGGAGGCTGTCCGCGCGATCGATGGAGTCGAGCCGCGCCATTTCCCGCAGGATCGAATCGGTGCGCGCGAGTGAATCACGTCGCTCGACCTCGCCGCGCGATTCCCGCTGGACCCGCCGGCCCGAAGGCGGAGGCTCCTGCACATCAGCGGCCGCGCTCGTTGGCCTCAGGCATCCCGGCACGGCCGCCGCCACCAGGAGCCACGCCATTCCGGGCCAACCGTGAGTCCACATCGCTGGTCCCTCACCTCATCTCCCGGGACCGCTTCCATCCCGAAACCCGTGCGCCCGCATTTCCCTCGAGTCAGCAGGCGATGGGATCATCCACGATGAGATGACCGGCGTGCCCGGAGGGAGCCATCGGACCTTCGTTCACAGGCCCCTGCCGGAGCGAGCCGCGGAGAGGCCGCGCCGCCGAGGTTCCTGGAAAGGCCTATTCGCGGGCGCTGCGGCGCGACGAAACGTCCACCGGGGCGGAGTCGCGCGGGGGCTCTGCCGGAAGCCACAGCGTGAAGGTGCTGCCGCGGCCGGGAAGGCTCTCGGCAGCCAGATCGCCGCCTAACAACCTGGCGAGCCGCCGGCTCACCGCGAGCCCGAGTCCGGTGCCGCGCCGGTCGCGCTGCCTGGCGCGCACGCGGGTGAACGGGTCGAAGACGCGCTCGAGGTCAGGCGCTGCGATGCCGGGCCCTGTGTCGCGGACGCGGAACAGCACGCGACCGTCCTGTGTGGCCGTCTCGACGGTCACCTGCCCGCGTTCCGTGTACGTGAGGGCGTTGCCGAGCAGGTGCAGGAGAATCTGGCGCACCTTTGCCGGGTCGCTGCGGATCGGCGCCGACGCGCGAGGCCCGACCACGGTGACCTCGAGCCCCTTCTCGCGCGCCTGGGGCTCCAGGACCGCGGCAGTATCGGAGGCGAGCGCCCCCGCGTCGAACGCCTCGAGGTGCACCGGCTCGCGTCCGGCGTCGACGGTCGCGAACGCGAGCACCTCGTCCAACATGCGTGCGAGCTGCTCCGCGCCTTTCCGGATCTGCTCGAGGAACTCCTGCTGCTGCGACGTCACAGGTCCTGCGCCCCCGTGGGACATCACCTCCGCGTACGCGATCACGGTGGAGAGGGGGGTTCGGAAGTCGTGACTCATCGCGGCCACGAACTCCAGCCTGGCCGCGTCTACCGCCTCGGCTCGGGCCATCGCATGCCGCAGCTCGCTCTCGTGAGCCATGCGTTCGGTCACATCCTGAACGAGCGCCACGGCGCCCTCGACGAGGCCCTCGTCGTTCATCAGGGAGATGATGTGCACGCGTTGCCGCATGCGCGCAAAGCGCTCATGGCCCGGAGGTGGAGGGAGCGGCAGCAGGGAATCGTGCAGGGAATCTGCCAGCACCACCGGGGCTCCCGAGACGGCGCGACGGAGCGCGGCCTCGACGGGGCTGCCGGTCAGCTCGGGGAAGACGGAGACGAGCGGCCGGTCGCAAACCTCCCCCGCCGATCGACCGGACGCGACCTCGAGCCAGCGATTCCAGCCACGGATGACCAGGTCGGTGTCGAGCGCCAGGACGCCCACCTCGAGCACGTCGCCCATCTGGCCGAGTGACGCGGCGGCATGCAGCGACATGGGCTGCGGGGGAATCGATCTCGTATGCTCCAAGTAGCTCATCCCTGAGGACCTCGCGTACCGACGGATCGATACGGCCGCCGAGCGCGGGACGCGCGGTCGGTCGTCACAAGCCGGGCGGCCTATTCGTACTCCCGCAGCGGCACGACGTCCTCATGTCGTGGGCCACGGGCGCCGGCCGCGACCCTCGACCCCTCGCGACGGCGTAAGCTAGGGGGTCACACGGTGATCGCGCCAACCGGGGTCGGCATGCCTGACGAGCATGCGCGATGCCGCGGCCGCGGCACGGCACGGCCGACTCAACCGTGCCCACCGGTCCGCGTGGCCCAGGGTGGAGGATTTCCCTACCCCCAGAGAGTAGATTCGGAAACGCCGTGCGCCGTCTCCACTGTGGATCGGGCGCGTCCGATGTCCCTCCGTCCCGACCATGCAGTCGCGTCCGTCAGTTCGCGCACGCGTTCGGAACCACCACTCACTTGCCAGGCTCGGTCCGCATCGTGGGCGCCGCGTCGATCTCAGATCGGCGGCGCGCCGCTTGGCGCACTTTCTGGCGGTCTGGCCCGTGTTGCTGGCGATTCACGAGGCGGGCCACGCGATCGCTGCGCGGCAGCAGGGACTGGCGGTTCGTCGGGTCACGGTGGGCGCGGGCCCGATCCTGTGGCGGGGGTCGCATAACGAGACGGATCTCGTGCTCCGCCTCGTGCCCGTCGTCGGCCT
>DATIGO010000436.1:0-15321 GCA_035454665.1 Gemmatimonadaceae bacterium | reverse complement strand
ATGGTGTAGCGGGTTGTAACCGTTATGGTCACGAGCGTTTACATCGGCGCCGAGCTCTTCGACGAGGTACTTCACTGCGGGCATCCACCCATCGGGTGCGTGACGATGCGAGTTCGCCGCATACCCTTCGCCGTAGCCGACGCCCGACGCGGCGTGGATCGGATACACGCCGGGACCACCGTTCGGGATCGGTGGCAGGCCGCTCGGATCCGTGGCCGCGCCACCCTCGTCCTCGGCGGGCGCGTCGTCGCCGCGCTGCCGCCCGGCGGGCTTGCGCGTGGGGATCGTGTGGTCGGCGCCGTATGACACGAGGAGCCGCATCGCCGGCACGTCGGTGCCGTACGCCGCGCGCCAGAACGGCGTCGCCCCGGTCGTGTTCACGCCGAGCAGGTCGAAGTTGTACGACATGTACCAGAGATGCTTCGTGAGGCGCGCGTTCGGATCAGCGCCGAGCTGCAACAGGCGCTGCATGAGCTCGAGGTACGTCGTCTTCTGCTGCGTGTGGGCCGTGGGCTGTGGATAGAGTGACTTGGCGGACCATTGCACGTTGAGCGCCGCGTAGAGCGGCGTGGCGCCGGCGTCGCTCGCCTGGTTCGGGCTCGCGCCACGTTCCAGGAGGTACTTCGCGATATCGAAGTGACCGTTGATTGTGGCCATGAGGAGGGGGCTCGTATGGTCGCCCCCGCTCACCTGGCCGATGTCGGCGCCGGCTTCGACGAGCGCCTTTACGCACTCCATGTTCCCCTGCCTGACGGCAAAGAGGAGCGGTGTGAGGCCTCCCTTGTTGCCCACGAGATCGCTGTAGCCCAACGAACGCTCACCGCCACCACCGGCGCGTCCGCCGCGTCCGCCCTGTGCGGCCGGGGCGGCACCCTCCTGCCCGCCGCGCGCACCACGGCCGCCACCCTCGGCGACCTGCGCGCCTTCGGAAGGATATGACGCCGACACGGCGGGCCTGGTCGAATCCGGAGCTTCCCGCCGCGACGAGTCCTGCGCGAGCCTGGTCGAATCCGGAGCTTCCCGCCGCGACGAGTCCTGCGCGGCCGGCTGTCCCTCGCGCGGCGCGGCGTTACCGCCCCGTCCTGCTTCGCCGGCGGCGCCCTGCGCGAGCGCCCCGCGACCACCCTCACGGCCGCCACCCGGAGCCGCGGGCGCACCACCGGCACGACCCGCGGGCTGCTCGGCGGCCCGCAACGCCTGCATGCGGCGATTCCGGAGCTGGGCGACCGCCCGGTCGGCGCGCTCGCGCGCCGGAACGTCCTCGACCTTCGACACGGCCGAGAGGCTCGCGCCCTTCCCGATGAGCAGCCGGATCGCGTCGAGCCGGTTGTACGCCGCGGCCCACATGAGCGGCGTCTGTTCCCAGGCGCCCTCACGGACGTCGACCGCGGCGCCATGCGCGAGCAGGGCCGTGATCGCCTCGACGCTTCCCTGCGCCGCCGCGAAGTGGAGCGGCGTCGCCCCGCCCGACGTGGTCGTGGCGTTTGCGTTCGCGCCGGCGTCGAGCAGCACCTTCACGACCGGTCCGCGGCCTGCGCGGGTGGCGAGGTGCAGCGGGGTATAGTTGCCGTTCCGCGTGGCGGCTTCGAGGCGCGCCCCAGCGTAGATGAGCATTTTCGCCGCGGCCGCATCACCGTGCTGCGCGACCCAGTGCAAGGCGGTCATGCCGTCGTTCTGCGCGGCGTTCACGTCCGCCCCCTGCTTCAGCAGCTGTCGCACGGCGGCGGTGTCGCGCCGCATCGCGGCATCGGCCACGGGGGAGTTGGCCGGCGGCGCCGCCGCCGTCAGGAGGACGGCGGCGGCGATCGCGCCCAGGACGCCCAGCGGGCGCCGGCGCTCAGCGCTGTTCGGTGGAGGCTGCATGGGCTCGCAGGTTGAGCGCGTCGGTGCTGTCGCCGAACTTCGTCATGTCGTTCATCCCCAGCATGTGCGCCACGCTCAGCATGGCGTTCGCCATGGGCGTCCCATCCGGGGCCTTGAGGTGCACGTTGCCGTCGAGCTTTCCGTTCGCGCGGCCCACGAGGAAGAGCGGACAGCGACGATGGTTGTGCAGGTTCCCGTCGGCCATCGGCGAGCCGTACACGATGAGCGTCTTGTCCAGCAGGTTGCCGTCGCCCTCGGACAGGCTCTTCAGCTTGTCCAGGAAGTACGGCAGCATGCCGACGTGGTACTTGTTGATCTGGAAGAAGTCCTTGACGCCGCGCTCGTTGCCGCCGTGGTGCGACGCCGGGTGGAAGGGCCGCTCCGATCCGCTCTCCGGGTACACGCGGCTCGAGCCGTCGCGTCCCATCTTGAAGGAGAAGACGCGCGTCATGTCGGACGCGAAGGCCAGCGCCTGCAGGTCGAACATGAGCTGCACGTGCTCGGCGAACGAATCCGGCACGCCCGCGGGGGCTTCGGGGAGCTCGCGCGGTTCGCCGCTCGTGTTGCGCGCCTCGATCCGCTGGATTCGCCGCTCGACCTCGCGGATGTCCTCCAGGTAGCGGTCCAGGCGGTGCTGGTCGTCCGCGCCTAACGAAGTGCGCAGCGAGGTCATCTCGCTCGCCACCCAGTCCAGGATGCTGCGGCGCGTGCGCCGCCGCTCGGCGCGTTCGGCCGAGGTACCACCCACACCGAAGAGCTTCTCGAATGCCACGCGCGGGTCGCGGATCACGGGGAGCGGCTCGGTGGGCGAGGCCCAGGAGATCGAGTCCGTGTAGACGCAGGCATAGCCGTAGGCGCAGCCGCCCGCCTGGTCCACGTTCTCGATGCAGAGCTGCATCGACGGAATCGGCGTATCCTGGCCGAAGCGCTGGGCGTACATCTGGTCCAGCGAGGTCCCCACCCGCACGTCCGAGCCCTCGGTCTGGTGCGGATGCGACTGCGTGAGGAAGACCGCGCTCGAGCGGAAGTGGTCGCCGCCGATCTCCTTGGGCGACTTGGGTTCCGCCTCCCGCACGTCGGTGTTGCTGACGATCGTGAGGTACTCGCGGTACTTGTCGAGCGAGCTGAGCGCGGTCGGGCTCAGGTCGAAGTTCCGGCCGGTCTCCGCGGGCGACCAGAGATTGAGCTTGGCGCCCAGCTCGTTGCATCCCGCGGCGCCGTGCACCATCTCGATCGCGACGAAGCGCGTCGCATCGGCAGCCGCGATCCGGCCCGCGCCCCGGCCGACGGGGATCATCGCGTCCAGGAACGGCAGCGCCACCGTGGCGCCCATGCCGCGCACGAACGTGCGCCGCGGAATCGGCTTGCCCGTCAGGAAACGCATGCGCTCATCTCTCCTCTGGACTCTGGCCTCTGGCCTCTGGACTGGACACGGCTGCGACGGGAACTCGCTTGGAACGGAAGGCGTCGCTCGTCACGACGCCCACGATGAAGTCGGACATGCGGTAGCCGTTCGGCTCCGCCTGCTGCTCGATGCGACGGATCGCCGGATAGTCGAAGTACTCGACCCGCCGGCCTAACGCGTACGCCATCAGGTTCGCCGTGAACGTGCGGATGAGCGGTTCGGGCCGCTTCAGCAGCACGGTCCTGAGCTCGGACGGCGTCGAGACCGGCGTGCCGTCGTAGAAGTCGCCCCGCGTATCCAGCGGCGCGCCATTCTCGCGGATGCGCCACCGGCCCGTCACGTCGAAGTTGTCCAGCGCGAGCCCGATGGGGTCCATGAACTGGTGGCACGAGCGGCACTGCGGGTCGGACCGGTGCATCTCCATGCGCTCGCGCGTGGTGAGCATCCGTCCCTCCTTCGCTTCCTCCGTCTTGTCGAGATCGGGGACGCCCGGCGGGGGCGGCGGCGGCGGCGAGCCGAGGAGCACCTCCATGACCCACTTGCCGCGCAGCACCGGCGACGTGCGGTTCGCGTGCGAGGTCAGCGTGAGGACGCTGCCGTGACCCAGGAGCCCGCTGCGGCGGTCGTCCGGGTACTTCACCCGGCGGAACTCCGGTCCCGTCACGCCGGGGATGCCGTAGTGCCGGGCGAGCATCTCGTTGAGGTACGTGTAGTCCGCCGTGAACAGCTCCAGCACGCTCCGGTCCTCACGCACCAGGCCATGGAAGAAGAGCTCCGTCTCGCGCAGCATCGCGTCGGAGAGCTGCTCATGGAAGTCCGGGAACTGGAGCGCATCCGGATGCACCTTCTCGATGTCCTGGAGCCGCAGCCACTGCGACGCGAAGCGCGTCGCCAGCGCTTCGGCGCGCGGATCGGCGAGCATGCGCTTCGCCACGGCCGCGAGCCCGGCGGGCGTCCCGAACGCGCTCTTCCGCGACTCCGCGATCAGCGCGTCGTCAGGGGGCATCCCCCACAGGAAGAACGAGAGCCGCGACGCGAGGTCGGCGCTGCCGAGCATCACCTTCTGCCCGGGCTTCGCGGAGGCCGGCACCTCCTCCAGACGGAAGATGAAGTGCGGGCTCACCAGGATGGCCTCGAGCGCCGTGCGGATGCCGAGCTCGAAGCCGCCCTCCTTCGCCCCCTGGTCGAAGAACGACATCAGCGGCTCGAGATCCTTCGCGGCCACCGGACGGCGGTACGCACCGCTCGCGAGCGACGCGACGATCTTCTGCGCGCAGGGACGCTCCTCGTCAGGCGAGACCGGCCGGCAGGAGAAGATCCGCCGGCGGCTCGGCGTGTCGGATACGCCCGTGGGGTTGTACGGGCCCGTCACCGCGACGTCGCGCATGTGCGGGATCGCCGTGATGCCGTACTGCGCCCCGATCTGCGTGTCGGCGATGCTGTGCCCGATCGGCGCGATGTTGTCGTTCACCGGCCCGTCGAAAGTCCGCAGGAAGGCCGCGGCGATGCGGTGCGGTCCCGCGCGCACCGGGATGCGCGGCGTCTCGACCTCCATGCCGTTCGGATCGGCCTGCGACATCGAGCGATCCACCGCGATGACCGCCACGCGCTCGCCGTCGATCGAGATCTCGATCTGCTCATCGAACGGTGCGGTGGAGCCGAAGAGCTGGCCCGTGGGGATCGCGTGGAGCGACACCGTGAAGACGTACTCGCCGTCGGCGGGGAAGTTGTGCAGGCCCGTCACGCCGCCGCGCGTACCGATCGGTGCGCCCTCCGCCTGCTCCCACTGCGAGGCCAGGCGTGGCAGCTTGTACGTCGCGGTCGTCACGCTCGCCCTGGGATCACCAACCGCGAGCCGGCTGATCTCGCTGGCGGCGTCGAGATAGGCGTCCAGCATCGTGGCCGACGGCATCTGCACGTCGGCGATGTTGTCGAAGTTCGCGCTCTTGGTGTCGAGCGGGAGCCAGCTTCCCGCGTCGATCTCGAGCGTGAGGAGCTCGCGGATCGAGTGCTCGTACTCGGCGCGGTTGAGGCGCTGGAAGGTGCGCGTTCCCGGCTCGGGGTTCAGGGCGGCCGCCCGGTCGACGAGCTGCTCGAGCGTGGTGGCGAGCGTGTTCAGCGTGTCGCCCCCGGGGCGCCGCCGCCCGGGGGGCGGCATCATCCCCGCGCGCAGCTTCGCGATCATCTTCTCCGCCGTCTCGGCCTCGGTCGCGGCCTTCGCGACGTCGAAGCTCTCGAGCGAGAGGTTGCCGATCTTGCGCTGCTCGTTATGGCAGGCGCCGGCGCAGGTGCGCTGGACGACCGCGGTGAGCACCTCAGGGGAGATGGAGACGCTGCGGCCCGCGTGCGGCCGGTTGGTCGCGCGTGGGGCCGGCGCAGCGCGCCCGGGACGATTCGACGGTGCGCGCGAAACGTCTGTCGTCGCGACCTTCTCAGCCTGACGAGGGGCGGGGACACCCTGCGTCGAGGGCGCCCCCTGCGGCGCCCCGGCGGCGGGATCGATCCAGGCAACGGATCCCGCGAACGCAACGACGGCCCCTGAGGCCACCGCTGCCCACAGTGACTTCATGCCCGACCTCCAAGAGGAGCCAGCCGTACTCGCGCGAATGCCCTAAAGTGTGGACGTTCGGGCGGGCCAGCAAGTACCAAACTTCCCACGGCGCTTGAGGTTGCCCGTTCCCTCGGTGACGACTGCAGGGTGGCGGGTGACGACCGCGCGAGACGGAGAGGTTACGGTTCATCCTGCGGTTCGTTGGCGCCGCCAACCCGGCAATTTCTGCCGGCCTTCGCCTGCGTCGACCGAGCCCGTGCGGGCTCGCGCCGCGCGCGTTCACCCGGATTGCCGGATGCCGCGCCACAGACACAACCCCGTTGCGCGCCAAATTCGCTCTGGCCCACGCTGCCGCTCCTTGTATCTTGGCCCACGAACGCTCCCCTGGAGGCCTCTCGATGCGGTCCTCGCTCAGGCTCGCCGCGCTGGCGGCATTGTTCGCGCTCGCCCTCGTCGTGGGCGCCGCCTTCACCTCCCGCCCCGCCGGCGTGAACGGCGGTGTCGGCCCCGCGCTCCAATCGCTGGGCCCACTCACCTTCGGCGCGAATGGTGTCCTTTACGCGGCCGATCCGCAGGCCGCGACGATCTACGCGCTGGAGCTCGAGCCGGGCTCGGCGGCAACGGGCACGGCAGGCCTCGCGTCCGTCGACGAGAAGGTGGCCGCGATGCTGGGCACCGGCGCGAGCGAGATCGCGATCACCGACCTCGCCGTCGATCCGCGCACGAAGAATTCCTATCTCGCGGTGATGCGCGGCCGTGGCGCTGGCGCTCAACCGGCGCTGCTGCGCGTGGACGGCAGTGGCAAGCTCGAGCTCCTGTCGCTCGATGACGTGCGGTACACGAGCGTCACGCTGCCGAATCCCGCCGACGTGAATCCCGCCGCGCGCACCAATCCGCGCGCGCAGTCGGTAATGGACCTGGCGCTGCACGACGGCAAGCTCTATGTGGCCGGACTCTCGAACGAGGAGTTCGCCTCGAAGCTCTGGGCCCTGCCATATCCCTTCACCGGCGCCGATCGCGGCACGAGCGTCGAGATCTTCCACGGCAACCATGGCCGTCTGGAGACGCGCTCTCCCGTGTACTCCTTCGTGCCGTACGCCGTGGCGGGGGAGCCGCACCTGATCGCCGGGTATCTCTGCACGCCGCTCGTGAAGTTCCCTCTCAAGTCACTCGCGCCCGGCGCCAAGATCCTGGGGACGACGATCGCGGAGCTGGGCGCCGGCAACCGCCCGATCGACATGATCCAGTACCGCAAGGACGGGAAGGATTTTCTGTTGATGTCGAACACGAGCCGCGGCGTGATGAAGATCGGGACGGAGCGGTTCGCGGCCGAGACGCCGATCACCGCGCCGGTGCCGAGCGGCACGGCCGGCGTGCCGTTCGAGACGATCGCGGCGATGGCCGGCGTGACCCAGCTGGATCGCCTCGACGATGCACGTGCCGTCGTACTGCGCCGCGCGTCGGCTCAGGCTCCGGTGCAGCTCGAGACGGTCGTGCTTCCCTAGCCCCGATCCGGCCGTCCGATCGATTGAGAGCCCTCATCACGGGGGAGTCAGGGGTGACGCGAAAGGGCTCACCTCTGTGTCCGCGGTGCCCCCCGTGGTGAAGGCTCTTTCATTTGCCCCCGTCATGGCGCGACGGCTCCGCGCGGCCGGCGCGATCCTCATCCTGGCCTCGTGCACCGGTGCTGGAACCGCCGGCGAGGATCTCCGCGTGGCGCTCGACACCGCACGCACCGGCGCCGGAGCCGTCGTCCTGCTCACGGGCCTGAGCAGTGCCGAGCGCGCGACACTGCGGGGCGTCGGGGCGGAACGCGCCGCGCGGCTGCTGCGCGTGAACGTGGCGGGACGGGATTCCACGCCGGTCGCCGGGACCTGGCGTGTCTCGGACAGCGCCTTCGAGTTCCGCCCCGCGTTCGCGCTCGACCGCGGGCGTCGATACGACGTACGCGTCGATCCGTCGCAGCTCTCGCCGCCGCGCGGAGGACCCGCGTTCGTGAGCGCCGTCATGCTCCCCGCGGGCGACACGACGCCGGCGACGCGCGTGGTGCAGGTGTTCCCGTCTTCGGACTCCGTCCCGGCGAATCTGCTCCGGATGTACGTCCAGTTCTCGGCGCCGATGTCACGTGAGGGCGCGCTCGATCACGTGCGGTTGCTCGACGAGGACGGCCGGGAGGTGCCCGCCGCGTTCCTTCCGCTCGAGGCCGACTTCTGGAACGAGGACCGCACACGCTACACGCTCTTCCTCGATCCGGGGCGCGTGAAGCGCGGGATCCTGCCTAACGAACAGATGGGACGGGCGATCCTGGCGGGACGCCGCTATGCGCTGGTGATCGACGCCCGCTGGCGCGACGCGCAGGGACGGCCGCTCGTGGCGCCGCACCGCCATGCGATGATCGGCGCACCGCCGGACGAGAAGCCCGTCGCGCTGGCGGACTGGCGCCTCTCGGCGCCCCGCGCCGGCAGCCGTGACACCCTCGCCGTGACATTCGGCGCGCCGCTCGACCAGGGCCTGCTGCGCCGCGCCATGGGCGTGGAGGACGCGCGCGGGCACGCCCTCCGCGGGGAGATCGCGATCGCCCCGGGCGAACGCGCCTGGCGCTTCGTGCCCGGGGAGCCATGGCGCGCCGGCCAGCATCGGCTCGTCGTGCTCGCGATCCTGGAGGACCCGTCAGGCAACCGCATCGGCCGTGCGTTCGAGGTCGACAGGTTCGAGCGCGTCGACTCGATCGCGCGCCCGGACCGTCACACCCTCCCCTTCACCGTGCGCTGACGGTCCGCCCTAGTCCTGCAGGACGAAGGTCACCTTCATCAGCACGCGGTACTCGGTGATCTTGTCGTTCTCGACGACGACCTGCTGGCCCTTGATCCATGCGCCCTTGACGTTGCGCAGCGTCTGGTTCGCGCGCGCGATGCCCGCGTTGATCGCATCCTCGAAGCTCTTCGTGGACGAGGACTGGATCTCCGTGATCTTGGCGACGGCCATGGCGGCTCCATGGGCCGGCGTTGAGGTGAACCCGCTGTGACCCGACAGTGCCGGCCCGGTCGCGCAACATATCGCGGCACGGAGCGGCCGCAAGCCGAACCGTACGCACGCGTCGCGCCGCCGCCTCACGCCGCCGTTATGGACGAGCTACCCTCGCGGGGTCGATCGTCAGGTCGCCCGATCCAGCGCGGCGGAGGGCGCAGCCAGCACGACGGTGCCCGGCCGTCGCGAGACCGCCCAGTGCACGAACGCCAGCGCGTAGAAGCCCATTGCGAGGAGATACAGGAAGCGGAAGCCGAAGTACATCGAGTTGTACTCGAGCAGCCCGCCGACCATCGCGCCCGAGAGGTTCGCGGCCATGACCGCGGCCACCGCGCCCCGCGCGCCGAGCAGCGTCGAGAAGACGATTCCGGAGAAGAACATCGGCGACGTGAGAAGCGCCACCGTCGCCACCCGTCCCCAGGCCGTGGACGGGAATCCGCCCGCGCCCATCACGACGTACCCCGTGGCCAGGCTCGCCAGCAGCAGCGCGAAGGCGAGCTGCGGTCGCTGGATCCCGAATCGCGCGACGACCGCGTTCGCGAGGAACGCCATGAGCAGGATGCCCGCGATCACCACGCCGATCACCTGCCACGTGCTGCCGAAGGTAAGTCCCATCTCGGTGATCGCCTTCGTCTCGACGAGCATGAAGCCGGCACCCAGGAGAAAGAAGCTCGCGTGGCTCGCGCTCGGCCGCTCCGGGATGAAGTTCCGCGTGAGCGCGACGGCCACCAGCAGCACCATGCCGAGGAGCGCGAGGTACGATACCGGGTATACGCGCTTCGGCATGTAGAAGAAGGGCCAGTCGTCCGTCGACGCACTCACCTGCACCGTCGGGTCGTCGAAGCGCGTGGTGACCTCGAAACCCGTCCCCGCGAGTCTCCCCGGTGGCAACGCGAACGCGGCCTCCTTCGATTGGATGAACACCACGGCCGCGTCGTAGCCGGCCATGATGACGACCGGCTCGACACCGTCGAAGGCCTCGCGCAGCATCTCCTTCATCTTCCGCCCGAGGGACGTGCTCAGCACGGCCAGGCGCACTCGGTATAGACGAGAAGGCCGGGCCCGAGGACACAGGCCGTGCCGGTCGGTGTCAGGACGAAACCGGGAATACAGCCGGAAATCGAACGGGGTCAGACTCCGATGCCGAGTGCCGGAGTCCGACCCCGCGTCCTCCACGTTGGCCAGTGAGCCTGCGTTTCCTGCTCAGAGCCCCTTCAGCAGGATCTCCGCCTGCTTCAGGTGCGCCTCGAACGCGGGCGCGACCTTTGTCACGAAGGCCCTCAACTCGGCGTTCTGGATCGCGGGCAGAAACGTGGTCGTCACCGCGTCGATCACGGCCTGGTGAAACGCCACCTCGTGCTCGAGGAAGGCCTTGTCGAACGCCGCGCCGGACAGACCGCTCAGCTTCGCCATCGCCTGCTCGTGGTTCTTCCTGAGCGCGAAGTCCGCCCCAACGGGCGTGGGCGTCACGCCGAGTTTCGCGGCCAGATCGCGTCCCTGCTGCTGAACGCCCGCGTGGTCGCGCGCGAGCATGGCACCGAAGCTCTTCACGGCTTCGCGGGAGGCCCTCTCGCTGGCGAGCTTGCCGGTCGCGATGTCCCAGCTGTTGGCCGCATCGAAGATCCCGACGATCGCCGCATCGTCGAGAGCCGGCGCGGCCTTCGCCGACTGTGCGCCGGCCGCGACGGGGAGGAGCGCAGCCGTGACGCCGGCGACGGCACCACGGCGGATGGCACGCATGGCTCTGCTTCGCATGGTTCCTTTACCTCAGGGTATGGGGTTCCCCGGCGCACTCGGGCCCTGCGTGGGACGACGTGTCACGCTCGCCATCCACCCGCGCACCAGGCGTGGCCGCAGGATGCGTCGCGACGGTCGATATGTCAAGTTTCTTGTGTACATATTGTGCCGCCGCTACCTTTCGGCTGTGCCCCGCCCACCTGACCCCGCCCTCCCCGCTTCGGCGGCGCGCCTGG
This sequence comes from Gemmatimonadaceae bacterium, assembly GCA_035454665.1. GTDB lineage: Bacteria > Gemmatimonadota > Gemmatimonadetes > Gemmatimonadales > Gemmatimonadaceae > DATIGO01. The sequence goes on along the minus strand of DATIGO010000436.1, from coordinate 4,502 downwards.
CCGTGCTCGAGGCCGTCCGCCGCGGCAACCGGACGGTGAACGCGCTCGCCGCCGAGCTCGGCGTCACGGACAACGCCGTCCGGCTGCATCTGGCCGCGCTCGAGCGGGACCGGCTGATCGAGCGGCTCGGCACGCTGCACAGCGGCCGCGCCGGACAGCCCGCGGCGGAGTACGAGCTCACGACCGCCGGCGAGCTGGCCTTGTCGCGCGCCTACCCGCCAGCCTTCACCGCCCTCGTCGGCGCACTCGCGTCGCGCCTGGAGCCGCGAGCGCTGCGCGCCCTCTTTGCCGACGCGGGGCGCCGGCTCGCCACGGAAACCGGCTCGGAGCCGGTCGGCACCATGGCCCAGCGCGCGGATGCCTGCGCGGCCCTGCTCGATTCGCTCGGCGGCAGCACCGCCGTCAGCCATTCGCGTCGCGGGGCGCTCATCACGGGGACTGGATGTCCCCTGGCGGCCGCCGTCCGGGTCGAGCCGGCCACGTGCATCCTCGTCGAGGCGCTGCTCGCGAGGCACGCCGGGGTCAAGGCGACGCAGGAGTGCGAGCACGGTGACCACCCGCGGTGCCGTTTCCGGATCATGTAACGGGGGTCAGAGTCGAATTTCGCGTAATGGGGGTCAGAGTCGAATTTTCAGAGTTCGGATTCTCTTGACCCGGCCGTGCGTCAGACGAGTGCGCTGTTGTCGATCAGCCTCACGCTCCCCACCCGAGCGGCGATGAGGGCGCGCGATGACTCGGAGGCGCGTGCGGCCGCCACCAGGGCCTCGGCGTCGACCACCACCGCATAATCGAGCGTCGCCGCCGGTTCGGCGGCCACCACGGCGGCCATCGCGCGCTCGAGCGCCCCCGGGTCGGTCTCCCCGGTCGCGTACGCCGCGCGCGCGGCGTCGAGCGCTCTGGGCACGCAGCGCGCCGCGATCCGCTCCTCCGCCGACAACCGCACATTCCGGCTGCTCATCGCCAACCCGTCGGGCTCGCGCACGACGGGCACCGGCACGATCTCCACGGCCTGATGGAGATCGCGCACCATCCGGCGGACGACCTGGAGTTGCTGCCAGTCCTTCTCGCCGAAGTAGGCGCGATACGGCCGCACGGCATTGCACAGCATCGTCACTACTGTGGCCACGCCCCGGAAGTGTCCCGGGCGTCGCTCGCCCTCGAGCGGCAGGGCCACCGCACCGGGCTCCACGAAGGTGTCGGCGCCTGGAGGATAGAAGCCGCCCTCGTCAGGCACGAACGCCAGGTCCACCTTCTCCTGTTGCAGCATGCCGAGGTCCCGCTCGAGATCGCGCGGGTACGTCGCGAAGTCCTCCCCCGGCCCGAACTGGGTGGGATTCACGAAGATGCTCACGACGACGGCGTCGCACTCCTCGCGCGCCCGACGCACGAGCGCGAGATGCCCGTCGTGCAGGTATCCCATCGTGGGAACGAAGCCGATCATCCCGCGCCGCCGCGCCGACCGCAACGCCTCCACTGTCTTCGCGACGATCATCCGGCGCGCGCCCTCAGGTGGTCGCGCAGCGCCTCGCTCGCCGGCACGGCCTGCTCGGCGCCGGGAAACGTCCCTGCGCGCACCTCGCTCGCGTACGCGCGGACAGCCTCGGTGATCACCCCGTCGAGTGCGGCGTAGCGCTTCGAGTGCTTCGGGTGAAAGCGCGAGTCCAGGCCGAGCATGTCGTGCAACACGAGCACCTGCCCGTCGCAGTGCGGCCCCGACCCGATGCCGATGGTGGGGATCGACACGCGACCGGTGATGTACTCCGCCAGCTCGGCGGGGATCTTCTCGAGCACCATGGCATATGCCCCCGCCGCGGCGATCGCCTCCGCGTCGGCGATCACGGCGTCGGCCGACTGTGCGTCGGTCCCCTGCGTGCGGAATCCGCCCACCTGATGCACCGCCTGCGGACGGAGCCCCACGTGTCCCATCACCGGAATGCCGATGTCGACAAGCCGCTCGACCACCGGGGCGATTTTCGCCCCGCCTTCGAGCTTGATCGACTGCGCCCCGCCTTCCTTGATGGCGCGTCCGGCATTCCGTACCGCGTCGTCATCGCCCGTCTGGTAGCTCATGAACGGCATGTCCAGCACCACATGCGCGCGCTCGCTGCCGCGGACGACCGCGCGGCAGTGATGGATCATCTCGTCCATCGTGACCTCGAGCGTGTTGGCCATCCCGAGCACGACCATGGCCACGCTGTCGCCAACGAGCAGAAGGTCCACCCCAGCCTGCTCGGCCAGGCGCGCCGCGGGCGCGTCGTACGCCGTAAGGGCCACCAGGCGTTCACCTCTGGCCTTGAGTGCGCCCAGCTCGCGAATCGTCAGGCGCGGCATCTAGCCTGCGTCCGGTTCCGAGGGGAACTGCTCCCGCAGCACGCCACGCAACTGCGCCGCGACGGCGGCATCGATCCGCCCGGCCCCGGCCGCGATCACGAGGCTGTGCTCCGCGTGCACCCGGTAGAGCCGCTGCACCTCGGGCGGAAGCGTGCGCACCGTCGCCGCCTGGCGTCGCACCCCCTCGACGTCGCCCCGGACCGCAGGCCCCGTGAGCGCCGCCGCGGGCGTCGGCACTCGCGCCACGTTGGTCGCCACCGTGTGCAGCAGGTGCGCCGCGCCGAGGCTCGCGATCTCCGGCGGCGCGCCGGCCGCACGAAAGCACTCCCAGGCGAGATGCGAGAGACCGGCGGAGAAGGCGGCGAGCATGGAAGCGCCAAGGTGGTACTGCGGCTTGAGACGCGGATCGACCGCGAACGGGTGACCGCCGAGCGTCGAGGCCAGGGACGCGAGCGTGGCGTAGACGTCCGCCGTGCCCTCGATGCCGAACGCAGCACCGCGGAAGCTCGCCACGTGGTCCGTCTGCGTCATCGCGCCCAGAGCGTGCGCGCGGATGATCGCCGCGATCGGGTGAAAGCCGCCCACGCGCGCTCCGCGTTGCGCCGCCGCCCGCAGCGGCGTGACGTCGCGCGATCCGCTCGCGTGCGCCACGAGCGCCCCGGCGGCGATTTTCGCGCTCTCGCAGGCGGCCTCGATCGCACTGTCACTGACCGTCAGCAACACGATCGGCGCGCTGGACCCCGCCACGGCCATGGCGACGTGACGCGCGCCGGGGATCCGAGCGGCCAGCGCCGCCGCGTGGCCGTCGGTCCGGCTGGCGATCGCGGCCACCACGACGCCGGCATGGTGGAACGCGTGCGCCAGGGCGGTGCCCATCGCCCCGGCGCCGACGATGGTGACGGGTCCCGGAGCTGCCGCTTCGTGGGTTGCAGTCACGCCGGGAATCTACGCAGCGCCAGAATCCGCCGCCCCGGCCGAGCGTGCCCTACGGCACCTTCACGAGCTGAAGGTCTCCGGAGCGGCTCCCCGGCCGCAGCGTCCACCCCGCGGCGATCGTGAGTGTCCAACCGTCGCCCGTGATGGTGGTCCCGGCCGTCTCGCTGGGGACCGGCACCGTGAGGGTCCGTCGGTCGGCTGACATGAGAACTTCCTTCCCTTCGAGGCTTCCCCACTCGCCGGAGCTCCTGAACGCCGGGTAGATCGTGCCGACACCGGGGATCGGCGTCATGCCATCCGTCGTGAACGAGTTGGTGCCGCCGTTCGGGAGCACGAGCACCGGGCCGTCGATGAACCGCCGCCTGAGATCGGCCATTCGCTTCTGCGCCTCCGATTCACGCGTGACCTCCGCGGCGTGCAGCGCGGCGGCGTTGTAGCGCATGGCGGCGGCCTCGGCGTCCGGCGCCGGATCGACGCGACTCGCCGCCCTGAGCAGCCGCGCGAGATCGTCGGTGGCTCGGAGCCTGCGGGTCCAACCGGGCGACGCCTGATCGAGCAGCACGCCGTACGCAGCACCCGAGGGATAGGGGAACGAGCGCACGAAGGTCGAGTTGGACGGTGCCTGCTCGAGCTGGGAGGCTGCATCGGCCGCTGCTTCGGACGGCACCGGGTACGCCACGACCGTGCCGGTGTACTGGGCCAGCCCCTCGTTGATCTCCATCACGCGCTCGCTCTCGGCCGCGCTGGCAAAGAGCATGTGGCGCTTTGCCCGGAACGCGAGCGCGTCCCGGATGGCGTTCGCTCGCGCCTCGCCCGACCCGCGCAGCGCGGCGGCGAGAGCGCGCCACTCGAGCTGCAGCCAATACCGCCCATTCACCGTGTTGAGGTGGTCGTTCGTGCTGTCGTTGAGCTGGAGACCGAGTTGCGGCTGCACGCGGTGAAAGAGCTCGTGCATCAGGAGCCGGGCACGGAGACGTTCGTTGTTCGGCGGCACGCCGCGCCAGCTGTACATGCTCCAGCGCGTCCCGCCCCAGTTCATCGCGAAGTTCGCGAACCCCATGGCCGGGGGCCACGGCCCGTCAGGGGCGGGCTGATTGGTGGCCATGGTCTTCGTGGCGGGATCCGCGAAGACCATGGGCCCGCAGAGGGAAACGCCCCAGAGCCTTCCGCCCTCGCGTTCGCACAGTGCGGCGGCTTCACGGAAGTACTGCGCGGCGCGCGCCTGGTCCACCTGC
>DATIGO010000435.1:0-3647 GCA_035454665.1 Gemmatimonadaceae bacterium | reverse complement strand
CCGAACGCCTCGTGCAACGGCGCGAGCGCCATCGCGGCCACCGTGGCCGCGCAGTTCGCGTTCGTCACGATGCCGCCCCTCCACCCGCGCCGCGCCCGTTGTGCCGCGAGCAGCGCGAGATGCGGGGCATTCACCTCGGGGATGACGAGCGGCACGTCGGAATCCATGCGGTGGTTCTTCGCGTTGCTGAGCACGAAGGCCCCCGCACGGGCGAAGGCTTCTTCCGCCGCGCCGGCCACCGACGCGTCCAGCGCCGAGAAGACGAGCCGCGAGCGCACCAGTGCCGGATCGCACGGAAGGACCTCGCGCCCGGCGACCTCGGCCGGCATCTCCCCCTCCAGCCAGCGACACGCGTCGCGATACCGCTTTCCCACCGACCGTTCCGACGCGGCGAGCTCCGCGATCTCGAACCACGGGTGCCCCGCGAGCCGTCGGATGAACGTCTGCCCCACCGCACCTGTGGCGCCGAGAACAGCCACCGGCCAGCGCGCTCCAGAGGAAGACGGCGGGCGCGTGGTCATTGGGTCAGGAGCGCGCGGACGATGCGCTGGTAGGCGTCGACTGCCGCGCGGAGCTCGCTCACGTCGATGTGCTCGTTCGGCGTGTGCGCCACATGGATCGATCCCGGCCCGAAAAGCAGCGGCATCCCCCAGCGATCCAGGAGCGGGATGTCCGAGGTGTACGCGACGGGCGTCGACTCGAATCCGGGAAGGGTGTGAAAGGACTGCGCCGGTATGGTGGAGCCGTACGTGAGCTCGGCGCGCCCATCTGCCCATTTTTCAACGATTTGCTTCACGACGCTCACGTCCCCCACGAGGCGGAACATGAGCTCCGCCTCACACATCCCCGGAATGATGTTCGCCTCGGTTCCGCCGCGCAGCACGCCGATGTTCACCGTCGTCTCGCCGAGCTGCGGATCGGTGGGGAGGGCGAGATCGCGCAGCGTCGGCAGGAGCTCGAGCATCGGCTCGATCGCCGAGCGCCCGAGGTGCGGATACGCGGAATGCGCTTCCTTTCCGCGCGTGCGGAGCGTCACGCGCAGTGACCCCTTGGCGCCGCTGGCGAGCTTGCTCTCGGTCGGCTCGCCATTCACGAGGAAGCGGCTGGTAGCCGGAAGGCGATTGGCGGCGCGTGCTCCGTCGGAGTTCTTCTCCTCGCCCACGAGCAGGAGCAGATCCACGCGGTTCTCACCCGAGGCGGCCAGGGCGTCGGCGGCGGCCAGCATGGCCGCGGCGATGCCCTTGGCGTCGCAGGCACCGCGTCCATAGAGGCGACCATTCTCGAGCCGCGGGGCGACGAACGGCGGGACGGTGTCGAGGTGCGTGGAGAGCGTGACGCCGCCGCCGGCGCGAGAGGCCCAGACGTTCCCCCGCCCCGGGGTGACCTCCTGAACGGTCACGTTCCAGCCCCGGGCGATGAGCCAGCGCGAGACGAAGTCGACGGTGCGTCCCTCGTTGCCCGACGAGGACTCGATGGCGAGCAGCTCCGCCGTCAGTGCCACGACATCCACCATGGCGGGAATTGTAGTTGGACCGCGGCACGCCAGACAGGTCGCCGCGTCGGTCGCGGGCGGGACGTGCCGATCGCCGCCGATGCTGTGGCGCCGCGGCTCGGCGAGTAGCTTTCGGTTGGTCGCGTGCGCCGCGCGATCATCGTCGTCGACCCCTACCGCACACCCCCGGAGTCGTCGTGGTTCGCGCCGTCATTCTGGGCAGCGACACGTTGCTCGCCGCGCGTCCGGCCGCGCCCATGCAGCTGCTGCATGCGTGCCTGCGGTACGAGTTCGATTTCGTGGCGCCGGTGAGCTGGGGTGATGAGCTCCTGGCCGTACGCGCGGGCGAATGGCTGCGGCGGCAGGCGGAGCCGGCGGTGATCGTGGCGCACTGCCCGTTCGTCGCCGAGGCACTCCGGACCGTGTCGTCCACGGGGGCCACGTGCCTCACGGGCGTTGCCCCGCCAGTGGCCACGGCGCGCTACGTCCGGCATCTGCTCGCGCCGCGGACGGTGCACGTGGTCCACGCCGGAGCGTGCCCCGGCGCCACGGGGCCCGAGATCGACGAGATTCTGCTCCCCGAGGTTCTGCTGGCTGCGCTCGCGGACGCGGGGATCGTGCTCACGGAGGAACCGCACGAGCTGGAGTCGCGCCTCCCGCCCGTGCGCGCTCGTTATGCGTCGTTGCCGGGAGGCGTGCCGGACCCGGAGTGGCTGCGGCAGGCGGCGGGGGTGACGTACCGCGAGGTCGCGCCGCTCACGCTCGCGGTGGCACCACTGCTGCCGGGGGGCGATCGGTCCCTGCTCGACCTGCAGGCGGCGTGCGGCTGCGCCTGCGCGCGCGACCGGTTCGCGGTGTCGCGGCTGGAGCCGCCCCGCGCCACCGCGCCCGTCGTGGGCGACGCCGAGGTGATCGACCTGCGCGACGGAGCCTGGCTCGGTGTGCCCGAGGCGGGACGCGTGGCGTGGAGAGTCGTGGATCCGGAGGCCGGCGGGACCGCGGTGGCCGGCGCGACCGGGCCTGCGGCGCGGGATGTGCCGGCCCGCGATGGCGCGCCGCGCCTCGGCGGCGTGTCGCCGCCGGCGCCCGCCGGCTTCGATGGCCAGACGACTCGCATGACCCCGGAGCGCCTAACGGCAGTGGTCGAGCCCTGGCTGACGCCCACGGCGCCGGCTGCCCCGGCGCGGTCGCCCGGCTCCCGGACGAACGGTGCGCCGTCGGGGGGCGCCCCTGGCAACGAACCGCGGGCCCGCGCCGTTGATCCCGCAGTGGAGATGCGCAGCTGAACCGGGCGTGTGAGGGCGTATTGCCCCGGGGCCCATCGCCAGGCTGGTCTGGCGTCACCTCTTCCTTCCCCACGGAGGCAAGTCATGCGCAGCGTTCGTGACAGTCGCCGCCTTCGCGCCGGCATGATTCCGGCGCTCATGGCCGTGCTGGCCACCACGTCCCTCGAAGCTCAGCGCCCCGCCGCGGGGGATCCGCGGCTCGAGCGGCTCAAGGCGGAAGCGCTGACGAAAGTCGAGGGACGCGCCAAGCTCGTCCAGGAGATCATCGACCAGATCTTCTCCTTCGGCGAGCTCGGTATGCAGGAGTTCGAGACGTCGAAGTACCTGACGGGGCTGCTCGAGCAGAACGGGTTCACGGTCGAACGTGGCGTGGCGGGAATGCCCACGGCGTGGGTGGCCACGTGGGGCGCGGGGAAGCCCGTGATCGCGTTAGGCTCCGACATCGACGGGATTCCGCAGTCGAACCAGAAGCCGGGCGTCGGCTACCGCGACCCCATCGTGTCCATGGCGCCGGGACACGGCGAGGGGCACAACTCCGGCCAGGCGGTGAACATCGCGGCGGCGCTCGTCGTGAAGGAGATCATGGAGCGCGAGCGGATTCCGGGCACGCTCAAGCTCTGGCCGGGCGTGGCCGAGGAGCAGGTGGCCGGCAAGGCGCACCTCGTGCGCGCGGGCGTCTTCAAGGACGTCGACGTGACCATCTTCACGCACGTCGGGAACAACCTGGGCGTCTCGTGGGGGCAGTCGGGAGCCAACGCGCTGCTCTCGGTGCAGTTCCGCTTCCGCGGGCAGACGGCGCACTCGGCGGGCGCGCCGTGGCGCGGCAAGTCCGCGCTCGATGCCATGATGCTCATGGCGCAGGCGTGGGA
>DATIGO010000434.1:0-9351 GCA_035454665.1 Gemmatimonadaceae bacterium | reverse complement strand
AGTTCGGCTCGCTGAGTCCCGTCGCGATCGTCGCGCTGGCCGGGGCCCTTGCGGCCGGGGTGGCGCCAGCCGCCCTGGCGCTCTTCGGCGGCGTGCTCGCGGCCGATTGGGTCTTTCATCGCAAAGGCCTCGACGCCGCCTGGATCAACGCCTCCCGCGAGGTCCTCGCCATCTACGCGGCCTACGGACTCTACGCCGCCATTGCGCTTCAGACGCCCGGCGGCGCATCCGGGGCGCTCACCCCGCAGGCGCTGCCCGCGATCGCCGTCTTCTTCCTCGCGCATTTCGTCCTCAGCCGCGCGCTGCAGTACTTCTCCCTCCTGGTGCGGGGCAAGCTCCTCGCGAGCGAGCGCGCACTGATCCTGCGGTACGAGGTGATCGTCTTCGGGGCCTCGGCGGTCACCGCTGTCACGGTGCTCCTCACGCTCGCGCACGTGGGCTACGCCGGGTGGGCGGTGATGGCCGTCGCGTTGGGTTTCGCGGGACTCCTCTTCCGGCGCATCGTGGAGGAAACGCTGGCCGCGGAGGAGCTGAACCGGATTCACGCGATGGATCTCATGGTGAGCGCCGACGCCACCATGGAGGAATCGTTCCGCCGCATCGCGTCCCTCGCCCATCGCCTCGTCAACTGGTCGAACTTCCGCATCGTGCGCCTGGTGGAGGGAGAGGGGCGCCTCGTCTTCACGCCCCAGGACGGCATGCTCCCCGAGCCCCGGCTCGCCGACGGCGACAGCAGCACCCTGCGCCGCGAGGCCATCGAGCGCGGCGTGCCCGTCGTGGTCGACGATGCCCGGCGCGACACGCGGGTGCCGCATCCGCGGCCCGAGGCCAGGAGCATCGCGATCATTCCCCTCCGCTTCGGCGAACGCACGCTGGGCCTCATGGAGCTGGAACACCACAAGCGCGAGATGTACGGCCCCAAGCAGCTCACCGTCATGCAGCGCTTCGCGGGGCAGCTCGCGACGACGATCCAGATCCAGGAGCTCCGGCGGCCGCTCGCGGAGGCGGTCACGCGCCTCGAGCGGCAGCTCGCCACGCTGAACGAGTCCACTCGGCGCCTGCGCGCCGGCGCGGAGGCGGTCGTCCGACTCGTGGGGGACATCAACCGCGGCCTGGTCGACGAGTCCGAGCAGGCCGCGCACAGCCGCGAGGCAGCGGACGGCCTGTACCGCTCTACGGCCGGCATCGCGCGCGACGCGCGTGAGGCGGCGACCGCCAGCGAGCGGTCCGCGCAGCTCGCCACGGAGCACCACGGCACGATCGCCACCGCGGTCGAGCGCCTCGTCAGCGCCAAGGGGTTCGTGGCCGAGAGCACGGGGCTCATGACGGAGCTGGGACAGGGGACCCGGCGCATCACCGAGTTCATCCGGGTGATCCGCGACCTGTCGGACCAGACGAACCTCCTGGCGCTGAACGCCGGCATCGAGGCGGCGCGCGCGGGCGAGGAAGGGAAGGGATTCGCGGTCGTGGCCGACGAGATCCGCCGGCTCGCCACGCAGAGCGCCCGCGCGTCGGAGGATGCGAGCACGATTCTCACGGGCTTCGCGGCGCAGATGGAGCGCGCCACCCGACAGATGGATCGCGGGCACGACCTCGTGGGAGACGTGGAGTCGCTGTCCGCGTCTGCGATGAAGGCGCTGGAGTCCATTCTCGACGCGAGCCAGTCGGCCGCCTCCTGGTCCCGACGGATCGCGGAGGTCTCCCAGCGACAGGAGGGGCAGGTTGGTGACATGCGTGGTCGTGCCGAGCGCATCGCGGAGATCTCCCGCCGAAACCGGCTCGGTTCCGACGACGTGAACCGCTCGGCCGAGGATCAGGCGCGGGCCCTGCAGGAGCTCGAGAGCGCCACGCGCGAGCTGCACGCCCTGGTGACGTACCTTGGCGAGCTGACCCGCCGCCTGACGCGGATCGGTTGAGGCGACTACGTTCCGGGCGTGCGGACTCTCTACCAGATCGCGCTGCGGGGGATGCGCTTCCACGCCCGGGTGGGCGTGCTGCCGCACGAGCGCGAGCTGCCGCAGCCGATCGAGGTCGATCTCATCGTCTTTCCGCGCGCGCCGCAGGATCTTCCCGATGTCGGGAAGCTGCTCGACTACCGCACACTGTACGACGTGGTGGCGGGCGTGATCAGCCAGGGGCCCGTGGACTACCTCGAGGGTCTGACCGTCGCCGTCGCGGAGCGCGTCATGGCCGGCGGGAACGTGCAACGCGTGCGCGTGCAGGCGCGCAAGCCGCACGTGGCGCTCCCCGGACCCGTCTCGCATGCCGAGGTCAGCATCGAGCTCACCCGGGATGGAGAGCCCTGACGGTGACGGGTGACGGGTGACGGGTGTCGAGGGAGCGTGAGGTCGCCTTCGTGGCGCTGGGGTCGAACCTCGGGGATCGCGCGGCGCACCTCGCGTTCGCGCGCGAGCGGCTCGCGGCGCTCCCCTCCACCTCGGTGCTGGAGTGCTCCGGCATCGAGGAGACCGCGCCGCTGGGCGGCCGGGACCAACCCTTCTATCTGAACCAGATGATCGCGATCGAAACGGACCTCGGGCCGCGCGCGCTCCTGGATGGCTTGCAGGCAATCGAGCGGGAGCGCGGCCGCGTGCGAGGTGAGCGCTGGGCTTCGCGGACGCTGGATCTGGATCTCGTGGCGTATGGCGCCGTGGCGGTCGACGAGCCGGATCTCACGGTGCCGCACCCGGGGCTCGCCGACCGCGACTTCTGGCGCCGGCAGCTGGACGAGGTGCGCCGCCGGCTGGCGGTTCGGCGGTGACGGCGTCCGTGGTGCAGCTCCCCGCGTGGGCACGCGTGTCGTCGAAGCGGCGCGGCCACATCGAGCGCGTGACGGCGCTGCTGGACGAGTGGGCGCGGGCCCTCGCGCTGGAGGAGGATGAGGCACGTGCGTGGCACGACGCGGGTGTCTGGCACGATGCCCTGCGGGATGCGGACGAGGCGGAGCTGCGGCGCTGGGCGGGGCCGGGCGACCGCCCCCTGACGACGCTGCACGGGCCCGCGGCGGCGGCGCGGCTCGCGCACGACGGGGAGACGCGGGAGGACGTCCTCGAGGCCATCCGCTGGCACACGTTAGGCAGCCCGGACTGGGTGCGTACCGGACGCGCGCTCTACCTCGCGGACTTCCTCGAGCCGGGACGGCCCTTCCTGGCCGCGGAACGGGCGGCGCTCGCCGCGCGCGTGCCCGCGGATCCCGACGGCGTCTTCCGCGAGGTGGTGCGGCTGCGCCTCGAGTGGACGCTGCGGGAGGGCAAGCCGATGTTCCCCGAGACGGTGGCGCTGTGGAACCGCGTACGCTGAGGTGGCTGGTGCGGGTCGGCACCGCCGCGATCGCCGCCACGCTGGTGGTCGCGGTCGGGCTCTTCTGGCGGGCCCACGCGGAGCGGAGCGCCCTGGGTGAGCTCGCCGCGGGTCCACCCGTCTTCGCCGCCGACGGTGAGCGGATCCGGGTGGAGGTCATCAACGCCACGCGCGTCCGCGGGCTCGCCCGGCGAGCGACCTTCGCGCTGCGCGACGCGGGCTTCGACGTGGTGCGCTACACGACCGACGCCGACGCGCGGGACTCGACCCTCGTCCTGGACCGAAGCGGTCACCCCGAGTGGGCCCGGCGCGTGGCCCGAGCGTTAGGCGGGGCGCGGGTCGAGTCCCGGCCCGATTCTTCGCGCTACCTCGACGTCACCGTGCTGCTGGGTGCGGACTGGAGCCCGCCGTCGAAGCCGTTCCACCCGTAGCTGGCCGCACGCCGCGGCGATGTCCATGCCACGGCTCTTCCGGATTGCCACCTCGACGCCCAGCCGCCGCAGTTCGGCCGCGAAGCGGCGGATTGCGTGTCCCGGCGTGGGCGTGAACTCCCCCGCACCGCCAGGGTGCAGCGGGATGAGGTTCACGAACGCGCCGCACGCCTTCGCGAGCGCCGCGAGCCGCCGGGCGTGCTCCGGCTGGTCGTTTACGTCGTGCAGCATCACGTACTCGAACGTCACCCGCCGCGTGAACTCGCGCGCGGCCCCGATCACGTCGTCAAGCGGATACTTCACGTTGATCGGCATGAGGGCACGACGCAGCTCGTCGCTCGGCGCGTGGATCGAGATCGCCAGGCGGAACTGCTGCGGACGACGCCCCAGCGCGACGATTCCCGGCAGCACCCCCACCGTGGACACCGTGATGTGCCGGGCCCCGATCCCGAATCCGCGCGGGTCGTTGAGGATCGTGAGGGCCACGTCCACCGCGCCCCAGTTCATGAGCGGCTCTCCCATTCCCATGAAGACGATGTTCGTGGGACGCAGCGGTGGGTCGAGCAGCGCAAGCTCGCGCACCTGGGCCGCGATCTCGAACGGCTCCAGGTTCCGCGCGAACCCCATCGCCCCCGTGGCGCAGAACGCGCAGCGGAGCGCGCACCCCGCCTGCGACGACACGCACAGGGTCAGGCGGTCACCCTCGGGTATCGCCACGGCCTCGATCGCCTGGTTGTCGCGCAACCGGAAGAGGAACTTCTGCGTCCCGTCCGTCGAGCGCTGCCGCGCATCGACGGCCAGGCGAGGAAGCTCGAACACGGCGGCCAGGTGGGCGCGGAGCGCGCGGGGCAGGTCGCTCATCGATGCGAAATCCGCCGCCGGGAGCTGCCAGAGACGGTGCAGCACCTGGCGCGCCCGGTAGTCCGGTTCGCCGTGCTCGCGCATGAACGCGACGAGCGCACGCTCGGCCTCGTCAGGCGTGAGGTTCAACAGGTTCAGCCCGCCGGGGACAGCGGGGGCGGCGGACGGTTCGGTCATCGGGGTCATCAGTCGCGCGCGAAGGTGGTCACGAGGGTGAAGTGATACACCGGCGAGAGGCCGAAGGGGCTCTCCTCCCGCGCGACGGCGACCAGGTAACGTGCATGGTGCAGGCCGATCGCCAGCCGCGCTCGCGTGGTCCTGTGGGATGCAGCGAACGTTCGCGCCGCGCCGACCCGCCCCTCGACCGGGCCGAGCCGACCCATCAGCCAGACGAAGTGCTCGCGCGAACGGCCGGGCGCGTGGCTGTAGGAATACGCGGCGCGCAGCTCGCGCAGCGTGTCCGCGCCCAGCGCGCGCGCATCGAACGCGCCCGTGAACGCGGCGCCCTCCCGGCTGCGTGTGCCGGGCCGCCAGAGGAAGGTCGCGGCCGCCAGGCGCCCGTCGATGCCTAACAAGTTCTCCGCCACCACGCCGGCGTCGATCCCCACGCCGCCGCGCCGCTCGAGATCCAGCTCCCCGCGCTGGTAGCGCACGGCCACGCCGGCCGTCGCCGGACCCGCGGTACGCCGCGCCGCGTGCGCGGACACCACAAGGGTGCCGTACGGCACAGCCCCGCCGACCGCCTGGGGATCGGTCTCCGTCCGTACGATGTCCGTGACCACCGCGCGTGCCACCGTGATGCCGAGTGCCGTCGCGCGCGGCCCGCGCTGGGTCAGCGCGACGATTTGCCCGGCTACACCCTGGTCGCTCCCGGTCGTGAGCGACGAGACCGTGAAGCGCGCTCTCGCGCCGGGCGGCAGCGCCGCCGCGGCTGGATTCCGGAAGCCGTCGCCAGACGAGAGTGAGAGCGCTCCCCCTTCGGCGAGGGAACCGAGCGGGAATTCGAGGAGATCGCGGCCGGGGATGCTCTGTGCGCCGGCCCCGAGCGGGGCCAGAACGCAAAGGCAGGCGCAGAACTCGTTGAACTGCATGGACTTAATCCTACTTCACCGAAGCGGACCGGTCAATCGAACTCGCTACCAGCGCGTCCCGGACCGGCTTAGATTTCCTCCCTACCTATGCGATCACCCGGGAACCGATCTGCACCGGCGCATCGATCCGCAACGTGGCCGATCGTGACGGCGTCGAGCGTTCTGGCGGGTGAAGACCGCGCAGGGATTGTCGCGGCGCGCTCGCGGAATCCCCGTCGCAGGCGAAGCCCGCGCGCTGCGACTCGTGACGGCCTGGTGACGCGCGATCGTTATCTCTCGTTCTCGCGCTGATGTTCGTGCGCCCGTTCGCGCTCGCCGCCCGTGCGGCGGCGTTCTCCCCGACTCCCCTCTCGTCATTCCGGAGCCTCTGCTGGTGAGCGAGCCATCGCCGCTGGCCACTCGACTGCGTTCGCACCTCTGCGGCGCGCTGCGCGCCGTGCACGCGGGCCAGGCCGTGCAGCTCGGTGGCTGGGTCCATCGTTCGCGGAATCTCGGGGGATTGGTCTTCGTCGACCTGCGCGACCGCGCGGGCATCGTGCAGGTGTCCTTCGCTCCGGGCGTGGCCGACCGCGAAGCGATGGATCTGGCGGAGCGCCTTGCGGTCGAATCCGTCGTCCTTGTCGAGGGGACGGTCGTGTTGCGACCGGAGCAGGGACGCAATCCCGAACTGGCAACGGGAGAGGTGGAAGTCCAGGCGCGCTCGGTGCGGGTGGTGGGCCCAGCCGTCACGCCGGCGATTCCCGTGGCGCGTGGCAAGGGGGAGAAACTCGCCGCCGAGGAGCTCCGGCTCCGGCATCGCATCCTCGATCTGCGCCGCCCGGAGTTGCAGGCCAATCTCATCCTGCGCCACCGGCTCATGCAGCGCGCGCGACAGTCGCTGACCGGGCAGGGGTTCGTGGAGCTCGAGACTCCCATCCTCACGAAGCCAACGCCGGAGGGCGCGCGCGACTACCTCGTGCCGAGCCGCGTGCATGCCGGGGAGTTCTACGCGCTCCCGCAGTCGCCGCAGATCTACAAGCAGCTCCTGATGGTGGCCGGCTTCGACCGGTACTTCCAGATCGCGCGCTGCTTTCGCGATGAGGACCTGCGCGCCGACCGGCAGCCCGAGTTCACGCAGGTCGACATCGAGGCCAGCTTCGTCACCCAGGACGACGTGATCCGCTGCCTCGAGGCGATGCTCGTCGCACTCTGGGACGAGGCCGGCCAGCCGGTAACGGCGCCGTTTCCGCGTCTGGCGTGGCGCGAGGCGATGGAGCGCTACGGCGTCGACAAGCCGGATCTGCGCTACGCCGTCGAGATCACGGATCTGTCGGCCTCGCTTGCCGAGGACGCGGCGCCGTTCGTGCGCGAGGCGATCGATCGCGGCGGCCGGCTCCGTGGCCTTCGCATGACTGATGCGGCCGATGCCTCGCGCAAGGAGATCGATGGCATGGCGGCCGCGGCGAAGGAGGCCGGGGCCGGGGGCCTCATCTGGGCGAAACGTACCGAGGCGGGCTGGGAGGGGCAGGGCGTGAAGGCGCTCGGCGGGCGCACGCTGGACGCGCTCGGCGGCGTGCCCGGCGAGCTGCTCCTCGCCGTCGTCGGACCCGACGCCGTCACCTCGTCCGCACTGCATGCCGTGCGCACGTTGCTCGTCAGGCGGCCGAACGTGCCGCGGCTGACCGAGCGCGCGTTCTGCTGGATCGTCGACTTTCCGCTGTTCGAAGTCGACCCGGAGTCGGGTGCTCGTGTCTTCGCGCATCATCCGTTCACCTCGCCGCATCCCGGGGACCTCGCGCACCTCGACACGGATCCCGAGCGGTGCCGCGCATTGCACTACGACTGCGTCTACAACGGCAACGAGCTGGGGAGCGGCTCGATCCGCATCACCGATCCCGCGTTGCAGGGCAAGGTGTTCGAGCTGCTGGGCATCCCGGCCGACGAACAGCGACGCCGGTTCGGGTTCCTGCTCGAGGGCCTGGTGTCGGGCGCGCCGCCGCACGGCGGCTTCGCGCTCGGCCTCGATCGCACTGCGATGCTGCTCGCGGGCGCCGGCTCGCTCCGCGACGTGATCGCCTTTCCCAAGACGACCGCGGCGCGCGCGCTCTTCGAGAACGCGCCGTCGCCGGTCGGTCCCGACGAGCTGCGCGCGCTGCACCTCAAGGTGTGCCCGCCTGACTGACCGTGCCTGACGAGTCGACGACCAGCCGCCTGAACGCCGAGGGTGCCGACCTGCTCACGCTGGCCGGCGTGAACGACGCCAATCTCGTCGAGCTCGCGCGTCAGACCGGCGCCCGGATCGCCCTGCGCGGCGACATGCTCAGCGTCGCGGGCGCGCCCGAGGCCGTGGAACGGGCGACGTCGATCGCACGGCGCATGATCGATGCCGCGCGCCAGCGCCTGACCCTCGACCCCGACGACGTCCTGCGGATGAGTCTCGAGAGCCAGCGCGACGGGACCGACGGGACGGAGCGCATCGTGCTGCCGGGCGTGCGCCGGGCCATCCAGCCGAAGACGCCGGGGCAGGCCGAGTACCTGCGCCTCATCGCCGAAAACGACATCGTCGTCGGGATCGGCCCTGCCGGCACGGGGAAGACGTATCTCGCCGTCGCGTCCGCCGTCGACGCCCTCATCCGCAAGCGCGTGCGGCGGATCATCCTCGCGCGCCCGGCGGTCGAGGCCGGAGAGAGCCTGGGGTTCCTCCCCGGCGATATGCAGGCCAAGGTCGACCCCTATCTGCGTCCCCTGTACGACGCGCTCGAGGACATGATGCCCGCCGAGCGCATGCAACGCGCGCTCGAGATGCGCGTCATCGAGATCGCGCCGCTCGCCTATATGCGCGGGCGCACCCTCTCCGACGCCTTCGTGATCCTCGACGAGGCGCAGAACGCGACGAGCGCGCAGATGAAGATGTTCCTGACGCGCCTCGGCGTGAACTCGCGCACGGTGATCACCGGTGACAAGACGCAGATCGACCTGCCGCGGCGCGAGGAGTCGGGACTCCTTCAGATCGAGCGCATCCTGCTCGGGATCGACGGTATCGCGTTCCACTACCTGAGCGATGTGGACGTGGTGCGCCACCGGCTCGTGCGCGAGATCATCAAGGCCTATGCGGACGACGTCAGAGCATGAGCCCCTCGTCGATGTGGACGCCCAGGGCCGCCGGCTCGCCCTCGGCACGGCCCGCGTCCGCGCCCTGGCGTCGCTCGTGCTGCGTCGCGAGCGCGTGCCGCACGCGCTGCTCTCGATCGCGTTCGTTTCGCGCCGGCACATTGCGCGCCTCAACCGCGACCACCTGGGCCATCGGGGCGAGACCGACGTGATCACGTTCGCGCTGGACCGGCCCGGGCCGCGCGCACCGCTCGTGGGCGACATCTACATCGCCCCCGAGGTGGTGCGCGGGCAGGCGCGGCGGCACCACGTGCCGGCCCGCGAGGAGCTCGCGCGCGTGGTCGTCCACGGCGTCCTGCATGCCGTAGGACACGACCACCCGGACGGCGATACCCGAACGGCGTCGCCCATGTGGACGCGCCAGGAACGCTACCTCGCGCTCGCCCGCCGAAGGGGGGTCCTGTGATCCTCGCCGCCATCATCTTCGCGCTGGCCGCGGGGTCGCTGGCCGCCCTCTGCGCGGCGGCCGACGGCGCACTCCTCTCGCTCGACGCCGACGACCCGCTCCCGGACCCTCT
>DATIGO010000433.1:0-2139 GCA_035454665.1 Gemmatimonadaceae bacterium | reverse complement strand
CGCCGCCGGGAGTGCGGAGCGTGTGGACGTGAGCTGCCTGACGGCGATGACCTTCCCGCCTTTCGAGCTCGTCAGGCCCTGATCGCTCAGTGCACCTGGATGTTGCCGGCCACTCGCGGCCAGGTGTTCACGTCACCTGCGGCCCAGGGCTGCGTCTGGCAGTACTCGGCCGACGTGATGATACCGGCATCGCCCTCGAAGCCGGCGACCGTGGTGCGATCCGGCAGCGAGGCGGAGCCTTCGCCGTAATCGACCACGCGGAACCAGATGTCGCGCCCGACCTGCTTGCGCGCCTCGCCGCCCGTGGGATGTGTGGAGTTGTTCTGTGTGACCACGCCGCCGATCCAGGCACGGTGATTCACCGGATCGACGGAGACGCATGTCACCGTGCCCCGGTAGTCGTTGGTACCCAGCCCGCTCGCCCAGAAGATGCGGAACTCGCCGTTGGCGCGGCCGTTCGCGAACTGGGTGGCGTTGAACTCGTAGTCGAGCAGGGAGAAGCCGGCCGGCAGCTGCGATTGCCCCAGGCCGGTCGCCTGGGCCACCACGGGACTGTTCGAGAACAGTGCTTCCGCCGGCATGAGGGGACCGGCCGTGGGTGCATCGGCGCAGGCGAACGAGGCTGCCGCGACGGCGAAGGTGAGAACAGACGAACGACGACGCATGTGAAATCCTCCGTGAGGTGACGAGTGCTGCCCGCTCTTCCCCCTCCCCCGCGGAGAGGGGGCAGGGGACCATGGTACAGGGCGTCGCCGGAGCCGGTCTTGCACCGGGCGTCGGCTCATGGAACCGGAGTGCGCTCCGCCTGCGGCACTCTGCCTCGCGTCGTCCCCAGCGGCGTCGGCCTGTCCACTCGTCCCGCCGCCGGGCGGCTCCTCGTCGTACCTTCAGTGACGTGTCTGCTGACTCACGGGAATCCCCGCGGCGACCCGGGTCGGTGCCGGTGACCATGGGCAGTCCGCGCTCTCGGACGATCGAAACCCCGCTGTGCCGCGCGATCGAGGCGTGGTTCGCTCCGGGCGACGTGCTGGCCGCCCACACGCACGATCGCTCGCTCATCGGCGTGATGCTGGAGGGGTCGTTCGAGACGCGCATCGGGTCGCACCGGCTCGAGTGCGGCCCTGGATCGATGTGGGCGGAGCCCGCCGAGGAGCGACACGCGAATTACATCGGAACGGGCGGGGCCCGCGTCGTGGTCGTGCAGCCGGATCCGTTGCGCACGGATGTCTTCCAGCCGTTCGAGCGCCTGACGAGTGAGGTCCACCTCCTGAACGATCCGCTGCTCGCGCTCGACGCACGGCGCCTGGCGCGGGAGATGGACCTCACGGATGCCCTCGCCCCGCTGTCCATCGATTCGCTTTCGCTGGGGATGCTGGTGCGGGCGGCGCGCCGGACGGAATCCCGCGCGGGTCGCGCCGCGCCGTCGTGGCTGGGACGTGTCCGCGAGCTCCTGCACGAGCGGTTCCGCTCGCCGCCGACACTGCTGGAGATCTGCGAGGTGGCCGGGGTGACGCCCTCTCACCTGTGCCATGCCTTCCGTCGCCATCTGGGGACGACGATCGGCGAATACGTGCGCGCGATCCGGATGACCTGGGCGGCCGAGCGGCTGCGGACCACACGCGTGCCGCTGTCCACCATTGCGGTGAGTGCCGGCTACGCCGACCAGAGCCACTTCACCCGGGAGTGCAAGCGCCTGCTCGGCCTGCGTCCCTCGGAGTACCGGCGGCGGGCGCTCGACACCTGAGGCGCCAATGGCGGCGCCGGCGCCTCCGTTGCCGCCGGCCGAAACCCGCGCAAGATTGGCTGCGGACCCTCAACCGGCACATCGCCCATGCTGGCTACCGCACTCATTGCCCTCGCCGCGCTGCTCCCCTCGACCGCGGTCGATACCACCCGCTACGTGGTGCTGAATCACGGCCGGCCGGCCGGAGAGATGCTCGTGGTGCAGGACGGCCAGTCGCTGGTGGTTCGTTACTACTACACGGACCGGAACCGCGGCGCCCGTGTGGAGACGCGCTACCGGTTGAACGCGCGGGGGGTGGTCGTGAGCGGGGAATCGCGCCCGCTGGGCGCGGACGGCCGGGCTGGTGATCCGACGGAGCGGCTCGAGGTCGGGCGCGACTCCGTGCGGTGGGCGAT
>DATIGO010000432.1:0-2997 GCA_035454665.1 Gemmatimonadaceae bacterium | reverse complement strand
CGTCGCGGTGCCCTTGGTCCGCCCCTTGAACGTCTTGCGGAACTTGATCCGCTTCGGTGCCAGCATGGCTCAGGCTCCCGTGCTGTACGTGCGGCCCTTGAGGTCATCCACGACCTCGCCCTTGAAGATCCACACCTTGATCCCGATCGTGCCGTACGTCGTCTTGGCCGTGCCGGTGGCGTAGTCGATGTCGGCGCGCAGCGTGTGGAGGGGCACCCGGCCCTCGTGGTAGCCCTCGGTCCGGGCGATCTCGGCCCCGCCCAGCCGGCCGGCCGCGCGCACCTTGATGCCCTGGGCCCCCATCCGCATGGCGCTCTGCACCGCGCGCTTCATGGCACGGCGGAACGAGATGCGCTGCGAGAGCTGGTTGGCCACGTTGTCGGCCACGAGCTGCGCCTCGAGCTCGGGACGCTTGATCTCCTCGACGTTGATCCCGACTTCCTTCCCGGTGAGCTGGGCGAGCTCGTCGCGGAGCTTGTCCACCTCGGCGCCCTTCTTCCCGATCACGACGCCCGGTCGGCCGGTGTGCACAGTGACGACCACCTTGCCGGGCTTGCGCTCGATGTGAATGTCGGCGATCGCCGCGTGCTCGAGACGGGTCTTGAGGTACTTCCGCAGGAGGTCGTCTTCCTTGAGAAGCTGCGGGTAGTCCTTGCTGGCGAACCAGCGCGAGCGCCACTGCTTGGTGACGCCCAGACGGAACCCGATCGGATTGGTCTTCTGTCCCATTAGCGTCCTTCCTTCTCGGCCACGACGATCTCGATGTGGCTGGTTCGCTTCTGAATCGGCGTCGCGCGTCCCATCGCCGCCGGCATGAATCGCTTGAGCTTGGGGCCCTCGTTGACCACGGCGTGCTTCACGAAGAGCGTGTCGACGTCGAGCGACTCGTTGGCCGCGCGCGCCGCCTGCTCCGCGTTGGCGACCGCCGACTTCAGCACCTTGGCGATCTGCACGGCCGCGTGCTTCTTGGAGAACTGCAGGAGCGCGAGTGCCTGGTTCACGTTCTGGCCGCGGATCTGGTCGATCACGAGGCGCATCTTGTAGGGCGACTGGCGCGTCATGCGCTGGACCGCGCGGGCTTCGGCCATGGCTTACTTCCCTCCCTTGGCGGGCGCGGCGGGAGGCGCGGCCGGCGCAGCGGCCGGCGCGCCGCCACCCGCAGGCGGTGCCTTCCGGTCGGTCGGCGCGGCGGCGGCCGACCGGGCCCCCGAGTGGCCGCGGAAGAGCCGCGTCGGCGCGAACTCGCCCAGGCGGTGGCCCACCATGTTCTCGGTCACGTACACGGGGATGAACTTGTTCCCGTTGTGCACGGCGAACGTGTGCCCCACGAAATCCGGGAGCACCGTGCTCGCGCGCGACCAGGTCTTCACCACGCGCTTCTCGTTGCGCGCGTTCATCGCCTGGACTCGCCTCAGCAGCGACTCGTGAACGAAGGGCCCCTTCTTGATGCTTCGTGCCATAGTGTGGAGACTCAGCTATCGTGTTTCGTGCCGGGTGCCGGGTGTCGGGTGACGGGCCTTCGGGCCCGCACGCGCGTCACGCGTCACTCGTCACTCGTCACTAGAACCCACTGACCGTCGCCTTGCCACGCTTCCGGCCGCGCACGATCAGCTTCTGCGACGGCTTCTTCAGGTTGCGTGTCTTCACGCCCTCCGGCTTGCCCCAGGGGCTCACCACGTTCCGGCCGCCGCGCGTGCGGCCGCCGTGCGGGTGATCCACCGGGTTCATCACCTCACCGCGCACCTTGGGCCGGCGCCCCAGCCAGCGCGTCTTTCCCGCCTTCCCGTGCGACAGGAGCTCGTGCTCGGCGTTCCCCACCACCCCGACCGTCGCCAGGCAGCGTCCGTGCACGCGCCGCATCTCCGTCGACGCCATCCGCAGCGTGACGTACTCGCCCTCCTTCGCCACGACCTCCGCCGACATCCCCGCCGAGCGGGCCATCTGGCCCCCTTTGCCCGGATGCAGCTCGATGTTGTGCACGAAGGTGCCTAACGGCATCTCCCGGAGCGGCATCGCGTTCCCGGTACGCACGTCGGAGCCGGGACCCGAGACGATCGTGTCTCCCACCGACAGCCCCCTGGGGTGCAGCACGTAGCGCTTTTCCCCGTCGGCGTACTGCACCAGCGCGATCCGCGCCGAGCGGTTGGGATCGTACTCGATCTCGCGCACCGTGGCGGGCATGCCGAACTTGGCGCGATGAAAGTCGATCTGCCGGTACATCCGCTTGTGCCCGCCGCCGCGGCGGCGCACGGCGATGTGCCCGTGGTTGTCCCGCCCCCCGGACTTCTTCAGCGGCGCCACGAGCGACTTCTCGGGCGTGCTGCGCGTGATCTCCGCGAAATCGGAGACCGAGCGGAACCGCGTGCCCTTGGTGATCGGCTTGAACTGACGAATGCCCATGACGACTCAGCCCTCGAAGATGTCGATCTTGTCGCCCTCACGGAGCGTCACGATCGCCTTTTTCCAGTTCGGCCGGCGCCCCGGAGCCCCGCGCCCCATGCGCCGCGTCTTGCCGCGGACGTGCATGGTCCAGACACCGGTCACGTGCACACCGAACAGCTTCTCGATGGCCTGACGGATTGCCGGTTTGGTCGCATCGGTCGCGACCTCGAAGACATACTCGCCGCGCGCCTGATACGACGCCGAGGTGCGCTCGGTGACGACCGGCCGCACGATGGTGCGGTGCAGTGTGGACATGGCTTACTTCCCCTTCTGCTTTCTGGGTGCCGACTTCTTCGCCGACGCCTTCTTCGGCTTCGCCGCCGCCTTCTTCGCCGGCTTCGCGGCGCGCGCCGGACGCTTCGCCGCCGCCTTCTTCGTGGCCGCCTTGCTCCTCCCCTTCGCCCCCTTGCGCGGCGTCGCGGCGCCCTCGCTCTCGACCGCTTCGCGCTTCCGCTTCGCCTCCGGCACCGACTGCGTCTCGGCAACCGGCGCCAGCGTCTGCCCCAGCGCCCCCGCCTCGATCAGCACCACGTCGGACCAGAGCAGGTGATACGT
>DATIGO010000431.1:0-9734 GCA_035454665.1 Gemmatimonadaceae bacterium | reverse complement strand
AGCCGGAGCGCGTCGTCGCCAGTCAGGCGCTCGCCGGCGCGGACCTTGTCGGCAATGGGGAAGAGCGCCGGATCGCGAACGGCAGACGGGGCGACCTCCGCGGCGACCGGCATCGTCAGTCGCGGAGGCGTCGGACGGCGAGTGTGACGTTGTGGCCGCCGAAGCCGAAGCTGTTGCTGAGCGCGATGTCGACGTCCTGCCGGAGGCACTTGTTAGGCACGTAGTCGAGATCGCACTCGGGATCCGGAGTCGTGTAGTTGATGGTCGGGGGGATGGCCCCGTCGTGGACAGTGAGCGTGCAGACCACGAACTCGATACCTCCGGCGGCCCCTAAAGTGTGGCCGGTAGCGGATTTGGTCGAGCTCACCTTGAGTGCCTTCGCATGCTCGCCGAATACCGCCTTGATCGCCAGGGTCTCGTTCAGGTCGTTGTACGGCGTCGACGTCCCGTGGGCGTTGATGTACTGCACGTCCGCGGGCCCCACACCGGCGTCGCGCAGGGCGCGGCGCATGGAGCGCTGCGCGCCTTCGCCCTCGGGCGCGGGCTGCGTGATGTGGTACGCGTCGCCCGTGGCGCCGTAACCCACGATCTCCGCGTACATCCGGGCGCCGCGCCGCCGCGCGTGCTCCAGTTCCTCCAGCACCACCACCCCGGCGCCCTCGCCCATCACGAAGCCGTCGCGGTCCTTGTCGAAGGGACGCGAGGCCGTCCTGGGATCGTCGTTGCGCTCGGAGAGCGCCTGCATGTTCGCGAACCCCCCGATCGCCATGGGCGTGATCGCCGCCTCCGAGCCGCCGGTGATCATCACATCCGCGTCGCCGTACTGGATCGTGCGAAACGCGTCCCCGATCGCGTGCGCGCTCGTGGCGCAGGCCGACACCGTGGCGTAGTTGGGCCCCTTCGCATTCAACCGGATCGAGACGATGCCCGCCGCCATGTCCGGAATGAACATCGGGATGAAGAAGGGGGAGATCTTGCTGGGACCGCGATCGCGGTACTGATCGTGCTGGGCCTCGAAGATCTTGAGGCCGCCGATCCCCGACCCGATGATCACGCCCGTCGTGTCGGGATCATACGTCCCCGGCGCGAGCCCCGCGTCCTCGATCGCCTGCACGGCGGCAGCCAGCGCGAGCTGCGCGTACACGTCGCTGCGCTTGGCCTCCTTGCGATCCATGTACTGGAGCGGATCGAAGCCCTTCACCTCGCAGGCGAAGCGCACCGGGAACTTCGTGGCGTCGAACTGCGTGATGAAATCGGCGCCCGACACGCCGTCCAGGAGCGCGCGCCAGGTCGTCGCCGTGTCCGTGCCGACGGGCGAGAGTACCCCGAGACCGGTGACGACGACCCGACGCCGCGTCACGCCGTGACCTTCTCGTTGAGGTACTTGAGCGCGTCACCCACGGTCCGGAGCTTCTCGGCATCCTCGTCCGGAATGTCGATGTTGAACTCCTTCTCGAATTCCATCACCAGCTCGACGATGTCGAGACTGTCGGCTCCGAGGTCCTCGATGAAGCTCGCCTCGGTGGTGAGCTTCTCGCGTTCCACCCCGAGCTCCTTCTCGATGATGTCCTTGACCTTCTCGGAATAATCAGACATGTCCGCTCCTCTCCGTGGGAACGAGGAAAAGTGACCGACGAAAGATACGTGCGCGAGACCAGGAAGAGACCACGAAGAACCTAGAAGTTTACATCACGAGACCGCCGTCCACGACGAGGACCTGTCCCGTGATGTACGCGGCGTGCTCCGAGGCGAGAAACGCCACCGCCGAGGCCACGTCGCGGGCGCTCCCCAGCCGCTCCAGCGGGATCTGCGCGCTCAGGGTGGCGCGCGCCTCGGGCGTCATCGCGTTCGTCATGTCCGTCTCAATGAAACCGGGCGCCACCACGTTGGCGAGAATGTTGCGCGAAGCGAACTCCTTCGCCACCGACTTCGTCAGACCGATGAGCCCCGCCTTGCTGGCCGCGTAGTTCGCCTGCCCGCGGTTGCCGATGAGGCCGACGACCGACGAGATGTTGATGATCCGGCCCCAGCGGCGTTTCATCATCCCGCGCGTGGCGGCGCGGATGGTTGCGAAGGCCGCGCGCAGGTTGGTGTCCATGACCGCGTTCCAATCCTCGTCCTTGAGCCGGAGGAGGATGTTGTCGCGCGTGAGGCCGGCGTTGTTCACGAGGATGTCGACGGCGCCGAAGGTCGTTTCCACGCGCTCCACGAGCGCGGTCACCTGCGCCACATCGGCCACGTCGCAGGCGAAGCCCTGCGCGCCGCTTCCCAGCGTGGTCGCCGCCGCCGTGGCCCGGTCCTGATCGCGACCCACCACGGCCACTCGCGCACCGCACTCCGCGAGGGCCTGCGCGATGCCGTGCCCGATGCCGCGCGTGGCCCCGGTGACGAGGGCGACCCGGCCCGCGAGATCGATCCTCATGACGGGAGCCGCGCGAGCAATGAATCGATCTCTTCGGGCGTGCCGCACGACAGCGCCTGGACTCCGGGGGCGATCTTGCGTACCAGGCCCGTCAGCACGGCGCCGGGCCCCATCTCCACGAAGAGGGCCCCCGGGTGATCACGCACCAGCCTCTGCACGACCTCGGTCCACCGCACGGGAGACGTGAGCTGCTCCTCGAGGAGCGCCGCCGCCGCATCGCCATCACAGACCGGCTCCGCATTCACGTTCGCGTAGACGGGCACGGTCGGCTTCCCCATCGGAGTCCCGTGCAGCGCCGCGGCGAGTCCCCGGCGCGCGGGCGCCATGAGCGGCGAATGGAACGCCCCGCTGACGGGGAGCCGGATGGCGCGCTTCGCGCCCGCGGCCTTCGCCAGCTCCATCGCCAGCTCGACGCCCGCCACCTCTCCGGAAATCACGATCTGGCCCGGCGCGTTGTAGTTCGCGGCCACGACGAGCCCGCCCTCGGGGCTCGCGCTCGCCTCGGCGCAGATCGCGTCGATGCCGCGGCTGGTGTCGCCCAGGATGGCCGCCATCGTGCCCGGGCGCGCGAGTCCGGCCTCGTACATCAGCGCGCCGCGCCGCCGGACGAGACGCGCGGCGTCGGACAGCGCCAGCGAGCCGGTGGCGCAATACGCCGTGAACTCGCCGAGCGAGTGGCCCGCCGCGGCCCGGACGTGCCCCGCGATCCGCGCGCGCATGGTCTCCCAGACCGCCATGCCGTGCGCCAGCAGCGCCGGCTGCGCGTTGTGGGTGAGGGTGAGCGTGTCCACGGGGCCCTCGAAGCAGAGCACCGAGAGCGGCTCGCCTAACGCGGCATCGACCGCCTCGAACACGGCGCGCGCCCCAGCGTGGGCGGCCGCGAGATCCCTGCCCATGCCGGGCTTCTGCGAGCCCTGTCCGGGAAACAGCAGGACGACCGCCATGCCCTAGAAACGCACGACCATCGACGCCCACGTGAAGCCTGCCCCGAACGTCACGAGCAGCACATGCGCCCCCGCGCCGATCCGGCCGGCGGCCATCGCCTCGTCGAGCGCGAGCGGGATCGACGCCGATGACGTGTTCCCGTACCGGTCCACGTTCACGTACACCTTCTCCATCGGGATGCCGGCATGCTTCGCCGTCGCCTCGATGATCCGGACGTTCGCCTGGTGCGGAATGAGCAGATCGATCTCCGCGCTGCTCAGCTTCGCGCCGTCCAGCGCACGATCACAGGCGTCGGCCATCGACCGCACGGCGTGCTTGAACACCTCGCGCCCCTCCATCTGAATGAAGAATGACCGCTCCGCGAGCACGCTCTGGTCGAACGGTCGTGAGCTCCCGCCGCTCGGGCGATGCAGGAGGTCCGCGAGCGTCCCATCGCTTCGCAGGTACGTGGAGAGGATTCCCTTCCCCTGCTTGGAGCGCTTGAGGACGGCCGCGCCGGCGCCATCGCCGAACAGCACCGCGGTCGAACGATCCTTCCAGTCCGTGATCGCGCTCAACTTCTCCGTCCCCACCACCAGCGCGGTCTCCGCATTCCCGCTGTACATGAGCCCTTCGGCCACGATGAGCCCGTACAGCCAGCTCGAGCACGCGGCCGACACGTCGAACGCCGCCGCGCGCGAGGCCCCGAGCTCCGCCTGCAACTCCACCGCCGTGGCGGGAAGCAGCCGGTCGGGCGACGCGGTGCCCAGGACGATCAGGTCCAGCTCGCCCGCATGCACGCCGGCGCGCTCCATCGCCGTACGCGCCGCCGCGGCCGACATCGCGCAGTTCGACTCGCCGGGCGCCGCAATGTGTCGCTCGCGGATGCCGGTGCGCTGCACGATCCAATCGTCGCTGGTCTCCAGCCCCATCGCCGCGAACTCTTCGTTGCGGACGACGCGCGCCGGGGCATACCGGCCCACTCCCGCGAAGTAGGCGACGGGACGCTTCATACCGGGCTCCCGGCGCCTTCGCTGCGCTCTCCCAGATAGCGCCCGATGTGCGCGTCGAGGCGCGACGTGGCCGCGCGCGCGGCCACCTTGATCGCATTCTTGAGCGCGCGATCCGAGGACTTGCCGTGCGAGATGATGCTGATCCCGCGGACCCCGAGGAGCGGGGCCCCGCCGTACTCGGAGTAGTCCAGGTGCTTGAACACGTCCGCCAGGATCCGCGGATCGAGCGCGCCGCCCTCGCGCAGCAACCCGAGGATCATCGGGGCGACGGCCTCATAGAATTTGAGGACGACGTTGCCGACGAATCCATCGCAGACCACGACATCGATCGGACCGCGATCGCACTCCCCGGCGGGGAGGTCGCGCCCCTCGATGTTCCCCTGGAAGTTGAGCCCCGATGTGGCCAGAAGCTGATGCGCCTCCTTCACCACCGCGTTCCCCTTCTCCGGCTCCTCCCCGATGCTGAGGAGCCCCACCACGGGATTGCGGCGCCCGAGCACGCACTCGGCGTAACCGGCGCCCAGGCGCGCGAACTGCACGAGCTCCTCGGCCGAGCAATCGACGTTCGCTCCCGAATCGAGCACGACGACGGGCTGGCGCGCCGTCGGAAAGATCGTGGCAATGGCGGGCCGCGCGAGATCGGCGTGAAGCCGGAGGACCACCGCCGAGATGGCCATCTGCGCGCCGGTATTGCCGGCCGACACGAAGGCATCGGACTTCCGTTCCGCCTGAAGCTTGAGGCCCACGTGCATCGAGGATCCGGGCTTCCCGCGCAGGGCGGCCGAGGGACGCTCGGACATCTCGATCACGTCGCGCGCGTCGAAGACATCGATGCGCTCGGCGGACGCCGCCACCGCGACGTATGGGCCACGGACATGGGCCTCGAGCTGCTCCCGGATGACTTCCTCGCGACCCACCAGCTGCACGCGATGTTCGGCGTCCAGCTCGGCCAGGGCCAGAAGGGCAGCGCCCACCGGCGCGGCGGGGGCATGGTCGCCCCCCATGGCATCCAGCGCAACGCGCGCCAAGGCTAGGCTTCCCGCGCGGCGGTTCTCTGTTCTCCGGCGTAGTACCCGCACTCCGCGCAGACGCGGTGCGGTCGCTTGGGGGCCTGGCAGCGCGGGCACGCCTGGAGGACGACGGGCGCAGCGGCCTTGTGCGTGGAGCGGGTGCGCTTCTTCCGCTTGGACGTTCTTCGCTTCGGGACGGCCATATACAGGGTTCGCGGGAATGAGTGGTAGACGATGCAGATTCAGTCGTCGCGACGGAGCGCCTTGAGGGCGTCCCAGCGACTGTCGGTTGTGGATTCGCACGCGCACGAGCCGAGGTTGAGGTCGGCACCGCAACGCGGGCACAGTCCCTTGCAGTCCTCCCGGCAGAGCGCAAACGCTGGCGCCGCGAGCAACCACTCCTCGCGGATCGCCGGACGCAGATCGACCTGGTCGGATCTCGGGTCGATGAGGTACACGTCCGAGTCATCGGCCTCGTCGTCGCCAGCGTCGGCGAAAACGAGGTGCAGCTCTTCGAACACGGACGGCGACACCGCTTTGAGGCAGCGCCGGCACTCCGTGTCGACCGTTCCTTCGAACCGCCCGCTGAAGTAGAACCGGCCTTCTCCCGCAGCGGAGAGTCGTCCGGTCACCGCAAGGTCGGTGGCGGGCCGAGTATCCCCCTGCTCCCAGATCGGGTCGTCGGACTTCAGGCGACCGTCAACCCGAGCGGCCTGCTTCTCGAGGGACGAGCGGTCAAATGACAGCGAAGACAACATGGAACCCTGCAATCTATGGGCTCCGGGTGAGGGGGTCAAGTTCAGTATCGATGGCGACTTACGCGACTTGCGCGCGTTCGGTTCGAGCTCCCGCTCGCCCCCGGGCCACTACCCGCCGTTCGCGATCAGTTCCGATTCGGAGAAGAAGAAGCGCGCCTCACGCTCGGCGTTCTCATCCGAGTCAGAGGCGTGGATGGCGTTACGCTCCTTCGACTCCGCGTACAGCCGGCGCACCGTCCCCTCCTCGGCCTGCGCCGGGTCCGTCGCGCCGATGACCCGCCTGAGCTCGGCCACGGCATTCTCGCGCTCGAGGACCATGGGCATGCAGGGGCCCGAGGTCATGAAGGCGACCAGAGGCGCGTAGAACGGACGCTCCCGATGCACGGCGTAGAATTCGCGCGCCTGCTCGGTCGAGAGCCGCGTGACGCGGGCGGCGACCACACGGAAGCCGGCGCCTTCGAGGTGAGCCAGGACTTTCCCGGCCTGACGCGATCCGAACGCGTCAGGCTTGATGATGGCGAGGGTAATGGACATTGGAGCGTGCTGGTTGCTGGTTGCTGATTCCTGGAGCTGGTCGCTGAGGGGGGACGCGAGGGGGGACGCGAGGGCGTGTCATCCCGCGAAGGCCCCTCGCTTCGTTCGGGAGGACAGGGTCAGGGCAATCGCTCGCGGACCAGTTGCACGAAATCCACGGGCCGCTTCGCCACGGCGATCCCCGCCTGCTGGAACGCCTCGATCTTTTCCGCCGCCGTGCCAGAGGAGCCGCTGATGATAGCGCCGGCGTGACCCATGCGGCGGCCCGGCGGCGCGGTCTGGCCGGCGATGAAGCCGACCACGGGCTTCTTCATGTGTCGCTTCACGAAGGTGGCGGCTTCCTGTTCATCCGTTCCGCCGATTTCGCCGATCACGCAGACGGTTTTCGTGGCCGGATCGGCCTCGAACGCCGTCAGACAGTCGATGAAGCTGGTGCCGTTGATCGGATCGCCGCCGATTCCCACGCACGTGGTCTGGCCGATGCCCGCTCTGGTGAGCTGGTAGACGACCTCGTAGGTCAGCGTACCCGAGCGGCTCACCAGGCCCACGGGGCCCGGTGTGCAGATCCGTCCGGGGATGATGCCGACCTTCGACTCTCCCGGTGTGATGAGGCCGGGGCAGTTCGGGCCGACAAGGCGCGCGCCGCGCTCCCGCACGTACGGATAGACCTTCGTCATGTCGAGCACCGGGACGCCTTCGGTGATCGCCACGATGAGACCCACGCCGGCGTCGGCTGCCTCCATGATCGCGTCGGCCGCGAACAGGGGCGGGACGTAGATGACCGAGGTGTTCGCGTTCGTGGCGCTCACGGCGTCGGCCACCGTGTTGAAGACGGGGACCTGATTCTCGAACGTCTGTCCGCCCTTGCCGGGCGTGACGCCGGCCACGATGCAGGTGCCGTACTCGAGCATCTGCTTCGCGTGGAAGGAGCCGTCGCGACCCGTGATGCCCTGCACCACCACGCGCGTTCCGCGATCGATGAAGATGCTCATGCCGCGTTCCCCCGCGTGGCGAGCGTCACGGCCCGCTGCACCGCTTCGTCCATATCGGCCGATGCGCTGAATCCGTTCTCCTGGAGGATGCGCATGGCGATCTCCTCGTTGGTTCCCGTGAGACGGATGACGATCGGCACGGTGAGCGGATTCTCCCTCGTGGCGGTCACGATGCCGTTGGCGACGTCGTCGGTGCGGGTGATGCCGCCGAAGATGTTGAACAGGATCGCTTTCACGTTCGAATCCGACGTGATGATGCGGAGCGCATTCACGACCTTCTCGGGCGATGAGGAGCCGCCGATGTCGAGGAAGTTCGCGGGCTCGCCACCGTAGTACTTCACCAGGTCCATGGTGGCCATGGCGAGGCCCGCGCCGTTCACGCAGCACCCCACATTGCCGTCCAGCTTGATGAACGTGAGATTCGCCTCGCGCGCCTGCACCTCGCTCGGCGCCTCGGCGCTCTCGTCGCGCAGCGCGGCGATGGCGGGACGCCGATCGAGCTCGTTGTCGTCGATGGCCATCTTGGCATCGAGCGCCACGACCTCACCCGCGGTCGTGACCACCAGCGGGTTGATCTCCGCCAGCGAGCCGCCGCTCTGCATGAACGCGCTGTAGAGCTGCTGCATGATCCCGGCCGCGGCACGCGCCTGCTTCAGGTCGGCATAGAGGAAGAAGGCCAGACGCATGGCCTGGAACGGGAGCAGGCCGTAACGGGTGTCGATCGGCAGCTTGAGGATCTTCTCCGGCGTCTGGGCGGCCACGTCCTCGATGTCGATCCCTCCTGCGGCGCTCACCATGAAGACCGGTTTCTTGCTCGCGCGATCGAGGATGATCCCGACGTAGGCCTCGCTGGCGATGTCGGCCGCCGCGGTGACGAGGACCTTGCCCACGGTGAGCCCCTTGATCGTCATGCCGAGGATGGCCCGCGCGCGTTCTCGCGCCTCGTCAGGCGACTTGGCCAGCTTCACGCCGCCCGCCTTCCCGCGGCCGCCGGCGTGGACCTGCGCCTTGACGACCACCGCCGCGCCGAGTCGCGCCGCAATCGCGGCGGCCTCCTCGGGGGTGGTGGCCACTTCGCCCGGCGGAATCGGCACGCCGAATCCGCGCAGGATGTCCTTGGCCTGATACTCGTGAATGTTCACCCGTTCTCCTCAGGTCACGTGAAGTGTCATCAGTGGTCCGCCGTGATCGTGGTGCCGTCCTCGCCTCGCACCGCGGCGCGGCCGCGATGCAGCTCGGTGATGACCGCCCGCCCGCTCGTGTGTCGTACGAAATCCACCGCGGCGCGGACCTTCGGGGCCATGCTGCCTTCGCCGAAGGCTCCCGCCTCGTCGAGGCGTTGCGCCTCGGTCACGGAGAGGGTGCGCAGGGGGCGCTGCGCGGGCTTCCCCCAGTCGCTGTAGACCGCGTCGACATCGGTCAGGATGAGGAGGAGCTCGGCTTCGAGGTCGCGCGCGAGCACTGCCGCCGCGAGATCCTTGTCGACGACGGCGTCGAGGCCTTCCCAGCCCTGGAGCTCGTTGTCGAAGTACACGGGCGCACCGCCGCCCCCCACCGCGATGACGATCGTGCCGCGCAGGACCAGGGTGCGGATGGTGGACAGCTCGTGCACCGCGAGGGGACGCGGACTCGGCACGACGCGTCGCAGACGCCCGTGCCCATCGGCGCGGATCGCATATCCCTCCCGCGCGAGCGCGTCCGCGTGATCGGGAAGGATGCCGTGTCCGATGAACTTGGTGGGGGTACGGAGTTGTTCGTCGTCCGGGTCGACGTGGGTCTGCGTGATGACGGTCGCGACCTCGCGTGGGCTTCCGGCCCGGCGCAGCGCATTCTCGAGTGACTGCTGGATCATGTAGCCGATCCAGCCCGCGGTCGCCGCGACAAGGACGCCGAGCGGGAGCGGCGGCACCTCCGCGCGTGCAATCTCGTTCCGTTGCAGCTCGTCGCCCACCTGCGGTCCGTTGCCGTGCGCGATGCAGAGATGCCAGCCGTCGAGAGCGAGGTCGACAATCGGGGCGAGACTCTCGCGCGTGTGCCGGAACTGGTCGTAGACAGTCGCGCGCTCGCCACCGGGGGCAAGC
>DATIGO010000430.1:0-18573 GCA_035454665.1 Gemmatimonadaceae bacterium | reverse complement strand
CGTGACCGACTGGACGGTATCGGGCCGGATCTCGCGCCCGCAGACGGGGCAGAAGGTGCGGCCGATGCGGGCCCACAGGAGACGGAGATAGTCGTAGATCTCCGTGGCGGTGCCGACCGTCGACCGGGACGTCTTGGTGGGGTTCTTCTGTTCGATGGCCACGGCCGGGGACACGCCATCGACGCCGTCGACGTCGGGCTTCTCCATGCGCTCGAGGAACTGGCGCGCATAGGCCGAAAGGGACTCGACGTAGCGCCGCTGTCCCTCGGCGTAGACCGTATCGAACGCCAGGGACGACTTCCCCGAGCCCGACGGTCCCGTAACGACCGTTAGGCTGCGGCGGGGGATGGCGACGTCGAAGCCCTTCAGGTTGTTCTGGCGTGCCCCACGAACGACAATGGCATCCTTCACAGGCTCAAAGCTAACGGTCCGCACCGGCGCCACGCCGCGTCGGGGGTCGAGGGACCATACGCCGGCCCACGGGCGCCAAGTGAAACCCGGACCACTGCTTGCGGTGCTTGCGGTTGGCGGAATAGTTTCCGGCTCCCGTGGCGGGCCGGACCTCACCTGGGAAGCAGGCGTGATCCAGGCGAGCCGATGCCGACCGTAGAATATCCCACCATTACCCATGCCCTTTCTCCAGATCGAGGATAAGCGGATTCCGCTCCTTGAAGGTGAGAATCGTGTGGGAAGAGGGGACGGCGCCGACGTGGCGCTGCCGGAGGCGTCCGATGGCGAAACCGGGGCCGTCCGGGCGATCATCACCATCGGCGGCGGCCGCAGTGCGGCCATCCGGCGCGCCGCCATGGAGGCGCGGATCGACGTGAACGGCCTGGCGCTCGGCGCGCAGCCCTCGCCGCTCATCCATGGCGACCGTCTGGAGATCGACGGCATGGTGGCCGTCTTCGGGGACGAGATGCACACCGGCTCAACGGTCGAGATCTCGTCCCTCCTGCTTCCCGACGCCCCCGCGGCGCGGGACGCGGCCGTCGCCCCGAGGGCGCGTCTCAACGGCCGCGTGGTGTCGCTCGTGGACGGTCGGGAGTACACCGTGCGCCACGACGGCCTCACGATCGGTCGCGAGCCCGGTTGTGACATCGTGATCCCGGCGGGCGACGTCTCGCGCCGGCACGCACGGATCGAGCTCAGGTCCGATGGCTACGTGATCGTGGACATCAGCACGAACGGCATTCTCGTGAACGATGTGCGGATCGAACGGTCCCATCCCCTCGCCCGCGGGGACCGGATCCGGATCGGGTCGGAGGAGCTCCGCTTCCACGCCGACCTCGAGGAGATTCAGGCGCCGGTCCCGCCGCCGCCCATCATCCTCCCGCCGAAGCCCGTCACGGAGGCGGTGCCCCTGCTGAACACCGCACCGGGCGGGCCGGCGGACCGACGCTCCGTGTCGGCCGCACTTGCGACGGCCCGGACCGAAGAAACCCGCGCGGCGAGTCAGCCGCGCGTCCCACGCTTTCTCATCCTCGCGTTGATCGCCCTGGCGCTCGCGGTCGTCTACCTCTTCGCGCTCTCGGTCTAGTGGACATGATAGTGGCGGCCCGCAGTGACGTGGGCATGATCCGCTCGGGGAATGAGGACTCGTATTTCGCCGACGCCACGCGGGAGCGCGGCCTGTTCATCGTGGCCGACGGGATGGGCGGCCATGCCGCGGGCGAGGTGGCGAGCGAGATGGCGGTGCAGATCGTGTCGCGCGAGCTGCAGGAGGTGAAGGACCTGCACAGCGAGAACGCGCGAGAGAAGATGGCCGAGTCGATCCGCATGGCCAACCGTGCGATCTACGATCGCACGATCGCGGAGTCGGACAAGCAGGGGATGGGGACGACGGTCTCCATCATCATGGTGGCCGGCGCGCGATACCTGATCGGACAGGTGGGCGACTCCCGCGTCTATCTCCTGCGCGACGGCGCGCTCAAGCAGCTCACGAAGGATCACTCCTACGTGCAGGAGCAGGTGGACGCCGGACTGCTCACCCCCGAGCAGGCGCGGTACCATCCGTACAGCAACGTGATCACGCGCTGCGTGGGGGCGGGCGAGGAAGTGGAGCCGGACACGTTTGCGGGCGAGCTGCGCACCGGAGACGTCTTTCTGGTGGCGAGCGACGGCCTGACGGGGATGGTGGACGACCGCCGGCTGCAGCAACTGCTGCTCTCCCGCGCCTCGGCGAGCCGGGTGGTGGATGCCCTGATCGCGGAGGCGAACTACCGTGGGGGACTCGACAACATCACGGCGATCGTGATCCAGATCACCGCGATCGATTCCCCGGGCGCCGACGAGCCCACGGACGAGACGCCGGCGATTCCCTAGGTTCGAGGCCGCGCACCATGGCGGACGAAACGGTCGGGAGCATCGCGGAACTGTATCTGGGCAACCTCCTGTATGCGCTGGAGCTGGCGGCGATGACGCTGGACAGCGAGGGGAAGCCGGACGATGCGGCGTTCTATCGCGGCATCGCGCGGAAGCTCGCCGAGGCGCACGCGCGGAAGAGGGATTAGGGATCGGGATCAGGAACCTGGCGGCTGGCTCGTCATTCCGAGGAGCCGCAGGCAGAGCTTGCCCCGGCGAGTGCCGGCGACGCGGGGAGGGATCCGCCGTCGGCGTGCCTGGGGCCGGCGACGGGCCACGGCAGCAGGTCTCTGGTCGCTGCGCTCCTCGGGACGACGGTGCGGGCGGTCACCCGGCACTCGTCACTGCCGTATCAGCGCATCCTCGTCGGCCACGCGCCTTCGGACTTCGGGTTCGGGGAGGCGCGCGAAGTCGAGGACAGCGCGGCGATCGATGGTGACCGGCCGCGCCGCGAAGATCCGGAGCCAGCGCGCGGATCGATAGAGCTCGTCCGAGAGCTGTGGCAGGTTGATCGCCCCTTCGAGTCCCTGGCCCGTCAGGCGGCGCACCTCGCCGTTGCGGCGGAGCACGGGGAGATCCAGGTCGAGCATCTGTGTCTTCTCGGGATAGTCGAGCAGGAGCTCTCCCGGGGCGAGGCCGAACTGGCGGGCGAGCGCGTCCTCGGCGGCCACGGTGAGCGTGCGGTCCGCGGCGATCCACTCGGCGGCGTCGCGCGTGAGCTCGGCGCTGGGGCACTCGAAGACACGCTTGTGCAGGCGTCGCTCGCGCAGCCCGCGCAGGAGCGCCGAGGGGGTGACGCCGTCGAGGCGATGCAGCAGGGCCTCGTCGCTGTACGCCGCGAGCTCGCGCACGGCGATCGCGCCGCTCCCCACGGCGTCCTCCACGAGGCGCTTGTACATCGCCGTGGCACTGCGGACCGCGTGGTGCCAGTAGACGTTCCGGTACATCTGGTACTTCGCGAAGAGGAGCGATTCCAGCGCGGAGAGTCCCTTCTCGGAGACGCCGATCACGGCGCGCCGGGTCGTGGGATCGGGGACGATGGTGAGCGAGTGGATCAGGCGGTCCACGTCGATCTCGCCGTAGGGCACGCCGCACATGAAGGCGTCGCGCTTGAGGTACTCGATCTTGTCGAGGTCGAGGGAGCCGGAGACGAGGCCCTGGAGGGGGCTGTCGCTGGCGCCGCGGATGAGGGCGCTGATGCGTTCCGGGGCGTCGCGCGCGACGCGTTCCCGCAGGACGGCGGCGACCTCGCCCTCGAGCAGGAGGGCGCGCGCGACCTCCTCGTGGTGCGGCGCGCCGATCTCCTCGAGGGCGTGCGAGAAGGGGTAATGACCGATGTCGTGCAGCAGCGCGGCGGCGCAGATGAGGGTCGCCTCCCCGCGGGCCACGCCGTCCAGGTCGCCGCGCCGGGCGAGCAGCGCGTGGGTGCGGCCCGCGAGGTGATACGTGCCTAACGCATGCTCGAAGCGCGTGTGGGTCGCGCCCGGATAGACGAGATACGCGAGCCCGAGCTGTCGCACGTAGCGCAGCCGCTGGAAGGCCCGGGTGTCGATCAGGCGCAGCGCCGTCTCGTCCAGGCCGATGTTGTTCCACAGCGGGTCCCGGACGATGTCGAACACTCGGTGCCCCGGATCCCGTGCGAGGACGCGCGGTGGCTACGACGCCTTCGGATCCGACGGACCGGCCTGCCTTACGCGCTCGTCGACCCGGCCGAACTTCTCGAAGTTCGTCCGGAACATCTCGGCGAGCTTCCGGGCTTGCGCGTCGTACGCGGCCGGATCGCTCCAGGTGCGGCGCGGATTCAGCACCTGCGCCGGCACGCCGGGGATGTCGACCGGCACCGCGAGCCCGAAGACGGGGTCGGGGCTCGTCGGCGTGTCGTCGAGCGCGCCGGAGAGTGCGGCCCGCACCATCGCGCGCGTGTGGGCGAGCTTCATCCGCGCGCCCACGCCGTACGGGCCGCCGCTCCACCCGGTGTTCACGAGCCAGACGTGCGCCCGGTGCTCATCCAGCAGCCGGCCCAGCATCTCCGCGTACTTCGCGGGATGCCAGACCAGGAAGACCGCGCCGAAGCACGCGCTGAAGGTGGCTTGCGGCTCCGTCACGCCGCGCTCCGTCCCCGCGACCTTGGCGGTGTATCCCGAGAGGAAGTAGTACATCGCCTGCTCGCGGGAGAGCTGCGCGATCGGCGGCAGCACGCCGAAGGCGTCGGCGGTGAGAAAGACGATGTGCTTCGGGTGTCCGCCGCGCCCGCTCGGGACGTGGTTGCGGATGTAGGGGAGGGGATACGAGGCCCGCGTGTTCTCGGTGATCGACTGGTCGTCGAAGCGGACGCGCCGGGTGTCGGGGTCGAGGACGACGTTCTCGAGCACGGTGCCGAACATCTGTGTCGTGGCGAAGATGTCGGGCTCCTGCTCCTGGGAGAGGTTGATCACCTTCGCGTAGCATCCGCCCTCGAAGTTGAAGACGCCCCCCTCGGCCCAGCCGTGCTCGTCGTCACCGATGAGGGATCGCTCCGGGTCGGCCGAGAGCGTGGTCTTCCCCGTGCCGGAGAGCCCGAAGAAGAGCGCCGTGTCGCCCCGGGGCCCGATGTTCGCGGAGCAGTGCATGGAGAGCACGCCCTCCTTCGGCATGAGGTAGTTCATGACGGTGAACATCGACTTCTTGAGCTCTCCGGCGTAGCGGGTGCCGCCGATCAGGATGGTGCGGCGCGCGAGATGCAGGACGATGAAGGTCCCGCTCCGCGTGCCGTGGCGCTCGGGCGTGGCCTGGAACTCGGGCGCGTGCAGCACCGTGAAGTTGGGCTCGAAGGTGGGGAGCGCACTCGCGTCGGGCCGGATGAACATGTTGCGCACGAACGCGGCATGCCAGGCGTTAGGCATCACGTAGCGCACGCTCAGCCGGTGCGCGGGATCGGCCCCGCAGAAGAGATCCTGCACGAAGAGCTCGTCGCGGTCGTTCAGGTACGCCTGCAGGTCGGCGAGCAGGATCTCGAAGTGCTCGGAGGAGATCGGCTGGTTCACCTTCCCCCAGTCGACGTCGCCCTCCGTGGTGGCTTCGCGCACCACAAACTTGTCGTTCGGCGACCGGCCCGTGTGCGGCGCCGTCACGGCCGCGAAGGGGCCCATGTCGGCCAGGGCCCCCTCGCCACGCCGCACCGCGTGCTCCACGAGCACCGGCGGCGCGAGGTTCCAGTGCACGGTGCCGCGCGGCGAAAGCCCCTGATTCGAGAGACCCCCCGCGCCGTCCCGAGAGGTGGATCGGCCCGCGGGTGTCGTCTGTGTCGCCATCGATGCATTCCAGCGTTAGAGGAACGAGTACGCCCGGGCGCCCGTGGGCGTCGCCGTCGCCCGCTCCGCGGTGGACCGCGAGCGCGACTGCGCGTCCATGACCGCCACCGCGGCCATGTTCACGATGTCCTGGACGTCGGCCCCCTGCTCGAGCACGTGCACCGGCTTGGCCATCCCGACCAGGATGGGCCCGATCGCGGTCGCGCCGCCCAGGTGGTGCAGCAACTTGTAGGCGATGTTGCCGGCACTCAAGTTGGGGAATATCAACACGTTGGCGGGTTCTTTCAAGGCGCTGAAGGAGAACGACTCCGCCAGAGTCCGCGCGTCCACGGCCGTGTCGGCCTGCATCTCGCCGTCGACCATCAGCTTGGGGTCGCGCTGCCTGAGCAACTGCACCGCGCGCGCCACCCGCTCCGCCTCCTCGTGCCGCACCGAGCCGAAGTTCGAGAAGGACAGCATCGCCACCCGCGGGGTCATGCCCAGGGTCTGGACGATCCGGCTCGCGGCGTAGCCGATCTGCGCGAGCTGCTCGGCCGTGGGCTCGATGTTCACCGTGGTGTCGGCGCAGAACACGACCCGGTTCTCGAACACCAGCATGTACATCCCGCTCACCAGTCCCGCGCGCGGATGCGAGCCGACCACCTCGAGCGCGGGGCGCAGCGTCTCGGGATAGGTCGTGGTCATGCCCGAGAGCAGCGCTTCCGCGTCGCCCTTCACGACCATCACGCTGCCGAAGTAGTTCGTATTGAACAGCCGGCGCCGCGCCTCACCCAGGCTCATCCCCTTGCGCTGTCGGTGCTGCCAGAGGTACTCGGCGTAGCGCTCGCGCCGCGCGGAGGTGGCGGGATCCTCGACCTCGATGTCGTCGAGCGCGACGTTCTCGGCCGCCGCCGCCCGCTCGATGCGCTCGCGGCTGCCTAACAGGATCGGGAGCGCGATCCCGTCGTCCACGAGGATGCGCGCCGCCCGGATCATCTTGCGCTCCTCGCCCTCCGCGAGCACCACGCGCCGCGGATCGCTCACCGCGCGGTTGATGATCCCGCGCAGGATGCCCCGCGCGCGCCCGAGCCGCGCCTCGAGCTGCTCGCGATAGGCGTCGACCTCGACGAACTCCTGTGCCACGCCGCTCGCCACCACCGCCCAGGCCACCGCGGGGGCCACCCACAGCAGCACGCGCGGGTCGAACGGGAAGGGAATCAGGTAGTCCCGGCCGAACGTCACGCCCTTGAGCCCGTACAGCGCCGACACACTCTCGGGGACGGCCTCCCGCGCGAGCATCGCCAGCGCGCGCGTCGCGGCCATCTTCATCTCCTCGTTCACCTGCGTCGCCCGTGCATCCAGTGCGCCACGGAAGATGAACGGGAAGCCCAGGACGTTGTTCACCTGGTTGGGGTAGTCGCTCCGCCCCGTGGCGACGACGGCGTCGGGGCGTACGGCGTGCACCTCCTCCGGCATGATTTCCGGAGTCGGGTTCGCGAGCGCAAAGACCACGGGATCGCGCGCCATGCGCGAGACCATCTCCCCGGTGATCGCGCGCGCCGCCGAGAGGCCCACGAGCACGTCCGCATCCACGAGCGCCTCCGCGATCGTGCGCGCGGCCGTGGCGTTCGCGAAGCGCGCCTTGTACGGATCCATGTGCTCGGTGCGCCCTTCGTACACGACGCCCTGACGGTCACAGATGACGATGTGCTCGCGCCGCACGCCCAGGCGCTCGTAATGCATGGCCGTCGCGAGCGCCGAGGCCCCCGCGCCCGAGAAGACCACGCGCACCTCGCCGATCGCCTTGCCGACGACCTCCAGGGCGTTGAGCAGCGCGGCCCCGGAGATGATCGCCGTGCCGTGCTGGTCGTCGTGAAAGACGGGGATGCGCATGCTGCCGCGCAGCGTCTCCTCGATGTAGAAGCAGTCGGGCGCGCGGATGTCCTCGAGGTTGATGCCCCCCACCGACGGTTCCAGGAGCTGGCAGAACCGGATCACGTCGGCCGGGTCCTCGGAGCCGACCTCGAGGTCGAAGACGTCGATGTCGGCGAACTGCTTGAAGAGATTCCCCTTTCCCTCCATCACCGGCTTGCCGGCAAGGGCGCCGATGTTCCCCAGGCCGAGCACCGCGGTGCCGTTCGTGACCACCGCGACGAGGTTGCCCTTGGCGGTATAGCGGTAGGCGTCCGCCGGGTTCTGCTCGATCTCGAGGCACGGCTCGGCGACGCCGGGGGTGTAGGCGAGCGAGAGGTCGCGCTGATTCGTGAGGGGCTTGGTCGGGACGACGGCGATCTTGCCGGGGCGGGGCCGAGCGTGGTAGTCGAGCGCGTCTTGGCGGGTCATGGGGGGAATATACCCGGCCGGCGAGCGGCTCATAACCGAAGGCGGTCCGCTGAGGGCTGGCCGCCGATCGGTCTTCCCTGAAGGCCGTCGGGAAGATCAACCGGGAAGAGCGACAGACGGAACGCGGCCAGCCATCAGCATTCCGTTGCCGGCGTTCGCGACGTACGCCGTTCAGCCACCCCGTCTCGCCTTGTGCACCCCCCAGGCGAGCACGACCAGGGCGCCCGACACGGCGATCATGGTCGGCCCCGTGGGCAGGTCGAAGGGAATCGACAGCGTGAAGCCCACGACCGCGGCGAGCAGCGCGGCCACGATCGACACCACGAACGTCATCCGCATGCTGCGCGAGACGAGCAGCCCCGTCACGGCCGGGAGCACGAGGAAGTTGAAGACGAGCAGCACGCCCGCGAACTGCATCGCCACGGCGATCACGAGGCCCAGCGTGAGGTAGAGCGCGAGATCCCAGCGCTGCACGCGATAGCCCAGGGTGCGCGCGGTCTCGCGATCGAACGACACGAAGAGGAACTCCTTGTAGAACACCGTGTGCGCCACGAGGACGGGAAGCGTGCTGCCGAGCAGCTCCACGGTGTCGAGCCGCGTGATGCCGAGGATGTTCCCCTGCAGGAAGATGTCGTGGGCCTCGCCGATCGCCGCCTTGGCGATGAGGAGGATGCCCGCGGCGGCCGCGAGGGCGTAGGCCACGCCGATCCGGGCGTCCGGGGGAACGCGGCCGCGCCCCATGGTCGCGAAGAAGGCGACCGCGCCCAGCGTGACGGCGAGCGAGACGGCCTCGGGGTGCGAGGCGAGGCCTAACGCGATCCCGTGCCCCGCCAGCCAGTATGCCAGCGCGATCCCGGCCGACGAGATCTGTGCGAGCGTGGCCCCGACGAAAACGATGCGCCGCAGCACCACATAGACGCCCAGCACCGAGCAGGCCAGCGCGATGACGAGCGATCCGTACAGCGCGTCCCGGAACAGGAGGACGGCCTCAAGCACGCGGCACGGTCTCCCCGGTTCCCCCCGCGCCGCCGGAGTTGCGCCGCCGCGCCAGCACGATCCGGTGGCCGTCGAACGAGCTCACCTCCACCGGAATGCCGTACATCGTCGAGAGCGATGCCTCGGTCATCACGTCCCCGATCGAGCCGATGCGGAACCCGCTCTCGTCCACCAGCGCGATCCGCTCCACGTAGTTCGCCACCTCGTTGAGCGCGTGGCTCACCATCACCACGGTGAGCCCGCTGCGCTCGTGCAGATCGCGCACGAGACCGAGGATCTGCGCGGTCGCCACCAGATCCATGCCGTTCGTGGGCTCGTCCAGCACCAGGAGATTGGGTTCTCCCACGAGCGCGCGCGCGATCAGCGTGCGCTGCTTCTGCCCTCCCGAGAGCGTGGCGAGCGGGAAGTGCGCGAGATGGCGCAGCCCCACCTGATCCAGCGCGTTCAGGGCCCGCGCGCGGTCGTGCTCCGTAGGACGCCGCCCCAGCCCGATCCGGTCGTAACGCCCCATCAGCACGATGTCCAGCACCTCGAGGGGGAAGACCGAATCCACCTGGTCCCGCTGCGGCACGTATCCGAAGCGGATGCCCGGCTCCACCGTGACCGTCCCCGTGAGCGGCTTCAGCGATCCGAGAAAGGTGCGCAGGATCGTCGTCTTCCCCGATCCATTCGGGCCCACGATGCCGAGGAAGTCGCCTTCGACGATGTCGAACGTGATGTCGCGCAGCACGACGCGACGCCCGTAGCCAAGCGTCGCGTCGCGAAAGGTGACGAGCGGCCTCATGGCGCCGCGGAGGAGCCGAACGGCGTCATCGCACCGCGCCGGCGACGGTCTGGATGTTGTGCCGCATGAGCGCAATGTAATCGTCCAAGCCCTTCTGGCCGCCGACCGACGGCGGCAGGATCAGGACGCGCGCGCCCGTCTGCCGCGCGACGACGTCCGCGGTCTTCCGGTCGTAGAACGGCTCCATGATGATCACCTTCACGCCGGTCTGCTTCATCGTCTGGATGAGGGACGTCAAATGCGCCGGCGAGGGCGGGACGCCGGGCTTGGGTTCGATGAAGCCCACGATCCGCATCCCCGTGTACTGCGCGAAGTATCGCCAGCTCGTGTGCCACGCGACGACCGGCTTGTCCCGGATCGCCGCGAGATCCGCCTGCCACTCCCGCGCCGCGGCCTCGAGCCTCGCCTGGAACGCCTGCCGGTTCTGCTCGTAGGCCGCCGCGTTCGCCGGATCCAGCTCGGTGAACTTTCCCTGGAACAGCTCGGCGATGCGGGTCGCGTTGTCGGGATGCAGCCAGTAGTGCGGGTTGCCTAACGGGTGGATGTCGCCCATGGACCGGTCGACGCGCCCCTGCATCACGTCGAGCACCGGAATCACCGTGGAGGCGTTCACGTGCCCGGCGCCCCCCGCGCGGATCTTCTGGTTCTTCGCACCGTCCAGCAGCACGGA
Source organism: Gemmatimonadaceae bacterium (assembly GCA_035454665.1). Taxonomy (GTDB): domain Bacteria; phylum Gemmatimonadota; class Gemmatimonadetes; order Gemmatimonadales; family Gemmatimonadaceae; genus DATIGO01. The sequence continues at coordinate 8,150 of DATIGO010000430.1, read as the reverse complement.
CATCCAGCCGATCTCGAGGTCCAGTCCCACGTAGGCCCACACGTCGGCGCGGCGCAGCGTGAGGATGAAGCTCGGCTTGGGCTGCACGAAGTGGGGATCCTCGTACCCCTCGCCGATGTGCGTGGCGGTGATGTGCGAGCCTCCCACCGCCTTCGCGATGTCCCAGAGGTCCGTGGTGCTGGTGACCACCCGCAGTTGCGCCGCGGCCGTTGCCGGAATCGCGGCGGCGGCGCCCACCAGGAGTGCCGCCCGCATCGTGCGGGTGGCGTGCCTCGTGAACCGCGTGCGAACCTGTCTCGTGAATGCACTCATGATCACACTCCGGACTCGCCCATCAGAAGGGGTGCGGCCGGTGCGGCCCCAGCGCGAACGTCGCCTGCAGCAGGATGCGATCCGTGGCGCGCGCACCCCCCGGCAGATTCAGCCGCTCGTAGGCCAGCACCAGCTTCGAGAACTCACTCGGAAAGAACTCGTAGTAGCCCGAGAGGGCGCGCGTCTGGCCGCCGCCGAACTCGGGGTCCTGCAGCGCGTCGAAGCGCGCCCCCACATGACCGCGGTAGCCCACCTGCCACCGGGCGAAGACGTACCCGCCGTCGAACGACCGATCCAGCCCCTCATACACCACAACCTCGCCCGGGGCCGCCGGAGGCAGCGCCCCCGGGCCGCGGTGCTGTTGCCTGAGCCATTCCGCCTGCAGGATGAAGGACTTGTACAGCCCCTCCTGCGGCGGACGCCAGCGATACGTCACATCCACACCGAACATGTTCTGCCGTGCCGCCACCGCGGTCACGCCATCGGCGGCACCGCTCACCGGCTGTTCCGCCAATGCCGTCAGCACCGAGGCCGAGAGCTCCAGGTTGGCCGCGCGCGAGAGGTCCCAGTAGTTGCGCAGCCGTGCCGTGTACATCAGCCCATCCAGGTTCTCGTTGAGCGGCGAGACGGTCACCGCGTCCTCGGGCGCCTCGCCCAGGCGGTCGTTCACCGAGACCTGGAGCTCCTGGTAGAAGCCCCACGGCGCGAAGATCCGGTTCACCCCCAGACCCGTTCCCCGGGCGCCTTCGGGTCCGAGGAAGCGCTGGATGACATACGGATACTCCACGGTGTGGAGATCGTGCCGGTGCGTGGTGTTCTGTTTCGTGAACGGGAGCAGATACCGGCCGCCGCGCAGGTCGAATCCGAGCGGCGCCACCATGAGCGTGAGGTAGGCCTGTTCGATGTGCACTCCCTCCTCGTCGGAGAAGCCGAAGAAGACGTCGCCGCGAAAGAAGGGGTCCACGTTCGCCTGCAGTGCCAGCTCCACTTCGCGCACGCCGAAGCGAGTCCCGTCCTCCTGCGTGCTGCCATCGGGCGAGAGATCTCCAACGAGATCACCCACCACGCTGATGTCGGGGAGCAGCCGCGGATTCACGGGTGCCTGACCCTGCGGAGCGGCAGACCATGCCCGGCTCTGCGGGGGGCGCAACCATCGCTCCTCCGGCCGGACCGCGAACTGCGCGCGCGCCTCGACGGGCGCGATCGCGGCAAAGGTGACGAGGAAGGTGAGGCTTGGCAGCACCGCGGCGCACGCGCGCCGCGCGGGGCTCAGGGTCGTGAGAGAGGATCGCATGCGCCTCTGTTCTCGATCGGGTTCCGGTGGTCACGGCACGCGAGGGAGTGCGCGTGCCGCGGACGACGAGGGCCAGGACACGGCCGGCGGCAGTGAGATTGTGCCTCGCTGCGTCCGGCGGAGCTGCGGTGAAGGCCCGAGGGCGAGAGCCCCGGTCCGCGCACGCGGCGCGAGGCTCCGTCAGGCGTTCAAGCCGCTGTGGTCAGGCCGTGGGAGGAGCGCGGGACCCGATGGCCCCCGAGAACCCGGCGCGCCCGCCGGCGTCGTCGGAGCGGGCCACGCCCTGGGGGGCGCGAAGCGTGGCGCAGGGGAATGCCACGGCCGTGGCGGACGGCGCGCCGGCCCGCAGCGTGCGGCAGATCTGGCAGTCGAGATGGCTGTGGATCGGCGGACACCGTTTCGAGCCGATGTCCTCCACGTGGGCCGTCGCACCGGCGGACGCCGCCTCGGCGCGAGCCTCGATCGTGGGTCCGGCCATCCACAGCAGAGCCTGGAGGAAGAGCACGACGATCGCCCAGCGCCGCCGCCCGGCGGGCGGTGGAGCGGCACGGTGGCCGTCCATGGACTGTGGCAAGTCGAATCGTTCCATGCAGGTATGCCGGCGTCGGTCCCGGAGACGGCCTAGTCTACACGCGCAGGAGCGGTCTGGTCCACCCTCGGGCCCGTGACGCGGCCCCTGCGGGCGAACTGGACCAGTTCTATTACGCACGATTAGGTTGCGCTCGCTGCAGCCCGAGGCGCTTCCGCCCGTCGTCTGCGCCTCTTTATTTGCCGGTTGCCGCACCATGTGGTACAGGTCAAAGCCGTCCTCGAGGGGCCGCGTCGTCACGCCGGCCCTCGCCCTCGCCGCCGTCTGCACCCTGTGCGCGTGTGACGCCGCCGGCCCGCCCTTGACGCCGACCAGCGGCGGCACGCTCCTGCAGACGGGCCAGCTCCTTACCGCATCGCTGGCGCCGTCCCAGGAGCGCGAGTACACGTGGCGCGCCACGACGGGTGCCAATGTCACGGTCTACCTGGATGCGGTCGAGGGGAGCGTCTCGCTCGAGGTGCGTGACGCCACGGCGCAGCTCGTGGACTCTCTGACGCGCTCCACTCCGTCCGTACGCGTCGACGCATACGGGACGGTGCCGTTCACGGCACGCGTGGGTGACACGTACCGGCTCCGCGTCCGCGCAGGCGGCTCGGCGGGGGCACGGTTCCGGCTATATGTGTGGCCGGAGACCTCATCGCCGGAGCATCGGACCATGCTCTTCGCGATCGGGGATACGGTGAGCGAGGAAGACCTGGCGTGGTGGGACGACACCGATCGCTTCGTCTACGATGCGATGGCGGGGACGGAGCTCGTTCTGGCGATGCAGTTCCGGACTCCGATCATCCAGGGGCGCTTCGACGTGACGCACGGCGAGACCACCTTCCCCGATGTGCACGCCAACGCGCACGACGAGCTGGAGGATCAGCCGCTCTCCATGTACACGGTACCCTACAGCGGCCGTCACACGCTCACCATCCAGTCCTCGCCGTTCTTCCGGCCGAACATCGGCTGGCCGAGCCCGTATCGCTTCGTGATCTATCCGATCCGCCGGGCGCCGGAGACCGCGCGGGCGTCGTTCTCCCCCGGCGACACGCTGGCGTCGGAGGCGCTCGACCGCGTGGGCGACATCGACGAGTTCACCGTCACGGCCGTGCCTAACGCCGAGTACAACCTGTTCCTGCAGCGCGGGACGAACGAGCGCGGGCTCCTGCGGGTCGATGCCGCGGGGCTCGCGAACGGCGGCGGCACGTCGCTGCTGGCGGTGGATGCGGCCGACCCGCTGTACGCCCGGTCGACGGGCATCTTCCGCGCCGGTCACGACGGCCGGATCGACCTGCGGGTCTCGGCGGACGCCGGCGTGATCTACAAGGGGCCCTACCGGATCTTCCTGTACCCCATCGACCGCCGCCCCGAGCACGCGGCCGCCTCGCTCGCGCTGGGTGACAGCGTGGTGGGGGAGACCATCGAACTCCCGGGTGACATCGACGAGTTCACCCTCACGATCCCGCAGGACGCGCTGGGGAACTTCGTCTTCGGCCACGACGGGATCGACGGGACACAGAACCCCGGGATCGGAACGGAGTGGATCGGCCCCGCCGCGGTTGCCGTTGCGCGAGGGCCGGTCACGGCGACGGGCGCCGCGGTGACGCCCGTGGTCCGGGCACACGGCGTGGCTCCGGCGCAGGCGACCTCCACCTTCAAGGTGGAGAAGGGAACCGGCGTGGCCTTCTGGCCCGCCGGCACGTACCGCCTGAGGGTCGCGGGACTCGGCGAGATCGGGGGATACCGTGGTCCGTACCGGCTGTATCTGCACCGGGTGGACTCGCTCCCCGAAACCGCGAGCGCGAACATCGTGGTCGGTGCGGTCGTGAGCAGCGAGCAATCCGAGCCGGTGGGGGACATCGACGTCTTCACTTTCACCGGAACAGCCGGGCAGAAGGTCAACGTCCGGCTCGACTTCCCGGCACTCGCCGTCGATCCTGGGCTCAACCTCATCCTGGTCAGCGCCAGCACGGGCGCCGTGATCGCCGGTGCCAGCCAGCCCGTGGGGAACGGCTACCAGACCGGCACCGTCATCCTGCCCGCTGGGGGCGAATACCGCGTGATCGTGCAGAGCAATAGCGGCGGCGAAGTGGTGACGCAGCACGGGGCGTACCGGGTGAGCTTGAGCGCCGGGGGGTGAGCGCGGGGGTGAAGGGGTCAGGCGTGAGAGGAAGCGGCGGGGGCGAGCGCCGGGCCGCGGGCTCCCCGGCCGCACGCTGCCTGCAGCGCCGGCCCCCGGACGACCGGAAGGACTCGCGCCGGCTTTCAATTCCCCTGTGCGTAGCGGCGCAATCGGCTCAGCATCCGCCGGTCCGTCTTCATCGCATCATCCAGCTTGGGCGTCTCGATCACCTTCGGGATCGCGACGAAGCGGTCATCGGTCATGAGGCGGCGGAACGGGCCCGGACCCAGCGCCCCATCGCCGATGAGCTCGTGCCGGTCGCGCCGGCTCCCCAGAGCGGCCTTGGAGTCGTTGAGGTGCAGCATGCCGAGGCGCGCCAGGCCGATGGCGTCATCGAAATGGCGCCAGACGCCGTCGAAATCGCCCGCGAGGTCATAGCCGGCGGCGAAGACGTGCGCGGTGTCGACGCAGACCCCCACGCGATCGCGGTGCGGCGCCGGGATTCGCTCGATCAGTGCCGCCAGCTCCTCGAACGTGGCGCCTAACGCCGTGCCGCTCCCCGCGGTCGTCTCCAGCAGCAGGCGCGTGCGGCCCGGCACCAGCTCGAGCCCCATCCCGATGGCCTCCGCGTTGCGATCGAGACCGCTCGCACGGTCGTCGATGAAGTTCCCGGGGTGGGAGACCAGCGCGCCGAGTCCGAGCCCTTCGCAGCGCTTGAGCTCACAGAGAAACGAGAGAAGCGAGTGGGTCCGGAGCGACGCGTCGGGGGAGGCGAGGTTGATCAGGTAGCTGTCGTGCGCGTTGGTGTGCGCGAGCGTGGACCGGCTCACCCCCTCACGGAAGCGCGCCCGCTCGTCGGCATCGATCGCCGGCTCGCGCCACTGGCTCGCCTGCTTCGTGAAGATCTGCATCGCGGTGGCGCCGATGGTCGCCGCGCGAGGCAGGGCGGAGGCGACCCCGCCGGAGGTCGAGACATGCGCGCCCAGCAGCATGCCGGAAGCTACACCACCACCGGACACCGCGGCCGGCCTCCGGGTCGGCGCGGGGCCGGTCCGGACGACGGCCGCTGGATCAGGGCCGTCGCTGGAGCCACGCGAGCGGATCCGCCGCCCGTCCCTGTGGCCGGATCTCCAGGTGCAGGTGCGGCTCCATGTCGGGGTCCGCGCGACCGACGGTGCCGATGATCTGCCCCTTCGTCACCTGGGCTCCCTTGGCCACGTTCGCGCGCTGGAGCGAGCCGTAGACGGAGTAGTCGCCGCCGCCGTGCTGCACGATGATCGTGAGCCCGTACGTCCCGATCGGCTCCGCCAGCATGACCTCGCCCTCGGCGATCGCCTTCACCGACGTGCCTAACGGTGCGGCGATGCCGATGCCGTTCCACCGGATCGCCGTGTTGTTCGGGTTCACCGCCCGGCCGAAGCCGTAGAGGATGCTCCCCTCCACCGGCCAGTCGAGGTTCCCGGCATCGCTCGAGCGCAGGGCGCTGGCGGTCGGCGCGGCGGCCTCACCGCCCGCGCGACGCCGTTCCGCCGCCTCGGCCGACGCGATGATCTGCGCCACCCGCGCCTCGTCGCGCTGGATCTGGCGGAGCCGGTCCTGCACCTGCTGCGCGCTCTGGCGCGTCTGCACCAGCGTCCGCGCGTTCTGCGCCTCGAGATCGCGCAGCCGCGCGCTCTCCCGTGCCTTCTCCTCGCGGTTCCGCGCGAGCTCGTCCTGCAGCCGGACCAGCAGCTGGCGCTGGGACTCGATCTGCCGGTGCAGATCCTCCACACGCCGCACGACCACGCGGTCGTATTGCGCGAGCTCGTGCAGGTACTTGTAGCGCGCCACCAGCTCGCCGAACGACCTGGCCGCGAGCAGCGCCTCGGTCGCGAACAGCGGCCCGCGCTTGTAGATGTCGCGCACGCGGGTGCGCAGCGCCCCCCGCCGTGTCGACACCTCCGCCTGCGCGCGGGCCAGGTTTTCGTTTGCCGCCTGCACGTCGGTGTTGATGCTGACGAGCTGCCGGTCGAGCGACCGCACCAGCCGCTGCGTGGCCTCGGCCTGGCGGCGCAGGTTCGCCACGTGCTCGGCGAGCGTCGAGACGCGCCCCTGCAGCGCGCGGGCTTCCGCCTGGAGCGAATCGCGCTCACGCCGGATCCGGTCCAGCTCGTCCCGCTGCTGGCGCAGCCGCTCGTCGGCGCTCTGCGCGCGCGCGGTCACGACCGGTGCCGCCACCAGGAGCAGGGACAGTGCCGGGAGCAGCGCCCGCAGGAGCCGTCCGCTCATTTCACCTTGCGCAGATGCCGGCCCACGGAGAGCGCGCTCCCCAGCGTGCCGATCAGCGCGCCAGCCAGGATCCCCAGCAGCGCGACCCGCATGGGGAAGAAGTCGGTCTCGATGAAGGAGCGCGAGATCAGGGTGTTCGCGAACCACGTCAGGAGCAGCGCCAGGACACCGCCCAGCACGCCCTTCGTGAAGCCCTCGAGCAGGAAGGGCCGGCGCACGAAGCCGTCCGTCGCCCCGACGAGGCGCATGATCGAGATCTCCCGCTCGCGGGCCAGCACGGTCATACGGATGGTCGCGCCGATGATGATGATCGACACCGCGGCAAAAGCCGCGCCGAGAACGATCCCCGCCGCCGTGGCGATGTTGCGGATCCGGTGCAGCTTCACGATCCAGTCCTCGCCGTAGCGCACGTCCTCGACGTAGCCCATCACGCGGATCTGATCGGCGATCCGCCGTACCGCGAGCGGATCGCGCGATCCCTCGCGCATGCGCACGTCGATCGACGCGGGGAGGAAGCTGGCCTCGAAGACGTCCTGGAACTCTCCCAGCTCTTCGCGCGCGCGCTCGAGCGCCTGTTCGGGGGAGATGTATTCGACGCGGAGGACCTCGGGAAAGGCGCCGATCGTCTCCATCGTGGTCGCGATGCTGTCCACGGGCGCGCCGTCGGCGAGGAAGGCACGGATCTCGACGCGCTCCTCCACGGTGCGCAGCGTATTCCGGATGTTGAGCGCGACGAGCGAGAAGAGGCCGAAGGCGAACAGCGAGAACGCGATCGTGACCACGCTCAGGAGGCTCAGGAGCGGCGCGCGCCGGAAGGCGATCAGCGCCTCGCGCAGGGCGAGCCTCATGGCGTCAGCTCGCGAAGGCTGCGCGACTCGTCCGACGAGTCGTAGACGATCTGCCCGCGGTTGATCTCGAGCACGCGATACTCGCTCCGCTTCACGAGCTCCAGGTTGTGCGTGGCCATCACGACGGCGGTGCCGGCGGCGTTGATCTCACGCAGGAGCTGGAAGACGCCGCGCGTGGCGCGGTCGTCGAGGTTTCCCGTGGGTTCGTCGGCGATGAGCACGAAGGGATCGTTGACGAGCGCCCGCGCGATCGCGACGCGCTGCTGCTCGCCACCGCTCAGTTCGCGCGGGTAGCTCGTGGCCTTGGAGGCGAGCCCCACGCGGCCGAGCACACGGGACACGCGGCCCGGGATCTTGTCCCGCGGCGTGTCCACCACTTCGAGCGCGAAGGCGATGTTCGCCTCGGCGGTGCGGTCCTCGAGGAGCCGGAAGTCCTGGAAGACGACGCCCAGCTTGCGCCGGAGCTGCGCGATCTCGCCGCGCTTGAGGCCCGGCGACCGACTCCCGCTCACCCAGACGGTTCCCCGCGAAGGGAACTCATCCATGTAGAGGAGCTTGAGGATCGTGCTCTTGCCGGCACCGCTCGGGCCCGTCAGGAAGACGAATTCTCCCTTGGCCACCTGGAAGGACGCGTCGCTCAGGGCGAGCCCGGTGCGGGGGTACTCCTTGAAGACATTCGTGAAGCGGATCATCGCTGCGCTGGGGTCGCTCTCGGGAGTTAGACGATTGAGG
>DATIGO010000429.1:0-3707 GCA_035454665.1 Gemmatimonadaceae bacterium | reverse complement strand
TACGATTACGTGTCGCCGCAGATCTTCCGGGTCTCGAGCACCGCGCTCTCGCTCGGCACCACCGGGCAATGGTGGCTCACCGAGGGCGTCGCGCTGCAGGGCACCGCGGCGGCGGGCGCCGGCTACGCTGCCGTGGGCACGATCCACGGCGCCGGTGAGCGCGACTACCACTACGGCATCGCACCGCAGGCCCTCCTCGCGGGACGCGCGATCCTCGGGCAAGCCGCATCGCTCGACCTCACGGCGCGAGATTACTTCGTGAGCGACGTGGGGCGTCTCGACACGCGGGGTCACGATCGCATCTCCCGACTCGACGCGTCGGTCACCTTCCGTCTCTACCGCCAGAATGCGCTCGCCGTCAAGTACATCTGGTCCAGTCGCAACGCGTTCTACCCCGGCACGGGGCATCGCACGCAGGCGCGGGCGACGATCGGCCTGCTCTACACGTTTCTCGGACACGATCGCTTCGGGGCAGTGGAATGGCGGCCATGAGGCGGCACGCAGACCTTGAGCCGCGGCGGATATCGGGGCGATCTTGACCGACCGGCGCCGTGCCGGCCTCCCCTTTCACCCGATCGACGCCTCGCGGGTAACGAGTCTCCCATGTCCGTCCGCACCGCACTCCTGGTCTCCGCGCTGGCGCCAAGCCTGGCGCTCGCGCAGACCCTCTCGCCCGTCGAGCGTCGCGTGGTGAGCGCCGTGGACGCCGGCGCCGGGGCCGCGCTCGCGCTGCTCGAGCGCACCGTGAACATCAACAGCGGCACGCACAACTTCGCGGGTGTGAAAGCCGTGGGCGACGTGCTCGACGCCGAATTCCGCACGCTCGGCTTCACCACTCGGTGGGTCGATGGCACGCCGTGGAAACGCGCCGGACACCTCGTGGCGGTGCGAAGGGGGAACGGACGCGGACCGGCGATCCTTCTGATCGGCCATCTCGACACGGTCTTCGAGCGCGATTCGCCGTTTCAGCGCTTCGAGCGCGTGCGGGGCGACTCCGCGCGCGGTCCGGGCATCGCCGACATGAAGGGCGGGAACGTCGTCATGCTCCTCGCCCTCCGCGCGCTGCAGCAGGCCGGCGTGCTGGACGACCTCCAGCTCACGGTCGTCTTCACCGGTGACGAGGAGGACAGCGGACGCCCCATCGCGCTCGCGCGGAAGGATCTCACCGACGCCGCCGACTGGGCGCGGATCGCCATCGGCTTCGAGAACGGGCCCGAGGCGCCGCACGTCGCGGTCATTGCCCGGCGCGGCTCGACCACGTGGCAGCTCCGCACCTCGGGTACGCCGTCGCACTCGTCCCAGGTCTTCACGCCCGGCGTGGGGAGCGGCGCGATCTACGAGATGGCGAGGATCCTCGCGGCGTTCCATGACTCGCTCTCGAACGATCCGCCTCTGACGTTCAATCCCGGCGTGATCGTGGGCGGGACTGCAGTCGCGTTCGATTCGGTGCAGAACCGCGGAACGGCCTTCGGGAAGACGAACGTCGTGGCCGAGAGCGCGGCCGTGGCGGGCGACCTGCGCGCGCTCACGCCCGAGCAGCTCGAGCGCGCCAAGAGCACGATGCAGCGGCTGGTCTCGCGGAACTACCCGCGCACCGGCGCGCGCCTCACGTTCGACGATGGCTATCCGCCCTTCGCGCCGGTGGACGGGAACCGGCGGCTCCTCGCGATTCTCGACCAGGCGAGCCGCGACGCCGGGTTGCCGCCGGTGGGCCCGGTGGATCCGGCCCGGGCGGGCGCGGCCGACATCTCCTTCGTGGCCGGCCGCGTGGAGATGGCGATCGACGGGCTGGGGCTCAAGGGACGCGCGGATCACACGGTCGAGGAGACGGCGGACCTGACGATGCTGCCGGTTCAGGCGAAGCGGGCGGCCCTGCTGCTGCACCGTCTCGCGACGGGGCAGTAGGCAGGGCCGCCCGCTTTCCCGCGGGCCCTGGCCCGCGGGGTTGCTGCCGACGTCTAGTAGTAGATGAAGTAGCGCAGCACCACGAGCTGATCGGCGGTGATGCCGGCCTCGTTATGGAACGTCGTGTACACCACGCGCCCCGAACCGTGCGACAACGAGATCGCCAGCGCCTGGTTCTGCGTCCCGTCGTTGTCCGTCGCGATGTTGCCGCGCAGGAGCACCGTCGGCGTATTCGAGATCTGCGAGAGGGTCTTCCAGGCGGACAGGTCGTACGCGATCAGTACGTTCGGCTTGCCGACGAACTGCTCCAGCCCGCCGTCCGTGACCGTTCCCGTGATGTTCTGACTCGGCGCGCTCGAGACGGTCATGATGTCGCTCGGGAACATCGCCTGCACCACGTCGAGCTCCCAGTCCGAGGCGTACAGCGTGCCGCCGGCCTCCACCCACTGCAGGAGCGAGGCCGCCGCGCTCGCGGGCACGTGCGAGCCGCAGTTCAGGAAGATCATCCGGTACTGCGCCAGCGCGGCCGGCGAGTTCAGCTCGGCCAGCTCGAGCTTCTTCGGCGTGTAGCCCAGGTTCTTGATGAGATCCTCGATCGAGTCGTACAGGCCGTCCACGTAGGCCAGCTCGCCGATCGCCACGAGCTTCACGTTAGGCGACAGGTTCGTCCAGCCGCCCCCGCGGACCACGACCGTGTCGGTCGCGTGGAAGTTCCCCTTGTCGGCGTGGATGACGTGCGTGCCGACGGGAACGTTCTCGAACTTGTAGTCGCCGCGGCTGTCGGTGAGCACCGCGCTCGCCGGGCCGGCGTACTCGAGATAGACCGAAACGGACGGAATCGGCGTGACGCCATTGGCCGCCGTGACGCGCCCGATCACCGTGCCGAAGCCCGCCGGCTCGGTGGAGTCGGTGCAGCCGGCTCCCGCAAGGAGCAGGACGCCAGCCAGGAGCCTCAATACACTGCGACGACGGTTCAGCATGGGTCAGCCTCGGGATTGGGTTGGTTCGGGGGCGCCGGCCACCGTGTGCGCCGTGCTGCACTGGCCGCACGCCAGGCCCCCGCGCCTCCCTCGCGTGGCCCGCCGCGTCTATAGACGGCCGAGCCCGCTGTGAGGTAAGCACCCCGACGATCCCTACGGGTCGTCACAGCCGCCCGGAAATCAGTACGGCTCCGCTCCGTGATTCAGAGCACCAACGCCACACGGATTCGGCCCGGCCGCACCGCCACCGTGACTCCAGCGGGGCCGAGGGGATCCCACCGCCCACGCCGACCGTGGCCCCGATCGCCGCAACCGATGAGCACCCCGGTCGCGACACAACCGGCCAGGTGCTGTGCGTCCGTCGGGCGCTCCGCGGGCTGCCGGGCAGGCAATGCCGCGGACTCTGGCCGCGCACTCCGTCGAGCGCGAGGGGACGGTGAGCAGATCCCCTCGCCTGGCCCGGGAGGACCGGGGCGTTACTCCTGCGAGTCGCCGCCCTCGTCGCGCTGCGTGCGAATCGCGCCCTGAAGCGTCGTGGCCAGCACGCACTCCGTGCGCAGGGCCTCGATCAGCCCCTCCGCCTGCCGTGCCTGCACCGCGAGCGTTCCCGAGCGCTCGAGCACCTGGTCGATGACCGAGCGCTGCGCGGAGATCAGGTCCACCGTCGAGCGCACGTCCTTCGTGAGGGCTTCGGCACGGGCGAGCCGCTGCTCGAGCTGCTCGATCTGCCGCTTCCGCTCCACGAAATCGCTCATGGCGCCTGTCGCGCCCTTCAGCCGCTCCTGCATGTCGTCGAGCAGGGCGCGCGTGCTCTCGACCTCG
>DATIGO010000428.1:0-10261 GCA_035454665.1 Gemmatimonadaceae bacterium | reverse complement strand
CCGAGCGGGTCGGTAAGGGCGCCGCTGCCGGTGCCGGGCTCGGCGCGCTGTTCGGGCTGGCGGCGCTGGCCATCCCCGGCATCGGACCGTTCGTGACGGCCGGCGTGCTCGCCTCGGCCCTCGGCGCCACAGCCGGCACGGTCGCCGCGGGAGCCGTGGTCGGCGGCGCCTCCGGCGCCCTGGCGGGAGCCTTCGCCAAGGCTGGATACAGCAAGGAGGAAGCGGAGTTCTACGGCCCGGCCGTGGAGCGGGGGAACATCCTCGTGGCCGTGGACGCGGACGACGGCACGGAGGATCGGGCGCGTGCGATCCTCACGCGCGCCGGCGGCCATACCTTCACCGCGGGTGCGACCACGCGGGGCACCATCCGCGAGGATCGGCCGACGTACTGAGGCGAAGGACCCTCAGTGGTGATGTGAAAAGGCCTTGCCACTGGGGATACAGGGGACACCGAGGAACATGTGAATGTTCTCCTCGGTGTCCGCTGTGTCCCCTGTAATAAGGGCGCCTGACGAATCTGTCACGGAACCGTGGCTCGCGCCCAATCCCACCCCTCGAGCCCGCGACGATTCACGGCCTTCACCATCACCGCGGTTCCCGGCGGCAATGAGGGGATCGTGGCGCGCGGCTGCGACGCTCGCAGCGTGCGCTCGGCGCCCGACCCATCGCGCCACCGAATGAGGTAGTCCCGGATGTCCCGCTCGGGGCTCGGCGCCCACCGCAATGTTACGCCCGAGCCAGCGCGCTCGGCCACGAGCCCATTCACGCGTGACGGCGACAAGGCCAGCATCATCATCGTGGCCACATTGGCCTTCGTGTTCTCGACCATCAGCTCGAAGTTGATCGTCTCGAGGACGTCGTGCCGCTGGTGGTAGTGCGGGTTTCCCAGGATCGGGTACGAACCGAAGCCGCCGATGATGTCGCCATAGCCGTCGAACAGGGCCGCGGCATCGGTGCTCTTGTAGTACAGCGCGTCGTACGTGATCAGCCGCGAGAACTCCAGCGCCGCACCATGCTGCACATCCCGGATCCCGGGATTCGAATAGCGGATGGTGTTGTCGAGCCGCTGATCATTCGAGTATCCCATCATATCGTTGTTCATCGCGCCCACCACCAGCACCGAGTCGGCCTTGAGGCGCCGGACGAACTCCCGGCTGCCGAGCAAGCCGGACTCCTCGCCCGTGAACGAGACAAACCTGATCGTGGCCGGCTGCGGGTTCCGGGCCAGCACGCGCGCCGTCTCGAGCAACATCGTGGTGCCGCTGGTATTGTCGTCCGATCCGGGACCGGCCACCGCGGAATCGAAGTGACTGCCCACGACGTAGACCGCATCGGGACTCACCGTCCCCTTCAGCGTCGCAACCACATTCGCCGTGCGGATCCCGGGCCGCGGCTCCCACCATTGCAGCTCGGTCTCGTAGCCGAAGGACTTGTAGACCGAGTCCAGGTAGGCAATGGCCCTCGCATTCCCCGGCTGCGTGATGTTCTTGCTGTCGAAGCGGAAGAGATCGCGCGCCCAGGTGTAGATCTGATCCTTGGAGACGTTCTCCGTGACGCTTCGGATCTCGGCTGCCACGGGACCGTACCGGCGCTTCGCGTCCTCACGCAGCGCGAGCTCCGCGGTGCGCTGCGACCGGACGCGTGCGAGGAGATCGTCCCGGGTGACGCGCGAGCGCAGATCGACGACGTACACGCCGCGCTCGGGAGACACGGTGTCGCCATCGCGCTCGGCCACGATCGCGATCCGGCTGCCATCGGGCGAGACGACCCACTCGTACTCCGGCGCCACGGTGCGGACCGTGTTGTTGTGGAAGAGCCGCGTGCGCGTGCCCGTCGTCGCGTCGTAGAGGTGCGAGCGCCGGTGCCGCGCCTCGCCGATCATCGCGAGAATGGTGGTGGGCCCCACCCACCGCGGCATGAGATCGTGCTGGATCTCCCGCGTCAGACGCCGCTCGTTTCGGCCGTCGGCGTCGATGAGGAAGATCTCGCGGTCCTCGCGCGGCATGAACTCGAAGGCGACGGTGCGGCCATCGGCGGACACAACGGGGTTATCCATCGGTTCCGCGCTGCGCCTGAGGACGACCGGCTCGCCCTCGGCCACGTTGGCCAGCTTGAGTTGCGTCTCTCCCGCTCCCCGCTCGAGGTACACCACCACGCGGCCATCCGCTGACACAGAGGGCGAGGTACCGGCGAACGCGCGCTCGGCGCCACTGGTCAGGTCGCGTGTTACGAAGCCCGGCTGAGCGGCACCGCCACGACCTGCACCACGACCACCCCCCCCACCCCCACCACCGCCGCGACCACCACGACCTCCGCGCCCGCCCGCGACGAACGGATCGGCACCCGTGATCCAGAGCAGCGAGCGCCCGCCAGGGAGCAGCCTCAGGTCCGCGCGCGCCGCTTCCGCACTCGTCACGCGTGACGGCCTCATCGACGTCACCGGCGCGCCGTACACGTGCGTCCCGTTCTCCCCCGCGCTCTTGCCGATGAAGTACAGCGTCTCCCCGTCGGCCGAGAATACGGGCGAGGCCACCAGCAGCGATTCGGCCGCGAGGACACGCTCGGTCGAGGACGCGAGATCCCGCACGATCAGTCTCGGCCCCGCCGTCCCCGGTTGCGGTCGCAGATACGCCATCCGCCCGCGCACGTCGTCGAACACCGCGGCCGTGCCGGGCACCGAGTCGCGCCGCGGGGCCCCCTCGCTGGCCACGAAGATGGTCCACACACCGGGCGCGGTCCCCCGCTCGAAGACCGTCCACTTCCCCTCCGGCGAGAAGCGCACGGCCCTCCCGTCGGTGGTGAGTTCGCTCGTGCGGTACAGCTCGCCCGTAATCAGCGCGATCGGCTCGACATGGCGGTCCCAGGACGGGCTCGTCAGGATTCGCTCGAAGCCATTCAGCGCGGCCGGATAGTCGCCGCGCTCCCACGCGAGCCGTGCCTCGTGAAGCGCCGCATCGCCCTGCGCCGACGCGGTGACGGGACGCATCACGAGAACCGCACACAGCGCCACACGGAGGATCGGATACGTTTGCATGCCGGCAGGTCCTCGGTGATCGGGGAGGGGATTGAGACCTAAGTTGCGGCCCCATGCGTAGTTCTGCTACCACCCTCTGGGGAGACGCAGGGGAGCCGGCTGCCGTTGAGCGCGGGGCGTCGTGACACGTCCGTTACCAAATTGTGAAGATCCGGTCGCGTGGTCACCCGAGCTTCACCGGCATGCTGAGACCCATATCCCGGAGCGATCTGTGACCCGTCGAAGCCTCGCGGTTTTCGCGCTCGCAGTCACGGCCATATCTGCAGCCTGCGGCAACGGTGCGCCCTCGGTGAGTCTGAACGGCGCCGGCGCCACCTTCCCATATCCTATTTACTCGAAGTGGTTCTCGGACTACGCCGCCGAAACGGGCGTCCGGATCAACTACCAGTCCAATGGCTCCGGCGCGGGGATTCAGCAGCTCGCGGCCGGCACGGTCGATTTCGGCGCCTCGGATGGACCGATGACCGACGAGGAGATGGCGCGCGCCCAGGGCGGGCCGGTATTGCACTTTCCCTCGGTGCTCGGCGCGGTCGTGCTCACGTACAACGTGCCGGACGTAACGCAGCCGCTTCGTGTGACGCCCGAGCTGGTCGCCGACATCTTCCTCGGAAAGGTCACGCGGTGGAATGACGCGCGGCTCGCGGCGGTGAACCCCGGCGTCACGCTGCCGGCCAGCGACATCATCGTCGTCCATCGCTCCGACGGGAGTGGCACCACCTATGTCTTCACCGACTACCTTACCGCAGTGAGCCCCGGCTGGGCGTCGGGCCCGGGACGCGGGAAGGCGGTGGCATGGCCCGTGGGGCTGGGCGGCCAGGGGAACGAGCAGGTGGCCGGACAGGTCAAGCAGACGCCGGGCACGATCGGCTACGTGGAGCTCGCCTATGCGCGGCAGAATCAGCTTCCGGTCGCACTGGTCCGGAACGTCTCAGGCGAGTTCGTGGAGCCGACGATCGAGTCGATCACCGCGGCGGCCGATGGCGCCAAGGACCAGCTGGGCCCCGACACGGATTATCGCGTTTCGATCGTGAACGCTGCCGGCGCGGGGGCGTACCCGATCTCCTCCTTCACCTGGCTGCTCGTCTACGAGCGCCAACCGGACGCCGCAAAGGGCCAGGCCCTGGTCGACTTCATGCGCTGGATGTACACGACGGGACAGCAGAGCGCCGGAACGCTGGACTATGCACCGCTCCCGGCGGCGCTCACGCAGCAGCTCACGGAGCGCTTGTCGAGGATCCAGGTCGGTAGCGCGGCGCCATGAGCCAGCCCGGGCCGGCGTCGGTGGAAGCGGGACTCGCTGCGCCGGCCGCGCCGACCAGCCTGAAGGGGGCGCTCCTCGGCGATCGCGTGTACCGCGTGGTCACCACCGGGTTCGCGGTGGTGGTCCCCCTTCTCCTGGGGTTGATCGCGTTCGAGGTGCTCGTGGCCGCCTGGCCCGCCCTCCGGGAGTTCGGTCCCGGATTCCTGACCTCGAGCACGTGGGATCCCGTGCGCCAGCAGTTCGGCGCCGCGCCGATGATCTACGGCACCCTCGTCTCCTCGTTGCTCGCGCTCGCCCTGGCCACGCCGCTCGCGTTGGGCGTCGCGCTCTGGCTCACGGAGTTCTCGCCCGCGTGGCTGCGGCAGCCGGTCTCGTTCCTCGTCGATCTGCTCGCCGCGATTCCCAGCGTGGTGTACGGTCTGTGGGGGATTTTCGTGCTCGTGCCGATCCTGCGCGATCAGGTGACGCCCTTTCTCCGCGATACGCTCGGGCTGGGGAACACGCCGTTCTTCGCGGGCGCGAACTACGGCTACAACATGCTGTCGGGCGGCGTGATCCTGGCGATCATGGTCCTCCCCTACATTTCCGCGGTCTCGCGCGAGGTACTGCTGGCCGTGCCGCGGTCGCAGCGGGAGGCGGCGCTCGCGCTCGGGGCCACCAAGTGGGAGATGATCCGGGACGCGGTCGTGCCGTACGCTCGCTCGGGGATCTTCGGCGGGATCATCCTGGGACTCGGGCGCGCGTTGGGTGAGACGATGGCGGTCACGATGCTGATCGGCAATCGGCAGGAGATCTCCACGTCGCTGCTCGCTCCCGCGTACACGCTCGCGTCGGTGATCGCGAACGAGTTCGCCGAAGCCTCGGGCGAGCTGCACGTATCGGCGCTCATGGCCTGCGGGGCCGTGCTGCTGGGCGTGACGCTGATCGTGAACGCGATCGCGCGGTGGCTGGTCTGGCAGGTGGGGCGCGAGGTGCGGGTGTGAGCCCCCGCGCGGATCTCCCACGCCCGATCAACGGGGTGCAGTTCGCCGCGGCGGCGCGCAGGCGCCGGTCGATCGGTCACCGGCACGCCTCGAATTGGATCATGAGCGGGGTGCTGGGCATGGCGGCGATCGTTGCCACGCTGCCTCTCCTGTTCATTCTCGGGCATCTGATCCGCGAGGGCGCGACATCGATCGACCTGAACTTCTTCACCCAGATTCCCCGCCCGGTGGGCCAGCCGGGGGGCGGCATGGCGCACGCGATCGTGGGAACGCTCATCCTCGTGGGGCTGGCGTCGGCGATCGGGCTGCCGATCGGGATCGGCGCAGGGCTGTACCTGGCCGAGCAGGGGGGGAACCGGCTGGCCACGACGGTGCGGTTCCTCTCCGACGTGCTGAACGGCCTTCCGTCGATCGTGATGGGGATCTTTGCGTGGCAGTTCCTGGTGCGACCCGTGGGGCACTTCTCGGCGCTGGCCGGCGGCGTGGCGTTAGGCGCGATGATGATCCCGCTGGTGACCCGCGCCACGGAGGAGATGGTCCGCACGGTGCCGGACTCGCTGCGTGAGGCGGCGCTCGCCCTCGGGTATCCGCGCTGGCGCACCTCGGTGTCGATCGTGCTCCGGACGGCGCTCCCCGGCATCGTGACGGCGGCGCTCGTCGCCATCGCGCGCATCGCGGGCGAGACGGCGCCGCTCCTCTTCACCGTCCTGGGCAACAGCTTCTTCTCGGTGGCGCTGGACCAGCCGATCCAGGCGCTTCCCCTCCAGATCTATCGTTATGCGATTCAACCGTACGACGAGTCGCACCGCCTCGCGTGGGCTGGAGCGCTCGTCCTCATCGGACTCGTCCTTGTCATCAGCGTCCTCGCGCGCGTGGTCACGCGCTCCCGGTACCGGGGCAGCGGTGACTGATCTCGACGCGGTACCGCGCCGTCCGTTCGTGGCGCCGGCGCGCCCCGCCGAGGAGGCCGGCGCGGAGCGTGCGGCGCGCCTGGCCGTGCGCCAGCTCGACGCCTACTTCGGCGCGGTGCGCGCGGTGCGCGGTGTGTCGCTCGACATCCTCGACGGGCAGGTCACCGCCATCATCGGCCCGTCGGGGTGCGGCAAGTCCACCCTGCTCCGCTGCCTCAACCGGATGCACGAGACCGTGCCCGGCGCGCGCGTCGAAGGGGAAGTCCTGTTCGACGGGCGGGACATCTACGGGCGCGGGGTGAACCCCATCGAGCTGCGACGCCGCGTCGGCATGGTCTTCCAGCGCCCGACCCCGTTCCCCACGATGTCGGTGCGGGACAACGTGGCCGCGGGACTCCGAGCCGCGGGACGCCAGCGGCCGGGCCGCCGGGAAGAGGACGAGATCGTCGAGCGCTCCCTCCGGCGCGCGGCCCTGTGGGACGAGATCAAGGACCGCCTGCGCGATCCGGCGACCGCGCTCTCGGGGGGGCAGCAGCAGCGGCTCTGCATCGCCCGTGCACTGGCCACGAATCCCATGGTGCTGCTCCTCGATGAGCCCACGGCGTCGCTCGATCCCCTGAGCACGCAGAAGGTGGAGGAGCTGGTGTACGAGCTGCGTGGCTCCGTCACCGTGGTCATCGTGACGCACAACATGCAGCAGGCGGCGCGGGTCTCCGATCGCACGGGATTCATGCTGCTGGGCGAGCTGGTGGAGGCGGCGCCCACGCGCACGCTCTTCACCAATCCCGTCGATCCCCGGACGGAGGCGTACATTACCGGACGGTATGGATAGGCCGACGCCATGATGATGCCGGATGCCCTCCAGCGGTCCGCTCCCACGCCGGAAACGACGACGGGGCGTGTCGAGGCGCGCCGCTTCTCCTTCTGGTACGGCGAGAAGCAGGCGTTGCACGACATCGACCTCGTCATCCCGCCCCGCCGCGTGACGGCGCTCATCGGACCCTCGGGGTGCGGCAAGTCCACCTTCCTGCGCTCCATCAACCGCCTGAACGAGATGGTCCCGGACACGCGGCAGTCGGGATCGATGCGGATCGACGACCAGGAGATCTACCGGGGGATGGACGTCGTGCAGTTGCGCCAGCGCGTCGGGATGGTCTTCCAGCGCTGGAACCCCTTCCCGAAGTCGATCTACGACAACGTGGCGTATGGTCCCCGCATCAACGACCGGCTCTCGCGCGCCGAGCTCGACGCCACGGTGGAATCCGCGCTGCGCCGCGCCGCGCTCTGGGACGAGGTGAAGGATCGGCTGCGCCAGAGCGCCACCCGGCTCTCGGGCGGACAGCAGCAGCGCCTCTGTATCGCCCGGGCGCTCGCCAACGAGCCCGAGGTCCTGTTGCTCGACGAGCCGGCCTCGGCGCTCGATCCCATCGCCACGCAGCGGATCGAGGAGCTGCTGTACGAGCTCAAGTCGCAGTTGACGATCGTGATCGTCACGCACAATCTGCAACAGGCGGCGCGCGTCTCGGACATCACGGCGTTCTTCTACCTCGGGCGGCTCATCGAGACGGGCGCTTCGGACCAGATCTTCACCAGCCCGCGTGAGGATCGGACCGAGGCCTACATCACCGGGAGGTTCGGATGACGAGCGTGGAACCGATCAGCGCTCGGCACTTTCACGCGCAGCTCGCGGTCCTGAAGCAGCGTCTGCTCGACATGTCGGCGCGGGCGGAAGAGCTCGTGGACATCGCGGTGGAGGCGCTCCTCACGCGCGACCGGGACAAGGCCGACGCCGTGATCCAGGGGGACCACGACATCGACCAGCGCGAGCTGGAGGTGGAGCGGCTCGCGATCGAGCTCCTCGCCCTGCAGCAGCCGATGGCGCGCGATCTTCGCTTCATCATCAGCGCCATCAAGATCTCGAGCGACCTCGAGCGCGTGGGCGATCACGCCGTGAACATCTCCCAGTCGGCGCTGCGCATCATCGCGCTGCGGTCCCCCCTGATGATCGATCCGGCGATCGAGGACATGGCGCGCCGCGCACGCCGCATGCTGAGCGACGCGCTGGACGCCTTCGTGCGGGCGGACGGGGTGCTGGGGCGCGAGGTATGCCGGGCCGACGACCAGGTGGACGCGTTGCACGACTCGGTCTTCCGCGTCCTGCTTACGCACATGATGGCGGACCCCAAGACCATCAACCCGTCGCTCGAGCTCCTGCTGGTGAGCCGGAACCTCGAGCGCGTGGCGGATCTCGCCACCAACATCGCCGAGGACGCCGTGTTCCTGGCCGAAGGGAAGCAGATCAAGCATCGCGCGGAGATGGAGGGGGCCGTGCGGACCGCGAGCCCGTGAGCGTGCTGGCGTGACCGCGCCGCGCGTCCGTGTCCTGGATCTCGCCGGGCGGCAGCCCAGGCCGGCGCCCGCGGTGCGGCTCGCGGCGATCGACATCGGCTCGCACTCGATCCGCCAGATCATCGCCGACGTCAGCCCCGATGGCAGCATCCGCGTGGTGGACGAAATGAAGGCGGCGCCCCGCCTGGGCGCCGGCGTGGACCGGAGCGGCGTGCTGAGCGAGAGCGCGATGCGGCATGCGTTGGAGGCGGTGCAGCGCATGGCGACGCTCGCGACGCAGATGGGGGCGTCACGCGTGGACGCCGTGGCCACGAGCGCCGTGCGGGACGCGGCGAACCGTCGCGATTTCCTCGATCAGATCCGCCGGGAGACCGGACTGCGCGTTCGCGTGCTCACGGGCGAGGACGAGGCCCGGCTTTCCTTCCGGTCCGCGCTCGCGCACTTCGATCTCGGGGCTGGACGCGCGGTGGTGATGGACATCGGCGGCGGGTCCCTCGAGTTGGCGATGAGCGCCGACGGGCTCGTGGAGCGTCTGATCTCCCTGCCCTACGGCGCGCTGCGGATGACGGAGCAGTACCTCGGCCCGCGCCCGGGTCGCAAGCGGATGCGCCGGTTGCGCGAGGCGATCCGCGACGACGTGCGGCGTGCGCTGCCGGTGAAGGACTGGCGCGGCGCGCAGCTGATCGGCTCCGGGGGAACGTTCACCAACCTCGGGGCGATGTACCTGGCCCGGCGCGGCCTGCCGTTCGACGGGCGGGTGCACGGCACGAGCGTACCCCGGGAGGAAGTCGAGCACATCGTCGACATGCTCCTCGAGGCGTCGCCGGAGGAGCGTCAGGCGATTCCCGGGCTGAATCCCGCGCGCGCGGACGTGATCCTGGGCGGGCTCGCGGCGGTGCTGTCGGTCATGGCGCGCATCGAGGCGCGCGAGATCATCGTGTCGGGGTACGGGATCCGCGAGGGGTTGCTGCTGGAGAGCGCGCGGGTGCATCCCGCGCCCGCCGACCCCGGCGAGGCACGCGAGCGCTCGGTGCTGCAGTTCGCCCAGCGCTGCCATTACGAGGTGCCGCACGCGCAGCACGTGCAGCGCCTCGCGCAGCAGCTCTTCGACGCGATCGGGCCCCGGATCGGCTGCGAACCGGCGGACCGCCGGATACTCGCCGACGCAGCGCTCCTGCACGACGTGGGCTACCACATCAACTACGACCGGCATCACAAGCACAGCTATCACCTCATCGCGCACGCCGAGTTGCTGGGCGTGTCACCCGAGGAGCAGGTGATCATCGCGCACGTGGCGCGGTATCACCGTGGCGCGCCGCCGCGTCGTGCGCACCGCGAGTACGGCGCGCTGGACCGCGCGACGCGCCGCCGGATCCGGCGGCTCGCCGCGTTGCTGCGCGTGGCCGACGGGTTCGATCGCGGACACGTGGGCGCGGTGCGGCGGATCAAGGTGCGCTGGCTGGAGCGGGCGATCCGGCTGACCGTGGTTCCCGACGGTCGCGCGCGCAGCGTGCGGCTGGAGCTGTGGGGGGCGAACCGGAAGTCCGCGTTGCTGGCGAGGGTCGCCGGGCGGCCGGTGGAGGTGGTGGGGCCGGACGGGACCGTGGTGTCTCGCGAGTCGTGAGTCGGACGGCTCCGTCACGGGGAGCCTGGAACCACTATTTTGGGAGCCGAAGGGAACCACCTGCGTGATATGCGGGCGCGTGTTCGCAGTCCATCGCCG
>DATIGO010000427.1:0-27830 GCA_035454665.1 Gemmatimonadaceae bacterium | reverse complement strand
ATTCCAGCACCGGAGCCACGAGCCGCGCGACGGCGGGTGCCATCCCGATCGCGTGATCGCGCGTCTCGAACGCGGCGGGCGTGCGGCGGATGAGCAGATCACCTAACGACTCCGCCATCTCCTCGGCCGCGGCGTACACGTACTCCGCGCCGATGAACGGGACGTCGTCGGCGACCGGCACGCGCAGCCGCCCGTCGCGCTCACCGAGCGACCAGACCTGCTCCCAGCGCGTGCCGTACGAGGCCGTGAGCCGGTCGCGGAGCCGCGGATCGGTGATGGTCCGCGCCTCCTCGCGCACCATCGGCAGCGATATCTCCCCGCCTGGCAGCGGCTGCGACGCGGTGACGCACTTCCGCACCATGGGAGACCCCAGGCGGCGCAACACGTCGTCCACGATCTCCTCCGCCATCGCGCGATACGTCGTGAGCTTGCCGCCCGTCACGTGCACCATGCCGCCCGGGCCCTCGGCGATCGCGTGCTCGCGCGAGGCACTGCCGGTCTCCTCTCCCGTGAGCGCCGCAGCGAGCGGCCGGATCCCCGCCCAGGCAGAGATCACGTCGCGCTCGCCCAGCCCCGTGGCCGGGAAGAAGTAGTTGGCCGCGGCCAGGAGATAGCGTACGTCCTCACGGCTCGCGCGGACCTGTCCCGGCGGCGCGAGCGAGAGCGTTTCCGTGGTGCCGACGATCGCTTGTTCCCCCGCGGGAACCACGAAGAGCACCCGCCCGTCGGTGGGGTGCAGGAGCGCGAGCGCGTCGCGGTTCCCCACACGCGAGCGCGGCACCGCGATGTGGGCCCCCTTCGCCCCCCGGATCGTCGGGGGCCCGGCGGGCGATTCCAGCCGCCGGATCTCGTCGCTCCACGGGCCGGTGGCGTTCACGACGATTTCCGCGCGCACCGTCACGCCGTGCATGCTCGCGGTGTCGAGCACTTCGACCCCCGTGACGCGCGCCGGGCTCCGGACGAGCGCCGACACCGGAGCGTGATTCAGCACCACGGCTCCGGCATCGCGCGCGGCCATGACGTTGGCCAGCGTGAGGCGCGCGTCGTCGGTCGAGGCATCGAAGTACCGCGCCCCCCCCTTGAGCGCCTCGCGGCGGAGCAGGGGCTCGGATTCGAGCACGCCGCGCGCGCTCAGGACGTCGTGCCGGGCGACGTTGCGGAAGAGCGCCAGCGCGTCGTACAGTGCGAGACCGGCCGCCAACTTCAGGCGCGAGATCCGCGCGCCGCGGTAGACCGGCCAGGTGAACGCGAGCGGGCGCACGAGATGCGGCGCGATCCGCAGGAGCGTGCGTCGCTCGCGACTCGATTCGAAGACGAGGCGCAGGTGCCCGTGCTCCAGATACCGGACGCCCCCGTGGATCAGACGCGACGAGCGGCTCGAGGTGCCGCTCGCGAAGTCCTCGCGCTCGATGAGGGCCGTGCGCAGGCCGCGCAGCGCCGCGTCGCGCGCGACGCCCGCCCCGGTGATCCCGCCCCCGATCACGACGAGGTCGAACGTCTCGCGCAGGAGCCGCTGCGTGGCCACCTCGCGCCAGCGATGCGGAGCGGCTGGTGCCGGGTCGGACCGGGAATGGGAGGACGCCGCCGGTGACCGACTCACGAGCCGATCGCGAGCGCTGGACTGCTCGTTATGCGGCGGGATCGCGGGCGGAGCGGGGTCCGTCGGGCTGGGTCATGGACGCGGTGCGCGGTCTTTCCCCCGGGGGGCTCGTGGTGGACCTCGCGGCGGGAGACGGGCGTCATGCGGGGCCGATCGCGGCCACGGGCCGGCCGGTCGTGGCCGTCGATTTCGTGGAGTCGGCGGTGCAGCAGGCCATGCGGCGCCACCCGCTCGTGCACGGCGTCGTGGCCGACGCCGGCGCGCTCCCCTTCGTGCCGGGCACGCTGCCGGTACTGCTCTGCGTGAACTTCCTGGACCGCGCGCTCTTTCCGCGGCTCATCGCGCTCCTCGAACCCGGTGGGACCCTCGTCTACGAAACGTACACGGTCGAGCACCTGGCGCTCGTGGCGGCGGGCCGCGCTCGCGCCCCCCGCAATCCCGACTATACGCTGCGGCCGGGGGAGCTGAAATCCCTCGTGGCGCCGCTCGCGATCGCGGAGTACCGCGAGGGTCTCCTGCGCGACGAGGCGGGCGAGCGCCACGTGGCCTCCGTGGTCGCGCGGAAGGACGCGTGAGCAACGACGCGTGAGCCGGGACGCGTTAGCTTACGGGTCATGTCCAGCATGGTACCGCCTGGAGTGTCTGGATCGCCTTTGTCTCCCGGGTTCGGCCGCCGCGTAGCCATCGTGGCAGGGGTGCGGACACCGTTCGCGAAGTCCGGCACCGTGTTGCGGTCGCTCTCCGCCGTCGAGCTGGGCCGTCACTGCGTGGCGGAGCTCATCCAGCGAACCAATCTCGACGGCGCCGAGGTCGATGCCGTGGTCTTCGGCACCGTGGTTCCCTCGGTGCTCGCGCCGAACATCGCGCGCGAGGTTTCGCTCCTCCCGCATCTTCCGAAGAGCATCCCCGCGTTCACGGTGAGTCGCGCCTGTGCCTCGGCCAACCAGGCGATCACCGACGCGGCCGATCAGATCGTGCTGGGCCACCACGAGGTGGTCATCGCGGGCGGCGCCGAGTCGCTCTCGTCGGTGCCGATTCTGCATTCGCGCGGCTTCTCGGACGTCCTCGTCGCGGCGTCGCGCGCGAAGTCGGTGAGCGGACGCGTGCGCGCCATCACGAAGATGCGGCCGCGCGATCTCGTGCCCATCACGCCGGCCATCGCGGAGCCCTCGACCGGTGAGACGATGGGGCAGTCGGCCGAGAAGATGGCGAAGATCAATCACATTCCGCGCGAGGAGCAGGACCAGTTCGCGCTGCGCTCGCATCGCCTGGCGCACGCGGGGACGGCCGACGGCCGGCTCACGGCGGAGATCGCCCCCGTCTGGGCACCACCGACCTACGAGAACGTCCTCGCGTCGGACAACGGCGTCCGTGAGGATACGAGCATCGAACAGCTCCGCGAGCTGCGGCCGGTCTTCGACCGGCGCTACGGGAGCGTGACGGCGGGCAATGCGTCGCCGCTCACCGACGGCGCGGCCGCAGTGCTCCTCATGAGCGAGGAGCGCGCGCGGGCTCTGGGCTACGAGCCGCTGGGCTTCATCCGGTCGTACGCGTACGCCGCGCTCGATCCCGGCGAGCAGCTCCTCATGGCCCCGGTGCTCGCGGCCCCGGTGGCGCTGCACCGGGCCGGCCTCACGCTCCACGACATGGACCTCGTGGAGATGCACGAGGCCTTCGCGGCCCAGGTGCTCTCGAACCTTCGCGGATTCGAGTCGCGCGAATGGGCCGAGCGCGCGGGATTCACGGAGCCGGTGGGTGAAGTGGATCGGGCGCGGCTCAACGTGATGGGCGGCTCCATCGCGATCGGCCACCCCTTCGGCGCCACGGGCGCCCGCATAACGACGACGCTGCTCAACGAGCTGGGGCGGCGCGGCGGGCAGTTCGGGCTGATGACGGTGTGCGCCGCCGGGGGCATGGGCTTCGCGATGGTCGTGGAGCGGTGAGCGCCGCGTGACGCCGTGTCCGTCGAGACCCGAACCGGGACCCGCCTGATGCCGAGCCTCACGCTCTCCGTGACCGAGGGCATCGCCCTGATCACGTTCGACGTGCCGGACGAGCCGGTGAACATCATCTCGCGCGCGGTGCGCGAGGAGTTCGCCGCGCTCTTCGACCACCTGGAGTCGGACCGGGAGATCCGCGCCGCGATCCTCACCTCGGGAAAGCCCGAGAACTTCGTGGCCGGCGCCGACATCGAGGAGTTTCTCGAATGGACCAGCGCCGCCGACGCGGAGCTCGCCAGCCATAACGGCCACGCGCTCCTCGACCGGCTGGAGCGGCTGCGCGTCCCCGTCGTTGCCGCGATTCACGGCGCCTGCCTGGGCGGGGGCCTCGAGGCGGCGCTCGCCTGTGCCTGGCGCATCGCGACCGATCACCCGAAGACCGTGCTCGCCCTCCCCGAGGTGCAGATCGGGCTCATTCCCGGAGCCGGTGGCACGCAGCGGCTGCCGCGGACCGTCGGGCTGCAGGCGGCGCTCGATATGATCCTCACCGGCCGCAACGTGCGCGCCAGAAAGGCGCGCCAGATCGGGTTGATCCACGAGCTCGTCCACCCCGCGATCCTGCTCGACATCGCCCACGCGCGCGCACGCGAGCTCGCGGCCGGGACGCGCAAGCGCAACGCGCGTGTCAGGCCGCATGATGCGAAGGGGTTCCTTCTCGATGACAACCCGATCGGACGCGGCGTGGTCTTTCGTCAGGCGCGCGAGCAGGTGCTCGAGCGCACGAAGGGCAACTATCCAGCGCCCCTCGCGGCGATCGAGGCCGTGAAAGCGGGCTTCCAGAGCCGCGACCGGGGGTTCCGCGAGGAGGCCCGTCTCTTCGGCGAGATGGCCATGACGCCGGAGTGCCGCGAGCTGATCTTCCTCTTCTTCGCGTCCACCGCGCTCAGGAAGGATCCCGGCGTCCCGGAGCCCGTCCCGCCGCCGCTCGAGATCCGCAAGCTGGGCGTGCTCGGCGCCGGATTCATGGGCGCGGGGATCACTTCCGTCGCGGTGCAGCAGGGCACGCTGGTCAGGCTCAAGGACGCCGACCTCGGCCGCGTCGGGAACGGCCTTGCCGCCATCCGCAGCATCCTCGCCGAGCGCCTGGCGAGGAAACAGATCACGAAGCAGGAGCTCGCCGACATGCTCTCGCTCGTGGGCGGCACGGTGGACTACTCCGGCTTCGCCAGCGTGGACCTGGTGATCGAGGCCGTCTTCGAGGACACCGCGGTGAAGCGCCAGGTCGTGCGCGAAGTCGAGGAGGTCATCTCCGAGCGCGCGATCATCGCGTCGAATACGAGCACGATCCCGATCGTGCGCATCGCCGAGGCGTCGCGGTGCCCCGAGCGCGTGCTGGGCATGCACTTCTTCTCCCCCGTGCAGAAGATGCCGCTGCTCGAGGTCATCGTGACGCCGGAGACGAGCCCCCAGGCCACCGCGACCGCCGTGGCATACGGCAAGCGGCTCGGCAAGACCGTGATCGTCGTGAATGACGCGCCGGGCTTCTATGTGAACCGCATACTCTCGCCCTATCTCATCGAGGCGGGCCGCCTGCTCGACCTCGGCGCGGCGATCGAGGCCATCGACGACGCGATGGTACGGTTCGGATTCCCGGTCGGGCCGATCACGCTGCTCGACGAGGTCGGACTCGACATCGCCGGAAAGTCCGGGGCGATCTTTCACGAGGCCTTCGGCGAGCGGATGGCCCCCGCGCAGTCGTTACGCACCGTCGTCGAGTCCGGACGTCTGGGCCGCAAGGGCCGCCGCGGCTTCTATCAGTACGACGAGGACGGGAAGAAGGGCGGAGTCGACGTCTCCGTCTACGAGCTCCTTCCCACGCGATCGAGCCGGGCGCAGTTCGCCGCCGAGGAGATCCAGCAGCGCTGCACGCTCGCCCTGGTGAATGAAGCCGCGCGTTGCCTCGAGGAAGGAGTCGTGCGCTCCCCGCGCGACGGCGACGTGGGCGCCGTCTTCGGCATCGGCTTCCCGCCCTTCCGCGGCGGTCCGTTCCGGTACATCGATGCCATCGGCGCCGCCCGCATCGTCGAGCAGCTCGAGGAGCTCCACGCCCGCTACGCCCCCCGCTTCGCGCCTTGCGAGCTCCTCGTCGCCATGGCGCGAAGGGAGGAACGCTTCTATCCCGAGGCGGGGCGTCCCGTGTCCTGAGGGTCGCTGCTGACGAGTGTCGCACTCGCGCGGCTGATTGCGGGCCGGACCGCAACGAGACGCGAACGCGCACGGTTCGGGGCGCGGGGATGTGGGGCCCACGCACTCTCGGAGGAACACGCGCCGGCGCAGTCCGAGGATCGAGGGATTACAGCGCGGATCCGGCGGATCCTGGCCGAATCGGGCGGATCGCTCCAGGCGGCACGCCGGACACCTGGCCGCCGGGGCTGAAGGCAACGACGGGAACAGGACGGCAGAGAAGAAAGCCCCGCCGTTGATCCGCCGCTGTTCATCTGTCCAATCCGCCCGATCCGCGTCCCCGGTTCCTTGACTCCTGGCCTCGCCGCGGCGCGTGTTCCCCCATGCGTGCCTGGCCCCACACCCCCCGGGGCTTTCCGCGAACACAAGACGCCGACCAACCTCGTGCGTAGTGACCTGCGTCATTACCCGGAAGTCGGCAGCGCGAGGAGATTTGCGCTCCGGCAGCGGCCGGTTCCCTGGCGGGGAGCTGCCTCCCGGAAACGGGAAATAGCGCACGCGCGCCGCGGGTCACCCCTGACGGGCCCGTTTCGCAAATCCTTATAAGCATTACATTTGGCCCAACCCACCAGCCCAGGTCGGTGGTGGCACCGCCGCAGAACGACGCAACGGGTTGACCGATGACGCTATCCCGGGGTCTCTCAATTCAGGACGACAGCGATGCCGCGGTCGTGGCTCGCGTTCTGGCCGGAGACAGCCGGGCGTATGCCATTCTCGTGGCGCGGTATCGGGCGCAATTCGCGCGGTACGCCGTGCGGATGCTCGGTGCCCGGGAAGACGCGGAAGAGGCCCTGCAGGACGCCTTCGTCCGTGGCTACCGGTCGCTGGCGCGATGCGACGACCCGGAACGCTTCGGCGCCTGGCTGTTCCGCATTCTCGCCAATCGTTGTCGCACCGCCGGAACGCGGCGGGGGCGCCGGGAGAAGACGTTCGTCCGAGACGAGCTCGCCCTCCTGGATGCCGCCGAGGAGCACCCGGCCGAACGCAACGCATGGCGCGAGGAGATCCAGCGCGCGCTCATGCGACTGGACGACGATCATCGCGAAGCGTTTCTCCTCAAGCACGTCGAGGAGCTGGGGTACGACGAGATCGCCGAACTCACCGGCGTCGGTGTGTCGGCCCTGAAAATGCGGGTGAAACGAGCCTGCGAGCGGCTGCGGGTGCTGCTCCAGGAGGTGCATGGTGACTGAGCGGAACGTGGATCCTTTCATCGACGAGATCGCAGCCGAGCTGCGGCGTCCCGTGCGTCTCGACGCACGGTTCGACGACCGCGTCATGGCGGCGATCGAGCAGCCGGACGTGATTCCGCTCCGGCCGTCGATGATGCCACGTCCGTGGTTCGGCCGGCGCTGGACGATCTCCGTCACGCCCGTGGGCGCGATGGCCGCCGCGGCCTCCCTGGTCGGCCTCCTCGCGTTAGGCATCTGGCGCGTGCGGGATGCCGCTCCGCAGCTTGCCGCCGACTCGGCCAGCGGCCCGGTGCTCACCCCGGTCGCGGACAATGGGCTCCAGTACCACCAGTTCCTGATCGTCGCGCCGAATGCCCGGTCGATCATGCTCGAAGGAGACTTCAACGACTGGGATGGCTCGAAGACCGAGTTGACGCGGTCGAGCGACGGGGTCTGGAGCGCCAGCGTACTGCTCCGGCCGGGCCAGTACCAGTACCAGTTCGTGATCGACGATACGCTGCGCGTTGCCGATGACAAGGCGCCGCGGGTGCCCGACGGCCTGGGGGGCGAGAACTCCGTGGTCACGATCTCGCCGAGGGCGCGGTGATGCGCTCCCGCGTCTTCCGCCCCCTCCTGGCGCTCGTGGCGATGAGCGCTCTCGCGTGGACCACGCTCGACGTCGATCCCCGCCTCGAGCAGCGCGTCGACCCGAGCATTCGCGACAAGGTCCAGGCGATCGTCGACTCCGCCGCCAGGGCGGGGCTCGAGACCGAGCCCCTCGTGGATCTCGCGCTCGAGATCACGCGCAAGATCGAGACGGCCAGGGCGCAGGGTCGTCGCCTCACCATGCAGCGGGTGCTGGAGCTGGTGCAGAGCCACTGGGGCGAGATGCAGATGGCGCGTGCGGCGCTCGGGCCGCAAAGCACGAAGGAGGAAGTCACCGCCGGGGCGAAGGCGCTGAAGGCGGGGGTGAACATCCGGCACCTCGAGCGGCTCCGCGCCGTTCCCAAGGGGCAGAAGTATGCGATGGCCCTGAGTTCACTGACACTGCTGGTGGATCAGGGCGTACCCGCGGATACTGCGGCGACCGCCGTGGTGAATCTGGTGCTCGCGGCGGCGACCGATGAACAGATCAGCTCGCTCCAGAATGACATCCTGAGCGACATCAAGGCGGGCATGCCCGCAGGGGCCGCGATCATGGCCCGCGCTGACGGACTCGAGCGTGTCATCGCCGCCCAGGCAAACGATGGCGGCGTGCCAGGCACGGCATTACCTTCGGCGCGCGGTACCATGCGCTCGGCCGACCCGGCCGCGAGCGGACCGGTGGCGGGCACACCGGCTGGCAGCAAGATCCCGGGTTCGGCGGGCGAAGGACCGCGTCCCCCTGCACCCCGCGGACGGGACCTCAAGCGCCCGTAACCTGGTCGAAGTCTCATCGCTCGAGTCACGACGCGCGGCGGGGCCTTTCTCCTCGCCGCGCAACTGTTTCTGTCGCTGACCGATCCCGTCGGAGCGCCGGCCCAGACGCCCGTGCGCACGCGGGATGCGAGCGTTGCCACCATCCGCTACGACAACGGGCTCACCGCCGGCGCGCTCACGCTGTTCGAGGCGATCTCGCTCCAGCGCGAGCGGTCGGCCACGTCGGCCTTCGGCCTGCTCTCGCTGTTCGACGACGGGCGGTGGAGTCTGCAGGGGGCGCTCGAGAGCGCGCGCCGCTCCCGCGCCGTGTCCGCTTCTCCGGGATGGTCGCCGCTCTTCCGCGCGGTGCGCGGCGAGGTCGCTCTCAACGTCGGGTCGACGGCGCAAGCCGGGTTCATGCCCACGCTGCAGACGACGGGGCATGCCCGGATGCTCTTCGAGCACGAGAGCCAGGGAGGGCGCGCCGGCGCCGCCATCGCGCGTTCCTTCGACGGCCGCTTCTGGCAGACGACCGTGATGACGGACGCGAGCCTCTGGCGCCGTCGCGGCGCCACGCTCCATTCGGTGACGACCACCGTGATGCAGCTCGGGCGCGGTGACGCGCTCGCCGACGTGGTCGGCGGCGCGGAGTGGTCGCGCGGGCGCTCCTTCTACGCCGCGTCGTTAGGTACGCGCCTGGGCGAGTCGGAGCGCGGGACCGTGACCTGGGGTACCTTCACCGTCACGCTGCCGCTCCGCGAGGATCTCTGGACGACCTTCAGCGTGGGCACCTTCCCGGCCGACCTCGTTCAGAACCTGCCGGGCGCCCGCTACTTCGCCTTCACGCTGCGCCTGCCGAACGGGCGCTGGCCCGAGCTGCGGCGCCGACCGCTCCCTCCGCCACCGCCACCCGAACCGCCAGTGCTGCCGACAACCGAGCGCCTGGCCCTGGTGATCGGCCATCCGCTCGACTCCCTGCAGCTGCGGGAGATCCGCGTCTGGGCGCCGGGGGTTCGCGTCGTCGAGCTCGTGGCGGACTTCGTCGACTGGATCCCCGTGCCGCTGATCCGGCAGCCCAACGGTGAGTGGCGCGGCTACTACCGGGTGCCGCCGGGGTTGCACCGGCTCAACCTGCGGCTCGATCGTGAGGAGCTGGACGTGCCCGCCAACTGGCCTTCCGAGAAGGACGACGTCCTGGGCGCGGTCGGCGTCGTCATCGTGCGTTAACTTCGATCCGTCGTACATCCTGGCTCCCCCTCACCTCCGCCACCCGGTATTTCACCAGGAGCGTCGCGTCATGCAGGAGCACACGTCGTCCGGTCGCCGGATCCTCGCGGCACGCTGGGCCACGCTCGCGGCCGTCGGACTCGGGGCGGGATCCGCCTTCGCCTGCGGTGGCTCGCGCACCGTCGTGCTGGCGAACGCGCCCTCCGTTCCGCGCACCCAGGCCGAGCGCACGGGATATCGTGAGACCTCCACGCACGCGCACGTGATGGCTTTCGTCGATTCCCTCACGCGCCTCGGCCGGCCGATTTTCACGGGCAGCATCGGCCGCACGACCGAGGGACGCGAGATCCCCTTCCTGGTGGTGTCGCGCCCTCTCTTCGGCACGCCGGAGGCGGCGCGCCAGTCCGGACGCCCGATCGTGTACGTGCAGGGGAACATCCACGCCGGCGAGGTGGAGGGGAAGGAAGCGCTGCAGGCGCTGGTGCGGGATCTCCTGATGGATCCGCGTCCCAACATTCTCGACTCGATCGTCCTGATCGCGGTGCCGATCTACAACGCCGACGGGAACGAGCGCTTCGCACCGCAGGCCCGGAACCGGGGCTCGCAGAATGGACCCGAGATGGTGGGCCAGCGGCCCAACGCGCAGGGGCTGGATCTCAACCGCGACTACATGAAGGCCGTGGCGCCCGAGACGCGCGCCTCGCTGGCGATGTTCAACCGCTGGGATCCCCACGTCTTCGTGGACCTGCACACCACGAACGGCAGCTACCACGGCTACAACCTCACGTACTCCCCTTCGCTCAACCCGGCGGCGGAGCTGGCCGGCGCCACCTTCGGCGGCGCGTGGGCGCGCGATTCACTCCTTCCCGCGCTGCAGCAGCGTGTGCAGGCGCGGCACCAGGTGAAGACGTTCCCGTACGGCAACTTCCCCGGGCGCGGCGGCGGGACACCGACGCGGTGGCAAACGTACGAGCACGTTCCGCGCTTCGGCACGAACTACTACGCCCTGCGCGGGCGCATCTCGGTGTTGAGCGAGGCGTACTCGCACGATCCGTTCGAGACGCGCGTGCGCGCGACCTACGCCTTCGTGCGCGAGCTGCTCTCCCTCGTGAACGAGCGGCGCGGCGCGATCCTGGCGCTCACGCGGCGCGCCGACGCCGCACTGCGCGCCGGGCCGGCCGGCGTCCCTCCGATTCCCCTGCGCGCGCAGCTCACGACGACGCCGTATACGGCGGAGGTCGTGTACGAGGAAATCGAGCGGCAGCAGGGGGATACCACGCGCCACCAGGCCGGCATGCCGCCCGGCGCGCGGCGCACGGGGCGCTTCCGGGCCGTCCAGATGCAGGTCTTCGACCGCTTTACCCCCACGCTCACGCGCCCCCTGCCGTGGGGATGGGCCATCGCCGCCGGCGACACCAGCGCACTGCAACTCGTCAGGCAGCACGGCGTGGTCGTGGAGCGGCTGGGTACGCCGTGGTCGGGCGATGCCGGTCCGCAGTTCACCGTGGACTCTGCGGTGATCGCCGCGCAGCCCTTCCAGGAGCGCCGCCTCGTCCGGCTCGTCGGCCGCTGGGAGAGCGGCCGCACGGCGAATCTCGCCGCGGGCACGTGGATCGTCCGGAGCGCGCAGCCGTTGGGCGTTCTCGCCGCGTACCTCCTCGAGCCCGAGAGCGACGACGGAGTGGTCGCCTGGGACGTCGGTGGCCGGAGCGCGAACGGCCCCGGCCCCGCGCCGATCGTGCGACTCGCGCAGCCGCTGCCGGGTCCCCTCGACCGCTCTCCCTGACGCGCCCCTCGCGACTCGCCTCTCGCATCTCGCGGCCCATGCGGTTTCTTCCCCCCGACCCCTCGCGCGGCGACGAGAACACCATCGGCGGGTACATGGCGGTGCACGGGCGACCGGCGGCGTTCGAGGGAAGCGACGGGGTGTCGTACAGCGTGGCCATCGAGGTCGACCGCACCGATGACGCCGCGGCGGACCCGTCGCGCGGGTACGGCGCTTACTTCCTCTTCCTCCGCTGGCGCCGGATCGGCCCTCAGGGCATCGAGGGCCACCTCGAGTCGCCCTTCCTGGCCTGGGGCGACACCCCCGAGGCCGCCCGCGCATCGTTAGGTGCTCTCTCCCTCGCGGCGACGCGCGCCACCCTCGAGGCGCTGATCCGCGAGCAGGGCGGAGGCTCCGTGCGGAAGTGGTGGGACGTGATGCGGGAGGAGGAGTGATCCGCGGCGTCGTCCTGCACGGGACCGGCGGCGTCTGGCACGTGCGGGGAGAGGACGGCGAGGTCCGCCAGGCCGCGCTGCGCGGAAGCGTGAAGCACGCCGCCGGCATGAAGCTGGCGGTCGGCGATGTCGTCGTCCTCCGTCCCGACAGGCGCGGCCAGGCCTGGGCGATCGCCGAGATCCTCCCGCGCCGCTCGCAGCTCGTCAGGCGATCCCCCGGCGGCGCGTGGGGCGAGCGCGTCATGGTGGCGAATGTGGACCAGGTCGTCGTGGTCTTCGCGATCCGCAAGCCGGAACCGCACCCGCGCATGCTCGACCGGTTCCTCGTCATCGCCGAGGCGAACGCGCTCGCGGCCCGCCTCGTGATCAACAAGGTCGATCTCGCGTCGGAGCCCGAGGTCGAGGCCCGCTTCGGCCGGTATCGCCGCATCGGCTACCCGCTCCACTGCACCAGCAGCGTTTCCTCGAGAGGGCTCGACGAGCTCCACGACGCGCTGCGCGCCCGGAGCTCCGTGCTCACCGGCCCGTCGGGCGCCGGGAAGTCCTCCCTGCTGAATACGATGTACCCGGGACTCGACCTCCGCGTGGGCGAGATCAGCGAGTCGGTCGAGAAGGGACGCCACACCACGGTGGGCGCCTTCATGCACCCGCTTCCCGACGGCGGCTACGTGGTGGACACCCCCGGACTGCGCGAGGTCGGCCTCTGGGGCATCCCGTCGGAGACGCTGGCGAGTTGCTTCCCGGAGCTCCGCGAGATCAGCCATGCGTGCCGCTTCACCGATTGCCGCCACGTCACCGAGCCCGATTGCGCCGTCCGCGCCGCCGTGGAGTCGGGCGAGATCAGCGCGGAGCGCCACGAGAGCTACGTGACGCTGCTGACGGAGACGGTCGAGGCGGAACGCGTCTGGTGACTCGTGACTCGGTTTTCCCTGACGGGTGACGAGTGACGATCAACGGCAGGGCGTTACCCACACAGGACACGAGGCTGGAGCGCAAGGTGGCGCCCGGAACGTCCACCGGAACGCCGACGCACGTGTCACCAGGCACGAGTCACACCTCAAGGCGACAGCCGCTCGATCACCCACACCGATCCTTCCCTCCGGTACCGGATCCGGTCATGCAGGCGGCTCGGACGCCCCTGCCAGAACTCGAAGACCTCCGGCGTCACGCGATAACCGCCCCAGTGCGGCGGGAGCGGGATCTCGTCGCCGGGGAACTGGTCCATGACGCGCCGGACCTCCGCGTCGAGCCACGCGCGGTCGGCGATGACGCGGCTCTGCTGCGACGCCCACGCCCCGAGCCGCGCGCCGTGCGGTCGCGTGCGGAAGTACGCTTCCGAATCGGCGCTGCCCATCCGCGCCACGCTTCCCTCCACGCGTACCTGCCGCTCGATCTCTTTCCAGAGAAACACCAGCGCCACGAGCGGATTCCCGTCCAGCTCCACCGCCTTGCGGCTCCGGTAATCGGTGAAGAAGACGAGCCCGTCCTCGCCCGCGCCCTTGAGCAGTACCACGCGAGCCGACGGGACGCCGTCGGTGGTGCACGTCGCGAGCGACATCGCGTTAGGCTCCGGCACCTGCGCGGCGAGCGCGTCGGCGAACCAGCGCCGGAACTGCGCGACCGGGTCCGCGGCCACGTCGCTCACGTCGAGCGATGCCGTCGCGTACTCGCGCCTGAGATCAGTCAGGGACATGGGCGGGACGGGAAGTGGGTGGAGACGGCCACAAGTTACGGGCGGCCGCACACCGGGCGCGACCGTCACCCGCCGCGCCGCGCACCGATCACGGCGTAACGCTCAACAGAACCCCGCCGGGCCGCTATACTTCGCGGCTCACCCCCGACCCGCGACCGCTTCGCCGGACCGGGTCCGGGAACGAATTCGCGAATCTCCGGCTTGGTGCACTTCGGATGGCGGAACACGGCAAGAGTCGTCGAGAGCAGGACGAGGAGTTCGCTCGCGAGGCGCTTCCGTGGATGGAGGATGTCTACCGCTTCGCCCTGTCGCTCACCCGCGACCCGGCAGATGCGGAAGACATCGTCCAGGAAACGTTCCTCCGGGCG
The DNA here is from genome assembly GCA_035454665.1 of Gemmatimonadaceae bacterium. GTDB lineage: Bacteria > Gemmatimonadota > Gemmatimonadetes > Gemmatimonadales > Gemmatimonadaceae > DATIGO01. The sequence continues at coordinate 13,971 of DATIGO010000427.1, read as the reverse complement.
TATCGCTCCTGGCACACTTTCCAGCTCGGGAGCGATTGCCGCCGATGGCTCTTCACGATTTGCCGGAATGTCTTTCTGCGGACTCGCGAACGGGAACGGTTCGAGGTCGAGCTCGAGGACGGTGACGCCGAGGCGCTCGCCGCCGTTCGCGTGCATCAGCAGATGATGCAGGATGGCACCGACCGCATCCTGACACGCCTGGACCTCGGCCCGGCGCTGGCCCGGGCGCTGGACGAGCTGGAGGAGCCGTTCCGGTCCGCGGTCGTGCTCGTGGACCTCGAGGATCAATCGTACGAGACCGCGGCGCAGGTCCTCGGCGTGCCGATCGGCACCGTGCGGTCGCGACTCTTCCGCGGGCGCCGCCAGCTCCAGGAGCGACTGATGCACTTCGCGCGCGATGCCGGATTCAGCACCGCACGCGACAGCACCGGCAGCAGTGGCACCGGGGGTCACGGAGCGGCGCGCCATGCCTGACGGGGCTGAGCGGATCGACTGCCTGACGGCGGTGCGGCAGCTCTGGGACTACCTCGACGAGGAGCTCGACGACGCGCGCTTCGCCGCGGTCAGGCACCATCTGGAGGTGTGCCAGAGCTGTCTCCCGCACCGGGATTTCGGGCGCCAGTTCCTCGAAGCGCTCCAGGCGGTGCGACACGAGCGTCCGATGCCGAGCGAGGTGCGCCGTCGCGTCATGGAGCGCCTCGCCGCGGCCGGCTTCCGGGCCTAAACCCGCCGGAATTGGGGTCAGACTCCAATTTCCCGGAATTGGGGTCAGACTCCGATTTCCCGAGCCCGGTTCCTGATGGCGAAGTTGTTGTCTGACATCAGGTTCGCTCACAGGAAATTGGAGTCTGACCCCAATTTGCCGCGGCGCTCCGAAGAAATTCGACTCTGACCCCAATTTCCGGATGCCCCGATTGACATAGGGGGTAGGGGTATGTAGCGTCCCACCGATATCTATACCCACCCAGGGTATAGCAACGCCCACGAACGTCCGGCGGGAAACTACAGATGAAGAAGATCAACCTCACCATAGACGGCATGAGCTGCGGTCACTGTGTCCAGAGCGTCCGATCCGCGCTCGAGTCCGTCCCAGGCGCCACGGTCGCGTCCGTCGAGATAGGTACCGCCACCGTGCTCGTCGATGAGTCCCGGACCGCCATCGGCGACCTCGTCGACGCGGTCCAGGACGCCGGGTACGAGGCGCAGGAAGCCACCGCCTGAGGGGCGCGTCGTGAACACCGACGACGTGCTCGTCATCCTCGCGGGAATTGTCGCCGTGGCGGCCGTGAACTGGTGGTTCTTCCTGGCGGGCCGCGAACCCAAGGCGAAGCGCGATGCGAGACGCAACTGAGGCCCGCCCGCACGGCGCGGTTCCCGGTGCGCGTCCAGACGCCGCAGGCGCGCCAGCGCCCGCCGAGCCGACGCGCCTGACGATTCCGGTCAGCGGGATGACCTGCGCGGCGTGCCAGGCGCGGGTGCAGCGCGTGCTGCAGCGCACTCCCGGCGTTCAGGACGCGGTGGTGAGCCTGATGACGAACACCGCGACGGTACACTTCGACGGCGCGGCGATCGCGCCGCGGGAGCTCGTCGCCCGCATCCGCGCCACGGGCTACGGTGCCGAGCTGCCACGCGAGGAAGTCGGGGCGCTCGAGGCGCAGCAGGCCCTCGACGACGCCCGCGAGCGCGAATTCCGCGAGCTCCGAACGAAGGCACTCGTCACGCTCGTCGCAGGCGCGATCGCGATGGTCGTCTCGATGCCGCTGATGGAGGCGCATGCGCACCTCGGCGCAGGGGTCATCGATCCCTTCATGCGCTGGACGACGGCGTGGATCTCGCCGGCGCTCCGCCCGGTGGCGCCGTGGCTGTACGGCGTCCCGGCCCCCGTGCTCAGCTATGGGCTCCTGCTGCTGACGGGCGGCATCATGCTCTGGGCGGGGCGGCACTTCTACGTGCGCGCCTGGCGAGCGTTCCGCCACCATGCGGCCGACATGAGCACCCTGATCGCCGTGGGCACCGGCGCGGCCTTCGTGTACTCCGCTGTCGCGACGCTCGCGCCGGGTTCCTTCCTGAGCCGCGGTGTCGCGCCCGACGTCTATTACGAAGCCGTCATCATCATTCTCGGCTTCATCCTGCTGGGTAACGCCTTCGAGGCGAGAGCCAAGGGACGCACCTCGGCGGCGCTGCGCAAGCTCGTCGACCTGCAGCCCGCGACCGCGCTCGTCCTCCGGGACGGCCGGGAGCAGGACCTCCCCCTCGACGCCGTCGCGGCCGGGGATCTCGTTCTGGTGCGTCCCGGCGAGCGCCTCCCCGTCGACGGCGAGGTCGAGAGCGGTGAGAGTGCCGTCGACGAATCGATGCTCACCGGCGAGCCATTCCCGGTAGCCAAGGCGGCGGGAGCCCGCGTGATCGGCGGCACGATCAACCGCACGGGTGCTTTTCGCTATCGCGCGACGACACTGGGTGCGAAGAGCGTGCTCGCGCAGATCGTGCGTTTGATGCGCGACGCGCAGGGGTCGCGCGCGCCGATCCAGAACCTCGCCGATCGCGTGAGCGCGGTCTTCGTGCCGGTCGTGCTCTCCCTCGCCATCGCCACGTTCGTGGTCTGGTACGTGTTCACTCCCGAAGGCACTCCGCCGCTGCGTGCCTTCGCGGCCTCGGTCGCGGTTCTCATCATCGCCTGCCCCTGCGCGATGGGACTCGCCGTGCCGACGGCGGTCATGGTGGCAACGGGGCGCGGGGCGGAGCTGGGGATTCTGCTCAAGGGTGGCGAGGCGCTCGAGCGCTCGGCGGGGATCGACACCGTCGTGCTCGACAAGACAGGGACCATCACTGAGGGACGTCCGGCGGTGAGCGACGTCGAGGCGCTGCCGCCCTTCACCGGCGACGAGGTGCTGGCTCTTGTGGCGTCGCTCGAGCAGTCCTCGGAGCACCCGCTCGCCGGCGCGATCGTGGGCGCGGCGCGCGAGCGCGGGCTCGCGGCCGGGCTGGCGACGTCGTTCCGCTCCCAACCGGGGAAGGGCATTCTGGGCTCCGTGGGCCAGCGCGCCCTCGTGGTGGGGAATGACGCTCTCCTGCGCGACTCCGGTGTGGACGTCGAGCCGCTCGCCGCGCGCGCCGCTGCCCTGGCCGCCCGCGCTCGGACCGTGGTCTTCGTCGCGATCGATGGTCGCCTCGCGGGGCTTCTGGCCGTTTCGGATCCCGTGAAGGCAACGTCGCGCGATGCCATCGCGCGTCTGCACGAGCTCGGCCTGAGCGTCGTGATGCTCACGGGTGACGTGGAGTCGTCGGCGCAGGCGATCGCACGCGAGGTCGGTGTCGATCGCGTGGTGGCGGGCGTCCTTCCGGCCGGCAAGGTCGACGAGATTCGGCGTCTGCAGCGCGAAGGACGGGTGGTCGCCATGGTCGGGGACGGGATCAACGACGCGCCGGCGCTCGCGCAGGCCGACGTGGGCGTGGCCATGGGCACCGGGACCGACATCGCAATCGAGGCCAGCGACGTGACGCTGCTGCGGGGCGACCTGCGGCGCGCCGCCCACGCCATCCTGCTCGCGCGCCGCACCATGCGCCTCACCCGGCAGAATCTGTTCTGGGCGCTGATCTACAACGTGCTCGGCATTCCCATCGCGGCGGGCGTGCTCTATCCGGCCTTCGGCGTCCTGTTGAGCCCGATCCTGGCCAGCGCCGCCATGGCCTTCAGCTCGGTGAGCGTGGTGACCAACTCCCTGCGACTCGCCCGTACGCGACCTGCCTGACGATTCCGGAGACCCTGATGAAGGACGCGACCCACGAGACCGAACCGATGACTGATGCCGCGAGCAGCTGCGGCTGCGGCGTGCCGCAAGACATGGCCGATCGCAAGGCGGTGGGCGTCGACCCGGCCATCAAGGAGCGGAATCTCACCCGGCTGCGACGCATCGAGGGACAGGTACGCGGCCTGCAGAAGATGGTGGCCGAGGACCGCTACTGTGCCGACATCATGACGCAGATCGCCTCGGTGCACGAGGCGCTGCGCTCGGTGGGCCGGGAGCTGATGCGCAACCATCTGCGCCATTGCGCCACGGCGGCCATCAAGGCGGGCCCTGAACAGGCCGAGGCGATGTACGACGAGCTGCTCGAGCTGATGTATCGCCACGCACGCTGATGCGTGCCTGCTGATGAAAGATCCGCACCCACGGCCAGACCAGCATTCGCACGAGGCGCACGAGGCGCACACTGCGCACGACACGCACAGTGCGCACGACACGCACAGTGCGCACGACAAGCACGCCGGCCACAGCGTCGCGATGTTCCGCGACAGGTTCTGGCGGACGCTGATCCTCACCATTCCGACGCTTGTCTGGGGCCACATGCTGCCGGGACTGCTCGGTGTGCATGCCCCGGCGTTCCCCGGGAGCCGGTGGATCGCGCCGGTCTTCGGCACCCTGGTCTTCGTCTACGGCGGGTGGCCCTTCCTGCAGGGTGCCGTGCGCGAGCTGCGCGACCGGCTGCCGGGCATGATGACGCTCATCGCGCTGGCGACCAGCGTCGCCTTCGTCTTCAGCGCGGCCGTCACGCTTGGCTTTTCCGGGCAGCCCCTCTGGGAGGAGCTCTCCACGCTGGTCACGATCATGCTCCTCGGCCACTGGCTGGAGATGCGATCGATCTCGCAGGCCCGTGGCGCGCTCGGTGAGCTGGCAAAGCTGCTCCCCGATCTCGCCACGCGGGTCCGGTCAGGTGCGTCTGGCGAGCAGCTCGAGGACGTACCCGTCGGTGAGTTGGCCGACGGTGACCTCATTCTCGTGCGCCCCGGCCAGAGCGTTCCCGCGGACGGGGTGGTCCTGGAGGGCGCGTCGCAGGTCAACGAGGCGGCGATCACCGGAGAATCCCGGCCCGTGAAGAAGGCGGCCGGCGACAAGGTCATCGCCGGCACCGTGAATGCCTCGGGCTCGCTCCGCGTGGCGGTGACGGGTACCGGAGAGCGCACGGCGCTCGCGGGCATCATGCGCCTGGTCGCGGAGGCGCAGACGTCGCGTTCCCGGGCGCAGGCACTCGCCGATCGAGCGGCGTTCTGGCTCACGGTCACCGCGCTGGTGGCTGGCGCGGCCACCCTCGCGACATGGCTCGGCATCGGCGCGCAGGGTGGCTATGCCGTCGAGCGCATGGTGACGGTGCTGGTGATCGCCTGTCCGCACGCTCTCGGCCTCGCGATTCCGCTGGTGGTGGCCATCTCGACGACGATCGGCGCGCGCGGCGGCCTGCTGGTACGGGATCGCCGCGGCCTCGAGGAGGCCCGCCGCGTGAATGCCGTGGTCTTCGACAAGACCGGCACCCTGACGCGCGGCGAGTTCGGAGTGGTCGACGTGGCGTCCGCCGACGGGAAGTCGCCTGACGAGGTGCTGCGCCTCGCCGCGGCCGTGGAAGCCGACTCCGAGCACCCCATCGCGGTCGGCATCGTGCGCACGGCCCGGGAACGGGGGCTGGACGTGGCGCGCGCGGAGGCCTTCGAGGCCCTCCCCGGGAAGGGGGTCCGCGCCCGTGTCGAGGGGCGGACCTTGTATGCCGGCGGCCCGGCGCTGCTTCGGTCGTTAGGTCTCCAGCTCGACGGAGTCATCGAGAAGGCCGCCGGCGCGGCCGGTGCGCGCGGCCAGACCGCGGTCTTTCTGGCCGAGGAGCGGGACGGTTCCGCGCCGTCTCGCGAGGTGCTCGCCGTCCTCGCGGTGGCCGACGTCATCCGCCCGGAATCGCGCGAGGCCGTCGACGCGCTCCACCGCGGCGGCGTCGAGGTGGTGATGATGACCGGGGACGCGCAGGCGGTGGCGGATGCGGTCGCCCGCGAGCTCGGAATAGACGCCGTCTACGCCGGCGTGCTGCCGGAGCAGAAGGCCGGTCGGATCGTGGAGCTGCAGCGCCAGGGCAAGCGCGTGCTGATGGTGGGTGACGGTGTGAACGACGCGCCCGCGCTCGTGACCGCCGATGTCGGCGTCGCGATCGGTGCGGGCACCGACGTCGCCGTCGAGGCCGGGGACGTCGTCCTCGTGCGCAGCGACCCGCGCGACGTCCCGCGCATCATCGCCCTGAGCCGCGCCACGTATCGCAAGATGATCCAGAACCTCTGGTGGGCGGCCGGCTACAACATCGTCGCCATTCCCCTCGCCGCGGGCGTGCTGGCCGGTCGCGGCATCGTACTCTCGCCGGCGGTCGGTGCCATCCTCATGTCGCTCAGCACGATCATCGTGGCCGTCAACGCCCAGCTCCTGCGCCGCGCCCCCCTGTCCGCGTCACGCATTCCGTCCAGAGCGTCCGTCACGTAGACTTCCCGGCCGATGATGCTGCTCCGCCGCCTTGGCGCTTCGCTGGCCTCGCTGGCCCTCCTGACGACCGCGCTCACCGCATTCCTCCCTTGCGGAATGCGTGCGGGCGAGTCGCACGCGCTGAGCGCCACGACGGCGCAGGCTGGCGCCGACGCGCCGCGGCATGCGCATCACCACGAGCAGCACCGCGCGCCCGATGACGGCGACCGCGCATCCCCGTCGCCCGACGAACCGGGCGCCCCAATGTCCTCCTGTCCGGTCATGGGTCCCTGCGCGCTGCACCTCCTGGGGAGTGCCTCACAGGAGGAGAGCTCGCTGCGCCCGGGTGGTGCCACGGTGGCCGTGGCCCCCGCGCTCGCGCCACCCTCGCGCACCCTCGCCCCCGAGCTCCCGCCGCCGAGAGTGTAGCGCGCCGCGTTCGCCCGCCCATGCCGTTTCCGCGCGGGCGCCGCGTTCACCCGGATCACGAATCCCTCCGGAGCTACCGCGCGAAACCAGTCGCGCGGGGCATCAGCTGCCGTCGTGGTGGCGCCAACCCCTCTCAGGACCGGATCATCGCCGTGCTGTTCATTCTCAGTGGACCTTCCATGGCACGCCACACTGCGGGGCTCGCCGTCCTCGCGATGGCGTCCGCACTTCCCGCGCAGATGCCCGCCGCGCCGTCCGATCACATGACGGGCCCGCTCGGCATCTCGCACGCGCGAATCGGCTCGGGCACGTCGTGGCTCCCGGATTCGTCGCCCATGCACGCGCTGCACACCGCATGGGGCTCGTGGAACGTCATGTTCCACGGCTCCGCGTCGCTCGTGTACAACGACCAGCTCTCCCGGCGCGGCGACACCCAGCTCGGGCTCATCGACTGGGAGATGCTCATGGCCATGCGCCGCATCGGCACCGGCCTCCTGCATCTCCACGCGATGACCAGCCTGGAGCCCGCGACCATCGGTGCCCAGGGCTATCCGCTCCTCCTCCAGACCGGTGAGACGTATCGCGGAGCGCCCCTGCACGACCGCCAGCATCCGCACGACTTCTTCATGGAACTGGCGGCGATGTATCAGCAGCCGGTCGCGTCCGACCTCGCCTATTCGTTCTATGCGGCACTCGCCGGCGAGCCCGCCCTCGGCCCGGTGGCGTACATGCACCGCCCTTCGGCGCAGAACGATCCGCTCGCACCGATCGGGCATCACTGGCAGGATGCGTCGCACATCATGTTCGGCGTGCTGACGGGTGGCCTCTACGGCCGCCGCTGGAAGCTCGAGGGCTCCCTGTTCAACGGGCGCGAGCCTGACGAGAACCGCTGGAACATCGATCTGCGGGGACGCTCGCTGGACTCGTACTCCGGGCGCCTGACACTGAATCCCACGGGCCGACTCAGCGTATCGGGATGGTACGGTCACCTCGAGAGCCCCGAGGCCCTGCACCCGGACGATCCCGTGGATCGCTACGGCGCGTCGATTCTCTACGGGGGAAACGGCTGGCGTGGGGGGCACTGGGCCTCGGGCGTCGTGTGGGGGGCCAACAGAGCCCACGGCCGCGTGCAGCACAGCGTGCTCGTGGAGAGCAACCTCGAGGTCGGATCCCGCACGAGCCTGTTCGGACGCGTCGAGCAGGTCACCAAGAGTGCCGAGGAGCTCGTACTCCCGGGGTTCGACGAGGAGGCGGAGTATGATCTCCGATCGCTCGTACTGGGCGCCGTGCGCGAAGTGGCCTCGCTGCCGGGGACCTCGCTCGGTCTCGGCGTGCGAGGATCCGTGAACTTCGTGCCGAGCGAGCTCGAGCCCACGTACGGCACGCGCACGCCAAAGGGGATCGCGGTCTTCCTGCGACTGCGACCCCGACGCATGGTCATGGAGATGACCCACGAGCATCACAATGACGCCACGCCTTCTCCGAGGCAGCCGTAAGCCGGACATGAGTCCGCGACTTCGCGCGCGCGTCGGAAGGCTCCTCGTCGTCCTCTCGATAGGGACGGCCGCGCTGCCCGCGCTGCTCTTCGCGCACACGGCACTGCGCCGGTCAGAGCCGCCCGGCGGCGCGCGCCTCATGGACGCGCCGCAGCGGCTCGTGCTGGAGTTCACCGAAGTCGTCGCCCTCGCAACGGCGCGCGTGACGCTGCGCGGACCGGCGGGCGACACGATCCTGCTCGCCGCTCTGCGGCACGCGGACTCGACGCAGCGTGTCGTCGTGACGCAGCTCGTGGGCCCGCCGCGCGCGGGAGCGTACACGGTCGAATGGACGGTGGCGGGGACCGACGGGCACCCGGTGCGTGGGACCTTCGGCTTCACGATCGATACGGCCGCGACCGGCCTGGCTGCGCCCGTCGACAGCACTGACACGAGCCGTGTGGATGCGATGATCGGACGCCGGGGGGATCGTGAGCCAGCCGCGCTCGACGCGTCGTCGCCGGTATATGCGGCCGTCCGGTTCCTCGGCCTCGCGGCACTGCTGGGAGTCCTGGGGACCATCACGTTAGGCCTCGTCGTGGTGCCGCGCGCGTCACTCGGCGACGAAGCCCGCGACGGGGTGATGCGCTCGGCACGGCGATTCGGCCTGGCGAGCGCCGTGGCGCTTCTCGTGCTGACGCTCGGTCGTCTCGTCCTGCAGACCGTGGCGCTGCACGGGAGCTGGGACGCGGCTGGTGCCCATCACCTGCTGACCGGCACCGTCTGGGGAACCGGGTGGCAGCTCCAGGCCGCCGGGGCTCTGCTGGCGGCGATCCTCCTCGGGTTCCGGCGCCGGCATCCCTTCGGGCTCGCGCTCGTCCCCGGGCTCGCGATCGCGGTCGCCGCATCCCTGTCGGGGCATCCCGTCGCCGTGCCTGGCGCGGCGGGGATTGCGGTGACACTCGACGCGATACACGTGCTCGCGGTGGGAGGCTGGCTGGGCAGTCTGGCCGCGATCGTGCTCGCGGTGATGCCGGCCGGAAGCGCCGTTCCGCAGCAGGCGCGGGTCGAGTCGCTGCGCCGCCTGCTCGTGACCTTCACCCCCGTGGCGTTGGCCAGTGCCGCCACGCTGGTGCTCTCGGGAGCCGTCGGGGCGTGGCTGCAGCTCGGCGGCATCGCGCCGCTCTTCACCAGCGCGTACGGTCGTCTCCTCCTCATCAAGATCGCGGTCGTGGCGGCCGTCGCGGGCCTCGGCCTGGTCAACTGGCGCCGTATCGTTCCGGGACTGACGTCGGCGCGGGGACTCTCGCGCTTTCGCGCGTCGGCCGGCAGCGAGCTCACGCTGGCGGTCATCGCGCTGATCGTCACGGCCGTGCTGATGGCGACGTCGCCTCCGGGAAGCAGCGCTCCCTGAAGCGCCCCTGAAAGCCCCTGCATCACTCTCGCTCACTGAGGTCAACCAAGGATGTCCATGATGCGCATGCCCCTTATCCGGTTCGGAGTCCCATCGCTCGCCGTCGCGCTGCTCGCCCTGAGCGGCACCGTCGCCGCGGGCCAGGCTGCAACCGGGGACTCGTCCGCGGTCGCCGAGGTCGTGGCGCGGTTTCACGTCGCGCTCGCGGCGGGCGACAGCACGACGGCGCTCTCACTTCTCCGGGACGACGTCGTCATCCTCGAGAGCGGCGGGCGGGAGTCGAAGGCGCAGTACCGGAGCGGGCATCTCCGGTCGGACATGGCCTTTGCACGGGCGGTGAAGTCGGAGCGTGGCGTGCCGTCCGTCCGCATCGAGGGCAACACGGCCTGGGCCGCGTCGACGAGCGTGACACAGGGAGAGTACAACGGCCGGGCGATCAACTCCTCGGGCGCCGAGCTCATGGTCCTCGTCCGCGGGCCCGACGGATGGCGGATCGCCGCGATCCACTGGTCGTCGCGCGAGCGACGGGCACGCTGAGGGATCCGCGCGCGACGCCGCCTGCCTGGCGCGTCAGGCTGCCGTAAGGCTTCTCCCTACCCCCGGGTACCCGTCTCCCCGATGGTCCGACCGGCCGGCGCGTCCGAGATTCCGGCATGACTGGAGGCAGTCCCCCGTCCGACTGATGGCGGGGGCGAATACGGCGTGCTGACGATATTCTTCCGCAGGAACTCAGCTCTTCGTCGCCTGGCTACGTGCGTGGCAGGTCTCGCCCTGCTGCTCGCGTCAGTCGCTCCGGCCGCGCTCGCGTGTGACGCCCCCGACCGCGCGCCGGCGTTCGAGCACGCCGAGTCGCACGCCGCTCATGGCGGTCCGTCGTCGCCAGCGCCGGCATCGTGCACCGATCAGGGCACGCAATGTGGCACCGATTGCCAGGCGATGGCCGGTTGTGCCTTGAGTGTCCCGCTCCTCGAGCCGCAGGCGCGCGAAACGCGTCTGCACGTGGAACGCGCTGCGCTGGAGCCGGTGCAACTGGCGTTGAGCCGCCCGCACACTCCCGAGCTCCCCCCACCGCGGTCGTAGTCTCCCACCGTCACGCGCTGAGCCTTCACGCGTGACGCGCCCGCCGGGCGCACGCGCCCGTGCCGAGGCAGTTCCGCGCTCGACCGTCCCGGTCGTCGCGAATTCGCTGGGGAGACACGACTTCATGTGCACAGCGCGCAGTTCAATCACCAGGCTTGTGACCGGCGTCATCCACCGCTGGCCTCTCGCCACCCTGGCCGTCCTGGTCATCCTTCCTGCCGTCGCACGGGCGCAGGGCGGCGTCGCGGCATCACCCACGCTCCGCCTGGGTGACGTGTACACGGCCATCGGCGAAAACAACCCCCGGGCCGCGGCGGCCCGGTCTCTCGCCGACGCGGCCCGCGCGCGCATCCCCGGTGCCGGCCTTCCGTCCGATCCGCAGCTCCAGCTCGCCTTCATGAACTACGGCCTCGCGGATCTGCGCCCCATGGATGCGTTAGGCATGGTCCAGCTCCAGGTGATGCAGATGATCCCGACGGCCGGGAAGCCCGGACTCTCCCGCCGCGTCGCGACCGCGCGCGCGGCCGCGGAGGGCGAGCGCGCCGCCGACGTGGCGTGGGAGCTGCGGAGCCGGGCCGCGATGGCCTGGTACGAGCTGTACGAGGCGAACGCGTCGATCGCGATCGCCGCCGGGACCCGGCGGCTCCTCGAGGACATCGCGAGGGCGGCGGCCGCCATGTACGAGGTGGGTGAAGGGCGCCAGGCCGACGTGCTCCGGGCCCGCGTCGAGATCGCCCGCATGAACGAGCAGATCACGCGCATGGAGGCGATGCGCAGCGCCGCCATCGCCCGACTCGGCGCGTTGCTCGACCGCGCGATGGGCGACTCCACGCGCGCGGCGGCGCTCCCTCGCTTCCCCGATGCCGTTCCGTCGGTCGACTCGCTCGTGCGCGTCGCGCTCCGGCAACGGCCGATGATCCGTGCCGGCGGCGAGGACCTGCGTGCCGCGGACGCCATGGTGACACTCGCGCAGCGGGAGCTGGTGCCGGACCTCGTGGTGGGCGTGCAGTACGGCCAGCGCACCGCGACCATGGGGACGGAGCGCATGGGCAGCCTGATGATCGGTGCTTCCGTCCCGGTCTTCGCGAATCGGCGCCAGGCAGGACTGCGCGACGAGGCCGGCGCGATGCGCGCCATGGCGCAGGCCGACCTGCGCTACCTGCAGGCCGACACCCGGGGACGGATCACCGAGGCCCACGCCGCGCTCACGTCGGCGCGCAATCTGGCGCGACTCTACACGACCACCGTCCTGCCACAGGCCGAGGCCACCGTGGCCTCGGCCATGGCCGCATACCGGGTGGGAGAGGTCGACTTCATGACGTTGCTCGACAGCCGCATGACCGTGAATGCCTACCGGCAGGAGCTCGTCGCGCTGCGGGTGAGTGAAGGACGCGCCTGGGCCGACCTGGAGATGCTCATCGGGCACGAGCTCTTCGATCCCGATTCCACGACGCTCGCCACGGCGAGTGGAGGCAGACCATGAGCGAGACGATCGAGACCCTGCACGAGCGCTCGCCGTTCGGCGAGGGTGGCGGTAATCGTGCGCTCCGCATGGCGGGGTACGGCGCCCTCTTCGTGGCTACGGCGTTCACCGTGTACGTCGCCACGCGCCGTGGCGAGACCGTCGCTGCCACGCGCCACGATCACGCCGCCGCGGCCCGCGCGGCGCACGCCGGCCCCGTGATGCTCGATGCCAATGCCGCGCGGCGCATCGGCGTGACCTTCGCCGCGGCCAGGATCGACACGCTGGCGATCGAGCTGCGTGCCACCGGACAGCTCACGTGGGACGAGACACGCGTACGGGCGATCTCGTCCAGGTTCGATGGATGGGTGGAGCAACTCCACGTCGATTTCACGGGCCGCGCCGTGTCCGTGGGCGAGCCGCTCTTCACCATCTACTCGCCGATGCTCGTGGCGGCCCAGGAGGAGCTGCTGCTGGCCGCACGACTGGGACGCGACGTCGCAGCCGGCAGCGAGGACGCGCAGCGGAGTGCCGCCGATCTGCTCGCCTCCGCCAGGCGGCGGCTCATGCTCTGGAACATCCCCGAAGGGGAGATCGACCGCGTTCTGGAGACGGGGATGGTGACACGCAGCTTCACGATCCGCTCTCCCATGGGCGGCGTAGTCGTGGAGAAGTCGGTGCTGGCGGGGCAGCGCATCATGGCGGGGGAGACGCTCTTCCGCGTCGCCGACCTCGGCACCATCTGGGTGGAGGGTCAGGTCTTCGAGCGTGACCTCGGATCGGTCCGCACCGGTGTGCGCGTCGACGTGGAGGTGACCGCGTACCCGGGCGAGCGCTGGACCGGCACCGTCACGTACATCCATCCAACCGTCGACGCGACGTCGCGGACGGCGCGAGTGCGCGTCGAGTTGCGGAACCCCGGGCTGCGGCTCAAGCCCGGCATGTACGCCACGCTCCGGATGAAGGGCGCAACGCGCACGGACGTGTTGACGGTTCCGCGAACCGCCGTACTGGCGAGCGGCGAACGCGTGATCGCGTTCGTCAGGCGGGGCGATGGCTCGCTCGAGCCGCGCGAGATCCGAACGGGCCTTGCGACCGACGATCGCGTGGAGGTGCTGAGCGGACTCGCAGCGGGCGACACGGTCGTGGCGTCGGCCACGTTCCTCGTCGATGCGGAATCGAACCTCGGTGCCGCGCTCGGAGCGATCGCCAAACCGAGCGAGGGAAGGGCGGCGAAGCCGGTGCCTGTTCTCCCCAATCACGAAAACCACCAGGAGTGACGACGATGCTCAGACGTCTCATCGACTGGGCCGTTGCGAACCGGCTGGTGGTCTTTCTGTTCGCGGCGCTCGTGGTGGCAGGCGGCGTCATTGCCGTCCGGAGCACGCCGCTCGAGGCGCTCCCCGATCTTTCGGACGTGCAGGTCATCGTGCAGGCCGAGTACGACGAACAGGCACCCCGGATCGTCGAGGATCAGGTCACCTATCCGATCGCCGCCGAGATGCTCAAGGTCCCCGGGGCGCGCACGGTCCGCGGCTATTCCTTCTTTGGAATCTCCTTCGTCTATCTGCTCTTCGAGGACGGCACGGACCTGTACTGGGCTCGCGCGCGCGTGCTCGAGTACCTCGACGGGCTCGCGGCCCGGCTGCCCGAGGGCGTGACGCCGCGGCTGGGTCCGGATGCCACGGGGCTGGGCTGGGTGTACCAGTACGCGCTCGAGGACACCAGTGGCCGTCTCGATCTCGCGGCCCTGCGCGGCGTGCAGGACTGGACGCTGCGTTACGCGCTCACGGCGGTGCCGGGCGTGGCGGAGGTCGCGTCGATCGGCGGCTTCGAGAAGCA
>DATIGO010000426.1:0-2253 GCA_035454665.1 Gemmatimonadaceae bacterium | reverse complement strand
ACGTTCGCGGCCAACGCCGCGCTGGTGGAATTGGGTCGGCGCGGCGAAGCGGCCGACCGCGCCGTGGGCGCTGGGCGCGAATATTTGGCCGCTCTCATCGATGGGGAGCGCGGGACGTGGTCGCGGGCGGCGGCCCGTCTTGCGGCCGTCGCCCGACGGGGAGAACATGATCCCTTCAGTCTCGATCGCGTGGGCAGTCTCGCGCTGCGATGGGTCGCTGCGGCGGCGACCGCGCGGGCAGGCCAACTGGATTCTGCGGTCAGCCTGCTCGAGCTGGTAGTCGAGCCCACCGGGCTTCCGCCGGCACAGTACGCGCTCCGCGGGCTGGTCGTGCCGATCGCGCATCGGCAGCTCGCGCATTGGTACCAGGCGCTCGGTGATCCCGGGCGTGCGGGGGTGCACTGGCGTACGTTCACCGCGGCGGTTGGCGTTCCCGACTCCACGACGGCGGCGTGGCTCGCCGCGCCGCCCGGTCGGTGAGGGAGGGCGCTGACGTCGAGGCAACCGCGAGTTCCGAGATCAACCCAGTCCGGGAGGATGCGATGGGCCAGAGCGACACTTCACGATCCAGGATGTGGCTGGTGGCCGCGCTGCTCGGCGCCACCGTGACGGTGGCCTGTCCTCGAGACGGCGAGCTGGTTCCATGCGGGGGCCGCGCCATGGATGGAGCGGTCATGCTGAAGGAGGCCGAGACGTCAAGTTCGGACGAAGCGCCGTGCCTCGTGACGTTCTATGGCGATTCGATCGGCACGGATACCTCGACGCAGACGACGCAGTATTCGCTCGATTCGATCGGGACCGACACGTTGTCCGCCTCTGCGCGCGGGCCCTGCGCCGGACGCTTCCTGGCCGGCGCCCAGGAGGTCGCGGCCAAGTCGGTGGCAACGGACGGGCCCTGCCGGCTGCGAGCGTACGTGGATTCCATCGGGACCGATACCCTGACGGGCTCGACACGGGTCCTGTACCGGATCGACTCGATAGGCACCGACACGTCGTCGCAGACGCGCTGAATGCGCGCGCGGGCACGCCACCTGGCGTGCCCGCGCGCGTTGCTCCCCGCGTGCCGCCCGGCCGGGGGGTGTCGCGCGCCTAACGGCTCGCGGCGCCTGCCATGACGGACACCTGGCCCGACCCCACCTCGACCACGCGCAGCACCTGCGTGAGCCGCTGCCCCGCCACGTCCAGGATCACGCGGTACTCGCTCGTCTCCGCGGGGCGCGCGTTGCCGCGGCCGCCGCCGCGACCACCGCCACGACCACCGCGGCCGCCGCCCCCGCCGGCGGCGAGGGCGCGCGCCTGGGCCGTGGGGCTGGCCGACGTGTCCGGGGCGTCACGCGACTCGGCGGGGCGCGGGTTGAATCCCGGCGGGAATCCGGGAACGTTCACCGGAGCGCCGCCCTGGCCGCCGAAGCGGCCGCCACCCCGGCCGAAGGCCACCGCACCGGGCCCGGTGCTCACGAGCAGGTTCCACGTCACCCGGTTCAGGCCCGCGGAGGCGGGACCCGTGAGCCGGGCCACCGTGTCGCCCCCCGCGCTCACGATATTGATCCGCGCCGAGTCGCGTGACGCCGAGGCGAGGCGATACACGATCACCGCACCGTTAGGCCCGCCGTCCACCCGCCAGGGGCGATGGGCCCGCGGCTCCGACGCCACGGGCGGCTGGGCGTACTGGAACGCGATCGTCGGCGCGAAGAGGTGAGCCGGCTTCGCCGCGACCTCGGCCGTGTACTGCTGGAGCGGCGCCACGTCCAGGATCATGACGCTGCGCCCGTGCGTTCCCGCGATCAGTTCGCGGTCGCGCGGGTGCACCTTGAGATCGTACACGGGAACCGTGGGGAGCCCGCTCCTGAGCCGGAACCAGCTCGCCCCCTTGTTCAGCGAGGCGAACACGCCGACCTCCGTGCCGACGTACAACAGGTTCGGATTCACCGGGTCCTCGGCGATCACGTAGACCGAGCCTGGCGGATCGGACGGCAGGTTCGACGAGATCGGGCGGAAGGTGCGCCCGAAGTCGGTCGAGACGAACACGAACGGCCGGAAGTCGTTCTCGCGATGGTTGTCGAACGTGACGTACACGGTCGCGGTGTCGTGGTGCGATGGCGCCACGCGGCTCACGTGGGTGAGCGGCGGCACGCCCGCGAAGCGTCCGCTCAGGTCCTCCCACTGGCCGCCGTCGTTGGGGGTGAGCCAGACCTTGCCGTCGTCGGTGCCCACGTATAGCAACCCGGGACGCAGCGTGGACTCCGCGATCGT
>DATIGO010000425.1:0-8743 GCA_035454665.1 Gemmatimonadaceae bacterium | reverse complement strand
AGTCCGGGGCCGCGCTTTTTCCCCGCCGACCGCCTCACGCCCGCCGGCAGGCGTGCTACCTTGAGCGTACGTCCGGATTCCCTCCACCACTTCACCGCCGTTGCACCCGCGCCTGCTCCCGCTCTTCCCGCTCCCGCTGGTGCTCTTTCCACGGGCGCCCCTCCCGCTGCACATCTTCGAGCCGCGCTACCGGCAACTGCTCGCCGACTGCCTGAGCTCGGACCGACAGTTCGGGGTGATCTGTCATCCGGAGTCGCAGGCCGAGCGCGGCATCGAGCTGGGCACCGTGGGGTGCGTCGCGCGGATCGAGACGGCTGAGCAGCTCCCCGACGGTCGCTCCAACATCCTGGTCTCGGGCGGCGATCGCTTCCGCGTCCTCCGCCTGACTCCGGGAGCCACGCCATATCACATCGGCGAGGTCGACGCGTACGACGACCACCCCGAGCCGACCGCGATGCTCGACCCGCTCGCGGACCGGCTGCGCGACGTTTTTCAGCGGGTGGGCCGCTCCGCCCGCGCCATCGCCGACGACGCGTCGCCGCTGCCCGAGCTCCCGGAGGATCCTGCCGCCGTCTCCTTCTCGGTGGCGCAGTACATCGATCTGGACCTCGAGATCAAGCAGGAGCTGCTCACGTCGCGGTCGCCCGCGGACCGGCTGCGACAGCTCACGGAGCTGCTTGACGACGTGGTCCCGCGCATCGAGCAGCGGGCGGCGCGGCACCTGCGGGCGCGGGGCAACGGCCAGGGTCCGCACGTCGAGGCGGGCTGAGTGGGCGACCGGATGCGTTCGTCGCTGGGCCGGCAGCTGGCGGCGATCTGCGGCCCGCGCCACGTGCTCGAGCGCCCCGCGGAACTGCTCGTGTACACCGCCGACGGGCTGCCCGGATATCGCAAGCGCCCATCGCTCGCGGTCTTCCCGGGCACGCGCGACGAGACCGTCGCGGTGATCCGGCACCTGGCCCGCGAGGGCGTACCCTTCGTGCCGCGCGGCGCGGGCACGGGGCTCTCCGGGGGCGCACTCGCCGATGACGTCGTGCTGCTCGGGCTGCACCGGATGCGCCGGGTGCTCGCCATCGACGTGGAGAACCGGATGGCCGTGGTGGAGCCGGGCGTCGTGAATGCGTCGCTCTCGCGCGCCGCGGCGCCGTTCGGGCTGCACTACGCGCCCGATCCGTCGAGCCAGGCCGCGTGCACGATCGGCGGGAACGTGGCCGAGAACGCCGGCGGCCCGCACTGCCTCAAGTACGGCGTGACGCTCAACCACGTGCTGGCCGTGACCGCGGCGCTGCCGGACGGCGAGGTGATCACGTTAGGCAGCGCGGAGGGCGAGCGCGAAGGTTACGACCTGGCCGGCGTCTTCGTGGGCTCCGAGGGCTGTTTCGGTGTCGCCCTCGACGTGACCGTGCGCCTCACGAGGAATCCGCAGGCCGTGCGCACGATGCTCGCCGACTTCACGTCCCTCGACGCCGCGGCCCGGACCGTGTCGGCGATCGTCGCCCTGGGCATCGTGCCCGCCGCCCTGGAGATGATGGACACCGGCACCATCCGCGCCGTGGAGGCGTCGATCTTCGCCGCCGGATACCCGATCGACGCGGCCGCCGTGCTCCTGATCGAGCTGGACGGATTCCGCGTGGGGCTCGACCGCGACGTGGAACGCGTCGCGGCGTTGTGCCGCGCCGGCGGCGCGCGCACCCTCCGGGTCGCGAGCGACGAGACCGAGCGCGCCCGCCTCTGGCAGGGCCGCAAGAAAGCCTTCGGGGCCATGGGACGGATCTCGTCTCACCTCGTCGTGCAGGACGCCGTCGTTCCCCGCACGCGACTCCCGGAGATCCTGGCCGAGGTGGGCCGCATCGCCCAGGCCCACGGCGTGCACGTCTGCAACGTCTTCCACGCCGGCGACGGCAACCTGCACCCGAACATCGCCTATGACGGCACCGACGCCGACGAGCGCGCGCGCGTCTTCGCCGCGATGCGTGAGATCATGCGCGCCTGCGTGGCGGCCGGCGGGAGCGTGACGGGCGAGCACGGGATCGGCCTCGACAAGCTGGAGTACATGTCACTCGTCTTTTCCGACGACTCGCTCGACGCGATGTGCCGGCTCCGCGACGTGTTCGATCCGGAGCGACGGGCCAACCCCGGCAAGGTCGTGCCCACGCGCTCCTGTCGCGAGTGGGCGGGGACGCCGGCCGCGCGGGGCGCGGGGTGATCCGATGACGACGCCCGAAGCGGTGACGCTGCCCGAGGTCCCACGCCTCGTGGCCACGCGCGGCGCGGACGTGCAGGACGCCGTTCGCGACGCGCACGCGCGGCGCGAGCCGCTCCGGATCGCGGGCGCGGGGACGTGGCTCCACGCCGGTCGGCCCGTTGCCGCCGACACCACGCTCGATCTCTCGCGCCTGAGCGGGATCGTCGAGTACGTCCCGGGCGACCTCACGCTGACCGCACGGGCGGGCACGAGCCTGGCCGAGATCGACGACACGGTCCGCGCCAACGGCCAGTGGCTCCCGCTGGATGCGTTCGGGACTACGGCGGGGACGCTGGGGGCCACGCTGGCCACGGCCTCGGCGGGACCACTCGCCGCCAGCATCGGGCTCCCCCGCGATGTCGCGTTAGGCATCGCGTTCGTCACGGGCGACGGCCGCCTCGTCCGTGGCGGCGGCCGCGTGGTCAAGAACGTGGCCGGATTCGACCTCGTGCGACTCGCCGTGGGCGCCTGGGGCACGCTCGGCATCATCGTGGAGGCCACGGTGCGCCTGCGCGCGCGTCCCGAGACCGATCGAACGCTCGCCATGGCGCTCCCCGCGGATCGCACCGCGCTCACGACGTGCCTGCGGAGGGTGCGCGAGGCCGAGGCAGCCCCGGTGGCGGCGGAGCTCGTCGGCGCCTCGCTCGCACCACGCCTCGGGCTCGACGAGGGAGCGGACTGGCTCCTGGTGCGACTGGCCGGAAACAGCGAGGCCGTGGGGGCGCAGGAAGAGGCGCTGGCGCGGGGGCGTCACGTGCACGAGGTCGCGCCCGACGTGTGGCAGCGCCTGCGCGCCACCGATCCGGCCGAAGGCCTCGTGGTGCGGCTGTCGCAGCGCCCGGGCGAGCTCGCGCGCCTGTGGACTGCCGCGCAGCGGCTCGAGGCGGCCGGAGGCGCGCGGCACGCGACGTTGGAGCGCGGCGTCGTGCGCGCATGGGTCCCCATGCCTGACGAGGACGTGATCGCCGCGTTCCTGGCCGAGCTGGGCGCCGCCGACGCGCGCATCTTCGAGCGCCTGCCGCCGGCGTGGTGGCCCCGCCTCGCCCCCGCCCCGGCCGATCCGCTCGCGCGCGCGCTCCGGCGCGCCTTCGATCCGGCGGCCGTCCTGAACCGCGGCATCCTCGGCGCCAGCGAAGAGCAGGCAGGGTGATGCGCGAGGAGCTGAAGGAGCGCGCGTCCCGGTCCACGAAGATCCCGGGCACTCCCCTGGCCGACGCGGCAACGGGCCTGGACCTCTGCGTGCACTGCGGCTTCTGCCTGCAGGCCTGTCCCACGTACCTCACGCTCGACGACGAGAACGACAGTCCGCGCGGGCGTCTCGTCCTCATGCGCGCCGCCGTGGAAGGCGACCTCGCGCTGGACGATCCCGCCTTGCGCACGCACATCGACCGGTGCCTCGGCTGCCGCGCCTGCGAGACCGCCTGTCCCAGCGGGGTGCCCTACGGGCGGCTCCTCGAGGCCACCCGCGCCACCATGACGCGCGAGCGGCCGCGCGACCTGGTGACGCGAGCCGCGCTCACCGCGATGGCCAACGACTCCACGCGTGCCGTCGTGATGACGGTCGCCCGGCTCCTGCGCGCGACGCGCCTGTCGGCGCTGCTGTCGCGCCTGCCTGGACGCCTCGGCGCCGGGTTCGGCCTGATCGAGGCGTCCCGCCCTGCTCTCCCGCATCGTCGTTATGCAGCCACGGGCACCGGCACGCGGGGCCGCGTGGCCGTGCTCACGGGGTGCGTGATGGAAGGGCTCTTCGCGGAGACGAACCGCGCGACCGAGCGTACCCTGCTCGTGAACGACTATGCGCTGGCGCCCGCCGAGGGCCAGGGGTGCTGTGGCGCGCTGCACGCGCACGCGGGGGCGCTCGCGCGCGCGCGGGCGCTGGCCCGGCGGAACATCGCTGCATTCGATCGCAGCGGCGCGCAGTACGTGGCCGTCAACGCGGCCGGTTGCGGGGCGATGCTCAAGGAGTACGGCCACCTGCTGCGCGACGATCCCGACTGGCACGAGCGCGCCCGCGCCTTCAGCGCGCGGGTGCGCGACGTGAGCGAGCTCCTCGCCGCGGCGGGGCCTGCGGCCGGTGCGCCGACCGCGCGCGTCGTCGCCGTCGACGCCCCGTGCCACCTGCTGCACGCGCAGCGGGTGCGCGACGAGCCGCTCCAGACCATGCGCGCCGTGCCGTCGCTCGATGTGCGCCCGCTCCCGGACGCCGAGCAATGCTGCGGCGGAGCGGGGATCTACAACCTTCAGCATCCGCGCATCGCCCGGGACGTGCTTGCGCCCAAGCTCGCATCGATCGCCGCAAGCGGGGCGCCGCTCGTGGCCACGGCGAATCCCGGCTGCCACCTCCATATCGGCGCCGGCCTGCGCCGTGCCGGCATCGCCGCGCGCTGCGTGCACCCGGTCGATCTGCTCGACGCTGCGTACGCGGCCCGGACGACGACGAAGGACGCGTGATGCCGGAGCGGAACTCCGGCTCGCCGCCGCAGACCGGCCGCTGATCACGGCCCCGTGGCCGATCGGCTGCGTTGCCCCTCCGGCGCACGCCGGCGGAATGCCCGCGCCCGCCTGGGGACCATACCCTTTCGCGGCCGCCTCGCTTACATCTTCTTCATGCTCGACACGGTGCTCTTCGAGCTGGAAGGCGTTCTCGCCGACACCGCGACGGCACGCCGCGAGGCCCTCCTCGCGAGCCTGCGGACGAACGGGGTCGAGCTCACCGCGCAGGAGTACCACGAGACGTGCGCGGGCCTGGATCTCGAGGCCGCGGCGCGCGCGGCGCATCGGCTGCGCGCGCGGCCGCTCGATGACACCGGCGCCGCGCTCTGCGCGCGCCGCGCGGACGACCTGTACCGTGCGTCGCTGGGCAAAGGGCTCGTCCTGGTGGAGGGCGCGCGCGAAGCGCTCGAACGGCTGCACGCCGTGACGCGACTCGGCCTCGTCACCCGCGCCAGCCGCGCCGAGGCCGGCTTCGTGCTCTCCCTGGCGCGCCTCGAACCGCTGTTCACGTGCGTGGTCGCCGCCGAAGACGCGCGCGCGGCGAAACCCTCGCCGGAACCGTATCGCGTCGCGCTGCAGCGCCTGCGCCGGCGCGCTTCCCCTGGGCGAGGGGGCACGATCGTGGCGGTCGAGGACGGACTCCCCGGCATACGCGCCGCCCGTGCCGCCGGCATCCCCTGCGTCGTCGTGGGCGACGTGCCCGCGCATGTCGCGCTCGAGGCGGATGGATATCTCCCGGCCATCACGGGACTCACGCCGGCCGGCCTGCTCGCGATCGCCGCGCCCCGTAGCGAGCCGATCGCGTGAGGCGCGCCGGCATGCCTGACGAGACTCTCGCGGGAGCACCGCCAGCCGGAGCGCGCGAGGCCGTGGAGCGGGAGTACGCGGCACTGCGCTCCGCGGCGATCCTCGTGGATCGCAGCGCCCGTGCGCGCGCGACCTTCTCGGGCCCGAAGTCCGCCGAGGTGCTCACCGGGCTGTTCACGAACGACGTCCTGGCGCTCACCCCGGGTGATGGCCAGTACGCCGCCGCGCTCACAGCCAAGGGGAAGGTCCTCGCCGACCTCCGCATCTTCGCCACCGGGGACGGATTCCTGGTCGATCTCCCGCCGCGTGCCGCGCCGGGGTGGTGGACCATGATCCGAAAGTACGTCAATCCGCGTCTGTCGAAGTACGCCGACGTGAGCGAAACCCTGCGAGACGTGGGGGTGTTCGGGGTAGGGGCGCGGGCGCTCGCGGCGCAAGCGATCGGCATGAGCGCCGACATCCTCGGCGCGCTCGCGCCATACGCGCACCGGCCCATCCCGTCCGCAGGTGAGGGCGCTCTGGTGGCGCGCGTCCCCGACCTGGGACTCGAGGGATTCGAGCTGCTCGCGCCGCCGGACGCGGCGGCTGCGCTGTGGCAGGCGCTCCGGGCCGCCGGCGCGACGCCGGCCGGGCACGACACGTTCGACGTGGCACGCATCGAGGCAGGGCGGCCCGAGTGGGGCCTCGACATCGACGACACCACGCTCGCACAGGAGGCGAACCTCCACGAGCTGGGCGCCATCTCGTACACGAAGGGCTGCTATACCGGACAGGAAACGGTGGCGCGGGTGCACTTCCGCGGCCATGTGAACCGGCACCTGCGCGGGATCCAGTTCCCGGGATCCGACCTGCCGTCCATGGGGAGCGCGCTGAGGGATGCGGAGGGGCGCGTCGTCGGCGAGGTGCGCTCGACGGCCTGGTCACCGCGCCTCGGAGGCATCGCGCTCGCGATGATCCGGCGCGAGGTGGAGCCTGGTGGCATCATTACCGCGGCCTGGGACGACGCGCACACGAGTGCCGTGGTGATAGGGCTGCCGTTCCCACTCTGATGCGGCGCAGCACGCACCCCATGCGCGAGCGCTTCGGCCAAACGCGCACGGGCGCGGCTCAACGCCGCGCCCGTGTCTCGCCAGGGTGTCCCTGACGCGTCAGTGGGTGCCGCCCGTGTCCTTCGTCATCCCCGTGTCGGTGGGCATCGTGCTGTCCGCCCTCGTGCCGGTGTCGGCGGGGGCCGGAGCCATGGCGGGCGCGGCGGAGTCGGCCATGGGGGCTTCTTCGGCCCCGGCGCAGGCCGCGAAGGCGATCACGACGGTCACGAAGGCGAGGCGCTTCATCTCGGTACTCCTCTCGAGGAATTGGGGAAGAGGGCGTGGTCCGCGACTCGGGCGGGCACCCGCTCTGGTACCGCGGCCAATCTACGGCAGCAGCCGTCGGTGTCAAGGTTACGGACGAGGCCAAGTTCAATTGCTCCAACAGGTTCCCCGTTCGGCGCGGCGCAGGGACCGCGGTGATGCGCGAGGCTCCCGCCGCGTCGGCGATGGCGCGGTGCGGCCGCCCTGCCCCGTGGAGGTGGCACCACCGCCACTTCGCCGCTAGCCTCAATCCGGCATCCGGTATGCTGATGCCCTTTTCGGCATCACCGTCCGCCAACCCGAAGTGGAACCGGAGTTCCCGCGTGCTTCAGCTCCCCAGAACGCTCGGTGCCCTGCGACGCTCGCCGCTCGGATCGCCCGATCTCGTGCTGCGATCCGTGAAGGACGAGATGCGCGCCAATCTGCTCGCGCGCCTGCGCCGCCAGGAGCCTCTCTTTGCCGGCGTTGTCGGCTACGAGGATTCCGTCGTGCCGCAGCTCGTGAACGCGATCCTCGCGCGACACAACTTCATCCTCCTCGGGCTGCGGGGACAGGCGAAGTCGCGCATCCTGCGTTCCCTGTCGACGCTGCTCGACGACGTGATCCCGATCGTCGCGGGCAGCGAGATCAACGACAACCCCTACGCACCGATCTCGAAGTACGCGCGCGCCTGCGTCTCGAGCGCCGGCGACGACGCGCCGATCGACTGGGTCGAGCGCTCGAGCCGGTACGTGGAGAAGCTCGCCACGCCCGACGTGACCATCGCCGACATCATCGGCGACCTGGATCCGATCAAGGCGGCGCGCGGCGGGCACATCCTGTCGGACGAGCTCACGATGCACTACGGCATGCTCCCGCGCGCGAACCGGGGGATCTTCGCGCTGAACGAGCTGCCGGATCTCGCCGGCAAGGTGCAGGTGGGTCTGTTCAACATCATGCAGGAGGGTGACGTCCAGATCAAAGGCTACCCGGTCCGCCTCCCGCTCGACGTGCTCCTCTGCTTCACCGCGAACCCCGAGGACTACACGGCGCGCGGGAAGATCATCACGCCGCTCAAGGACCGCATCGGCAGCGAGATCACGACACATTACCCCGACAGCGTCGAACTCGGCATGCAGATCACGGCGCAGGAGTCCTGGGTCGACCGCGGGACGAAGCCGGTGCGGATCCCGGACTTCGTGGCGGAGGTCGTGGAGCGCGTCGCGTTCGAGGCGCGTACGGACAAGCGCATCGACCGGCGCTCCGGGGTCTCCCAGCGCATGCCCATCTCGCTGCTCGAGAACGTGGTCTCGAACGCGGAGCGGCGCGCCATCCGGCTCGACGAGCAGGAGATCGTTCCGCGCCTCTCGGATCTGTATGCCGCCCTTCCGGCGATCACCGGGAAGCTGGAGCTCGAGTACGAGGGGGAGCTGGTCGGCGCGGCGGCGATCGCGCGCGAGCTCATTCGCCGGGCGGCAGACACGGTCTTCCGTGATCGCGCGGGCGGCGTCAACACCGACGAGATCGTGATGTGGTTCGACGCGGGCGGCGCGCTGCAGGTGACCGACGACGTGGAAGCCCGCGCGATGTACAAGGCCTTCGGCACGGTGCCGGGGCTCGTTCCACTGGTCCACCACGTGGGCCTCGCGCCGGAGGACGATCCCGCCGTGGCGTCGGCGGGGTGCGAGCTGGCGCTCGAGGCACTCGTGGCCCGTCGCAAGCTGTCGCGCTCGGACGGCGGCCAGTACGGCCGCGCGCCGGCGGAGCCTCGACGCCGCCCGAACCAGGACCTCTTCGGCGGCGGCCTGAGCGCCTGACGAGGGGCGCCCGGGCCGCCGCGCGTTGCCGGCTGTCGCCGGCGCCCGCT
>DATIGO010000424.1:0-8605 GCA_035454665.1 Gemmatimonadaceae bacterium | reverse complement strand
CATTGGGGGGATGTCACGAGCAGGGGTGTTCACACGCCCGGGAACGCGCACGCACCCAGCGGCGCGGTCGGGCCCGCCACGCCGTGACCGCCGCGTGGGTGTGGTCGTTCGCCCCGCGACACCCCGCGACGCGGCAGCGGTCACGGACCTGCGCGTGGCGCTCCTGCTCGCGGAAGCCGCGCCGGAACGCCCCGCGGCACCCCGGGCGCGCGTCGAGAGGCGCGCGCGCCGGTTGACCGAGTCACAGCTCGCCGACGCGCAGCGACGGGGCAGCCGGCAGGCCCTCTTCGTGGCAGAGGACCTGGCACGCGGGGAACACGTGGTCGGCGTGCTGCGATGTGTCGTGGTGCGATCGTCGTCGTTCGCCCTCCCCGGCCGCTACGCGCTGGTGACCACGGCGTTCGTCCAACCCGCGTACCGCCGGCGCGGCGTGCTCCGGCGCCTGCTGCGGGCCGCCGATGCATGGGCGCGGGGGAGTGGGATCGCCGAGATGCGCCTCCATTGCGCCGTTCGCAACCAGGTCGGAAGCCTCGCGTGGGCCGCACTGGGCTTCGCGCCGATCGAGACCCTGTACCAGCGCCTCGTTCCTCCCGAGCCCTGACACGATGCCCGTCATCACCGTCTCGCGAATGTTCGGCTCCGGCGGCTCGATCCTCGCCGCCGATCTGGCGCGCACCCTCGGATGGACGCTCGTGGACAGCGCCTTCGTGGAAGGCGTGGCGCAGCGTCTCGGGACCACGCCCGCCTCCGTCGAGGCGATGGAGGAGCGCCTGCCATCGCTGGCAGAGCGCCTCGCCGATGCCTTCGCCTTCGGGTCGACGGAGGTCGTCTCGGCGTCGCTCGGCACGCCCATGCCTCCCACCGAGCAGCGACTCCTGGAGATGACACGGCACGTGATCGACGATACCCTCGCGCGGGGACCCGCGGTGCTGGTCGGTCGTGGCGCCCAGTCCTATCTGCGCGAGCGGCAGGACGCCCTGCACGTCCTCTGCTGCGCCCCGCACGAGGCGCTCGTGGAGCGGGTGATGCAGCGCGAAGGCGTCTCCCGGGAGCAGGCCGACGCGCTCGTCGTGGAGAAGAACCGCCAGCGGCACGAGTACGTCCGCCAGCACTGGCAGCGCGAATGGCTGGCCCCGGTGAACTATCACCTTTGCGTGAACACCGGCTGGCTCGGCCTCGATGGCGCACTGGAGCTGGTCGTACGGCTGGCGCGCGACCGGTTCGAATTGCGACGCTGACCGCGCGCCTATCCTCGCGTGCAACGCCGCGTGAAACGCTTTCCCCGCCGGGACACAGGAAGCGCCCGTCTCCCGCGGGCGATCGCGCTCGTTCGCGATGACGACGTCCCGACCCGTCACCCCTCACTCGCCACGGCCTCGACCTTCGGTCCGGCATGGCCCCAGCGGCCGCAGTCAGCAACCAGCTCCGGCAATCAGGGATCAGCAACCAGCCGGCGATCCCCCGTCACCCCGCCACGGACTAGAGATTCCGAACCTCCGGGAACCTCCTGAAGGCCCATAGCGCGTAGACCAGCATGATGACCGCCGCACCGCCGATCGCGCGGTCCACCCCCAGGACGCGGGCGATCGCGCCGGCGCTGAAGGCGCCGATCACCTGCGGCAGCCCGACCACGATGAGCGAGTACATCGCCATCAGCCGCCCGCGGTACTCGTCAGGCACGAGCGTCTGCAGGAGCCCGTTGGCCAGGGCGTTGTGCACGATCATGAGAAACCCCGCCGCCAGCAGGATCGGGAGGGCCACGGCGGCCGTCCGCGTGAAGGAGAGCGCAATGAGCAGGGCGGCGAAGGCCAGCGACGCGCCCGCGAGCACGCGGCCGCGCCGGATCCGCGGGCCGACCGCGGCGAGGACGAGCGCTCCGGTGAGCCCGCCGATCCCGAGGGCGGAGAGCAGGAGGCCGTAGCCCCCCGCGCCCAGGCGGAGCTGATCCCGCGCGAGCACAGGCATGAGCGCGATGTAGGGGATGCCGAGAACGGAGAAGACTGTCACGAGCGAGAGGATCCCGCGCACCGTGCGATCGCCGGTCGCGTACGCGAGGACGTCGCGAATCTCCTGGAGCGGCGCCTTGGGCATGCGCGGGAGGTGCCACGGCGGCAACTGCACGCGGGAGAGGCCGATCAGCACCATCAGATAGCTGAGCGCGTTCACCGCGAAGCACCACGCGATGCCGAGCTGCGCGATCACCACCGCGCCCACGGCCGGCCCCACGATGCGTGCGAGATTGAAGCCGCTGGAATTGAGCGCGATCGCGTCGCGCAGATCGTCGCGCCCGACCAGGTCGACCATGAGGGACTGGCGCGCGGGGATCTCGACACTCGCGATCCCCCCGGCCACGAGCGCCAGCGCGAGAATCCACCCGACGGTGATGTGACCGCTGAGCGTCAGCAGCCAGAGCACGACCGCCTCCAGGAGCAGCAGCGCCTGCGCGATCTTGACCAGGCGGAGCCGGTCGCGGCGATCGACGAGCACGCCCGCCGGAAGCGAGAAGAGCAGAATCGGCAGCGAACCCGATGCGGCGACGAGACCGACGATGAAGGCGCTGTCGGACAACTCGAGCGCGAGCCATGCCTGCGCCATCGTCTGCATCCAGGTCCCGATCAGCGACAGCGTCTGGCCGACCCAGAAGCGGCGGAAGTTCCGATGCGTGACGAGGACGCGGAACGGGTTGAACGCCTGGAGGGTCGCGGGCACGACCCTAAGGTAAAGGGGAGGCCAATGGGGGAAGGTTGCGGGCTTGCTGCTGACCGCTGGTTGCTCGAGCTGGTTCCTGGTTGCGGCGCCGGGATTGAGTGTGGCGATGGCGATGGGCCCCGGATGGGGCCACGGGGGACTGGCAAGGGCGATTTCCCGGTTCGCCGTGGGCCGGTTCGATCGGTCACGCGTCACCACGGACCACCGGCTTCTGGCTGCCAGCCCGGCAACCGGCCGCCAGCGCAGGACCAGCCGCCCCGCTCCGGCAAGCGGACCCCGATCGCCGTTTCCGCGTTCCCGGTGTATCCCGGGGCACGCGTCAGCGGCCGTGCTGTATCTTCCAGCAGGGACGCCAACGCCTCACCCCGGGGGCCGCCCGTGCGCTTCCACACGTATTCCCGTTTCCAGCCCGAGCTGGCTGATGCCGTGGACCTCGAGTCGCTGCTCGAGCAGCTCGCGGACTTCCTGCTCCAGTCCGGATTCGCCGGGGGATCGTACTCGCATCCCTATTGGGGCGACTTCGGGGACGAGCACGAGCGTTCGCTCGAGGCGCTCAAGCGGGCGATCCTCGAGGCCCTGATGGAGAGCGGCCAGCTCACGCCGGAGATGCTCGCGGCGATGCGCGGCGAGGGCGACGAGGAGGGGCAGGCACAGCTCGCCCAGCTGCTGGATCAGCTTGTCCAGCGTCTCGCCGAGCGCGGCTACATCTCCATCGACGCTCCGCCGGCGATGCCGGACACGCACCAGCCGGTCGAGGGCAAGGGCAGCCTGGCCCAGGCCGCCTCGCGGGACGTGCACTTCCGCCTCAACGAGCGGGGGATCGACTTCCTGGGCTACAAGGCCCTGCGGCATATCCTGGGGTCGTTAGGCAGGAGCAGCATCGGGAGCCACGACACGCCGCACCTCGCCACCGGCGTCGAAGCCGACGCCTGGAGCCGGTCCTACGAGTTCGGCGACGTCCTCAACCTCGACGCGACGGCCACGCTCCGTAACGCGCTGGCCCGCACCGGCGAGATCCGCGTGCCGCTCGAGCTCGACTACCCGGATCTCATGGTCCACCAGGCGGAGTACCGATCCTCGTGCGCCTCGGTGCTGCTCCTCGACACGTCCCACTCCATGATCCTGTATGGGGAGGACCGTTTCACCCCCGCGAAGAAGGTCGCCCTCGCCCTCACGCATCTCATCCGGACGCAGTATCCCGGGGATACCATCCGGGTCGTGCTCTTCCACGACTCGGCCGAGGAGATTCCGCTCGCCACGCTCGCGCACGCGCAGGTTGGACCGTATCACACGAACACGGCGGAGGGGCTGCGCCTCGCGCGGCGGCTGCTCCTCGCGCAGCGCAAGGACATGCGGCAGATCGTCATGATCACCGACGGGAAGCCAAGCGCGCTCACGATGGCGAACGGCGTCGTCTACAAGAACGCGATGGGCCTCGACGCGGAGATCATCGCGGCGACGCTGCGGGAGGTGGCCGAGTGCCGCCGCGCGGGGATCATGATCAACACCTTCATGCTCGCGCGCGATCGCGCGCTGGTGGAGTTCGTGAAGCGCGTGGCGGCGCTGAGCCGCGGCAAGGCGTACTTCACGAACACGATGACGCTCGGGCAGTTCATCCTGATGGACTTCCTGCGGCGCAAGACACGCACCGTGGCCTGAGGGACGCGGCGCTCCGGCGCCCGCGACGTCATCACCCGCAGGCGGATGCCCGCCTCTCCCGCGGGGGAGCGGCGCGCCTGTGCCGACGGGGTGGCGCGCCCCGCCGCGCCCCGGCACACGCTCGCGCCCGCCTTCGCGCGCGTCACTCGTTAGGCCCGCCACGCGGTTCGTCACACGACCGACTGACCGCCGAACGGCGCGGCGGCGACGCGGCCGGCAGCCGCGCCGCGCATCGGCCGAGTCGGCTGCGTCGTTAGGTCCCAGCGCGTTTCACGGTTCAGCTTTGCGTGGTGTGGTACGCGCGCTAGCGTCTACATAGCCGCGTTGACGGAGGTCCCAGCCGCGGACCGGAGCCAGAACCGAGCCCGCATCGCGTGCCGGTTCCCGATGGCCGTGCGATCACGGCGGTCGGTCCGCAGAACTCGGATCACGCCATCCGGCAGCACGGCCGCGCGCGCGCCTGCTCCCATCGGACCCCGCTCCAGGTGTCCCCGATCGCTCCGTCGATCGGCTCCGGCACCCGGCGACAGGACCTCCGATCTCCCGAGCGGTCCCACCCGCGGCCTCCGACGCATGTCGCTCCGGACGACGTCGGCGCGTCCGGACGATTCCGCGGGATTGCCGACCGGAGGAGGAAGCCGCATGCACCCCACACGACGTGAATTGCGACCACTCGCGCTGTTCGCCCTGCTCCTGCTGGCCTGGCCGGCGCGAGCGGTCGCGCAGCAGGAGCTCACCGTCACCGGACGTGTCACCGCGCAGGAGACCGGCGCGCCGCTCGCGGGCGCCAGCGTCTCGCTGCAGACCCTGCGGGTCGGTGCGCTGACGGATGACGATGGCCGGTACAGCTTCACCGTTCCCGCCGCCCGAGCCACCGGACAGACGGACTCGCTCCTCGTCCGCCGGATCGGGTACGCGCCGACGGCGCTCGGGATCCGGCTCGACCCCGGCGCCTCGCAGACGCACAACTTCACCCTCACCGTCAACCCGCTCCGCCTCGGCGAAGTCGTCGTCACCGGCGCCGGCACGGCCACCACACGCGAACGGCTCGGCAACGTCGTGAACTCGGTCGACTCGAGCGCGCTCGTGCGCGCCGCCGAACCGAACGTCATTCAGGCCCTCGCCGGCAAGGCGCCTAACGTCGAGGTGACCCAGCAGTCCGGCGAGCCCGGCGCCTCGTCGTTCATCCGCATCCGCGGCGCGAAGACAATCGAGGGGTCCGGCGAGCCGCTCATCGTGATCGACGGCCTGCCCATCGACAACACGACCCTCGCGACCGGGAGCTTCCTGGCCAGCACCGTGGCGCCGAACCGCGCCTCCGACCTCAACCCCCAGGACATCGAGTCCATCGACATCCTGAAGGGCGCGGCCGCCGCCGCGATCTACGGCGCGCGCGCCGGCAACGGCGTGGTGCTCATCACCACCAAACAGGGACGGGCAGGCCCGACCCGCGCCAATCTCACCATCAGCACCGCGTGGGATCGCGTCAACGCCGACGTCCCCCTGCAGCGGGTCTACGGCCAGGGCGACAACGGGACGCCCCCCGTCTGCGCGGCGCCGGGTTGCACGCTCACGCCCAACAGCTTCGGCCCAAGGCTCACCGACGGCACACAGACCTACAATCACTTCGACGAAATGTTCGGCACCGGCTTCGCCCTCGATGGCGACCTGTCCGTTTCCGGCGGTAACGAGCGGACGGGCTTCTACCTCTCCGGCGGCTGGACCGAGCATCAGGGCACCATCGTCGGACCCAACAACGACTACCGGCGCGTGAACGCGCGACTGCGCGCCAACCATCGCCCCCGCACCGAGCTCGAGATCGGTGGCAACATCGCCTACGTCGACACCCGCGGGGACTTCACCCAGAAGGGCTCGAACATCAGCGGCCTCCTCCTGGGCGCCCTCCGGTCACCGCCGGAGTTCAACAACGGCCAGTACCTCGACGACCAGGGACTGCATCGCTCGTATCGCTATCCGCAACCCGCCGCGCTCGTGGCCGGCCGCGGCTACGACAATCCGTTCTGGGTCGTCAACGAGCACGTCAACACACAGAACGTGAATCGCGTCTTCGGCAACACCGACGTGAAGTACACCCCGTTCGAGTGGCTCGACTTCCGCTGGACCCTGGGCGGCGACTACTACACGGATCGCCGGCTCGAAGGCCTGCCGCTGTCGAGCTCCGACTTCCCGACGGGGCGCGTGATCAGCGCCGACTTCGTGAACTACACGCTGGACCACAACCTGGTCGGGACGGCGCGCTTCGATCTGTCCGACAACATCGAAGGCACCTTCACCCTCGGCCAGAACCTCAACAGCGAGCGCTTCCGCCAGCTCTTCGTCACGGGGTTCGACCTCGTGGCGCCTGAGCCCTTCCAGCTCGACAACACCGTCACGCGCGACCCCGACGAGTTCACGTCGCTCGTGCACGTGGAGTCGTACTTCGGCCAGGCGGAGCTGGGGTTCGCGGATCAGTTCTTCCTGACGCTCGCCGCCCGCAACGACGGGTTCTCCACCTTCGGCCAGAGCGAACAGCGGCACTGGTTCCCGAAGGCCAGCGCCGCCTGGAACTTCTCCGAGCTGTTCAACCCGGACGGCCGCGGCGTGCTGAGCTTCGCCAAGCTGCGCGCCGCGTACGGACAGACCGGCAAGGCGCCGGAGCCGTACACCACGATCCAGGCCTTCTCCTTCGCCAACTTCGGCGACGGCGGCTGGGGTCCGCTCCTCTCGCCCGTGTACGGCGGTCAGGGCGGTCTCTACACGAGTGCCATTCTCGCCCAGCCCGACATCAAGCCCGAGCGGACGAACGAGTTCGAGGCCGGCGTCGACCTCGCGTTCTTCGACAACCGGGCCGATCTCGGCTTCACGTATTACAATGCGCGCTCCGAGGACGTGATCTTCCAGTCCCCGCTCGCGCCGTCCAGCGGATTCACAACGCAGGCCCGGAACGCCGCGACGATCCGGAACACCGGCATCGAGATCCAGGCGAACGCGCGGCCGTTCATGTCCTCGAACTTCACGTGGCTGATCGGCCTCTCGTACGGGTCCAACAACAACAAGGTGCTCGATCTCCAGGGCGCCGAGTTCGTCGACATGCCGGGCGCGTTCGCCGGTGCTCCCGGTGCGGCAGTCGTCGGCTCGCGCGTGGGCGTGCTGCGCGGGAACGACTTCGCGCGCTGCGGCCGCGGCGTCATCACGACCGACGGCCAGAACATCGACCAGCTGTGTGGCTCGGCTCCCGCCGGCGCGCTCTTCATCGGCGCCGACGGCTTCCCCGTCCTCGACCCGACGATCCGCGTCATCATGGATCCGCACCCCGACTGGACCGCGGCCCTGCGGAACGACTTCACCTTCGGCCGCCGGTGGCAGCTCAGCGCGCTGGTCGACACGCGCCAGGGGAACGAGGTGTGGAACGGGACGCGCGGCGCGCTCTACCAGTTCGGAACGCACCAGGACACGGAGATCCGCGGCACGCAGCAGACCTTCGGTTCGGGCGGGTTCCACAACGGCCCCGTGGCCGGACCCGGCGCTGGCACACCCGTCACCATCGATCAGGCGTGGTTCCAGGGCCTCGGCAGCGGGTTCGGACCCGTGGCCTCGCAGTTCATCGAGGAGGGCAGCTTCGTGAAGCTGCGTGAGGTCGCCATCACCTACGATGCCGATCACGCCTTCATCCAGCGCTCGCTCGGCGTCCAGAGCCTGCGTGTCACGCTCGCCGGCCGCAACCTGGCCACGTGGACCGACTACAAAGGCATCGACCCGGACACGAACCTGGGCGGCGCCGAGGTGAACCTGCAGGGCATCGACTACTTCAACAACCCAAGCACCCGGACGTTCGTGCTGACATTCGGGTTCAACCGCTAGGACGGACCGGAGGCCCGGAACGGATGCGCCGACTCGCACACGCAGGTCGCGCCATCCGTTCCGGCCGCGGTTCTCCACCCAGGAGATCTTCCGCAATGCGAAGAATTCATACGATCGCGGGTGCGTTGGGACTGACCGTGCTCGTGGCCGGCTGTTCGGACTTCCTCAGCGGCGACGAGCTCACGACCGACCCGAATCGCCCGCAGGACGCAACCGTCGACCAGCTCTTCACCGCCGTGCAGGTGAATCAGTTCATCCAGTTGACCGGTTCGCTCTCGCGCATGACGAGCATGTGGACGCAGCAGATGGCGGGAACGGACCGGCAGTACATCCAACAGGCACTGTACGACATCACCGAGGACGACTTCTCGGACGA
>DATIGO010000423.1:0-7205 GCA_035454665.1 Gemmatimonadaceae bacterium | reverse complement strand
GCCGCGCAGGCTGTCCTCCACGAGACCCGTGGTCAGCAAGCGCTCGAAGGCTGCCTCCGCCTCGGCGAGCCGGCCGGCGCGCACGAGGACCATCCCCCAGGCGTGCGCGTACGCCGGACGCGCGAGCGCCATCGCGTCGGCGCGCTGCACGACCGCGTGATGTGCCACGGCGGCGCGGAGGTCCCCCTGTTCGGCCGCGCAGCGCGCCAGCGTGAGCCGCGACGGCACATGCAGGCTATCGAGGACCAGCGCGCTGTCGAGCGCGGCGGACGCGGCCCCGCAGTCTCCGCCGGCGAGCTGCGCCTGCGCGAGGGCGAACCAGGCGGCGCTCGAAGGCTCCAGGTCGAGGATTTCCGCGGCGAGCCGCTCGGCCTCGCCGGTGTTCCCACCGCGCAGCGCGCGCCGGTGTCTCGCCCGCAGCGCCTCGATCGTGCTGAGGCGGTGGGCGTGGGCGATCGCGCGCCGGAGCCAGCGGTCCCCCTCATCCGTGGCGCCGCGCTCGAAGGCGTCGTCCGCGAGCGCCAGCTCGGCGAGCGCGAAGGTCGAATCGGCGGCGAGCGCGCGCAGCCACGCGGCGCGGGTCGCGGAAACATTGCCGAGCGCATGGGCCCGCGCGCCCTCGGTATACGCCTCGAGCGCCTCCAGCGACGGGCTGGCCACGGCGCGGAGCGGGCGCGAAGACTCCCGCACCGAGGACTCCGACTCGCCTAACGCGGCTCGCACGCGCTGCAGCAGGCCGTCGAGCCCGTCCACGAGATCGCTGCGCCGCACCTCGACCTGCTCCTCACGGAGGATCTCGCCGCTCTGCGGGTCGATGACCCGCGCCGCCAGGCGATAGGCGCTGTCGAATCGCTGCACGTCCAGCGAGACGACCCGCGCCACGCTGTCGCGCACCGCGATGCCGCGCGCGGCGTCGAGGTCGAGCGGGCGTCCCGCGCGACCACCGCGCGCGCTGTCCCGCGTGACCGTGCGTGTGCGCTGCGCGGGTACCAGGGCGACGTGACGCGACTGGCGGAGTCCCACCGCGGCTGCGGTGCCCAGTGCCGCGTCGAGCAGCGGCTCACCGGTCCCGTTGCGCACGTCGGCGAGCAGGATCCGGCTCCCCGGCGCGAGCGCCAACGCGTCGGCTGGCGCCGTGCGTCCGACCCAGTTGAGGAGGGTGGCCGACGCGATCACGACGCTCGACACGCCCAAGGCCATGCGACGCGAGGGGGAGAAGTGGCGCGGTTCCCGGCTCCGGCGACGAGGCTCCGGGGCCGGCTCCGGCGGACTCTCTCCCGGGAGCCGCCCCAGCCGGGCCTGGACCGCGCGACGGAGGGTTCCGCGTCGGTCCGCGGGGATCACGTTCCCCACACGCCTGCGATTCTCCTCGAGGGTGAAGTCGTAGCGCTCGTCGGACTCACCCTGCGCGGCGAAGATGCCGCGCTGTGCCAGCTCGCGCGCCGCCGCGCGGAAGGCCTGCGGCGTGAGCTCCGTGATCCGCTGGAGAACCTCGCTGGTCGCGGGCTCGCCGATGACCGCGGCCGCCTCGACAATCGTCCGCGCATCCACCGGGAGCTGTGCGAGCGTCGACAGCGTGAGCAGGCCCGGAGCGCGGCGACGAGCGACGGCGGCACCGTCGGCGGCAAAACGCGCGCGAATCTCCGTGAAGGTCGCCGACGGTTCGCCGTGTCCGGACGCGCGCAGCCGCTGCAGGAAGCTCTCGTAGCAGACCGCGGCGTCGATGGGGCGGCCATGACGCACGAGCGCCTCGATGCGCTGCCGCTGCGCATGCTCGTCGAGCGGCGCGACCTCCGTCCAGCGCACGGCCGCGTCGAGCATCGCGCGCGTGTCATTCTCGTGCGCGGCGATCGTGACGAGCTGCTCGAAGACGCGGGCGGCGCTGGCGCGGAGCCGCGACCGCTCGCCGTCGAGCCAGGCCGCCCAGGCACGGCTGCCGAGGTTCTCCGTACCGGCGAGGAAGTCCCCCTTCCAGAGTCGCGCCGCGTCGGACCACTGCTGCGCGAGGACAAGCTCCTCGAAGGCGTTGACGTCGAGCGAGAGGGCGCCCGCGCTCAGCGTCACCGTCTCGGACTGCGTCTCGAGGGCGTCGCCGAGAACGGGGCGCAGGTCGACGAGGGCCTGCCGGAGCGATTGCTTCGCGTGAACCTCGTCGCGATCGGCCCAGAAGAGCGCGATGAGCCCCGGGCGCGGGACCGTCTCGGGCGCGCGGCGCGCGAGGTGCGCGAGCAACGCCAGCACCTTTCGGCGGCCGGCGATCCGCTCAGCGGATTGGCCGGTCAGGTGGAGCGTGCCGAGTGTCGCGAGGGTGAGCACCGCGTGCGCAACTGCTTGGGTGAGGATGCTTTGACGATGGGGAGCCCGGGCGAGTTGCCGGGGGCCCTGAAGATTGGGACACGCCGCGAGGGGCGCTAGTGGAAAATACAAATTTGTGATCATGCGGGGCCGCCAAACGATGGCGGAGGGTGGAGGACTGGCCCTCCCCCGCTCCGGCGGTACTCTCCTGGCCGTTCCGCCGGTCCGGCGCGCACGCCCGCGCCGGTGCGGCACCCGAGGCGCGGCCGCCGGGGATCCAGGCATTCACCCGCGACCCGGACTCCGGCGGTCAACGCGAGCCAGATCCGCGGTTAGGTTTCCGCCATGTCAATCGCCAGGAACGTCTTCCTTCGCGCGTCGCGCAGCCGGTGGTTGTCGGAACGTTTCATGCGCCGACCGTTTGCCAAGCGGGCGGTCAAGCGCTTCATGCCGGGAGAGCATCTCGCCGACGCGCTCGCGGCCGCGCGCACCCTGGCCGGGGACAGGGTCGGCACGATTCTCACGCGGCTCGGCGAGACCCTGACCGGAGAGTCGCAGGCGGACGGCGTGCGGGATCACTATCTCGACGCGTACGATCAGATCCGGCGTGAGGGCCTCCCCTCGGTGATCTCAGTGAAGCCGACGCAGCTCGGGCTGGACCACTCCTATGAGGCGTGCCGGGAGCATCTGGAGCGGCTGGCGCAGAAAGCCGTCGAGACCGGGAGTCAGCTCTGGATCGACATGGAAGACTCGAGCTATGTCGATCGCACGCTTTCGCTCTACCGGCACGTGCGCTCGCGTTATGAGCCGGTCGGCCTCGCGATCCAGGCGTATCTGCGCCGCACGCCGCAGGACATCGAGTCCCTCCTCGATCTCCGGCCGATGATCCGGCTGGTGAAGGGAGCCTACGCGGAACCGCCGC
The DNA here is from genome assembly GCA_035454665.1 of Gemmatimonadaceae bacterium. Taxonomy (GTDB): domain Bacteria; phylum Gemmatimonadota; class Gemmatimonadetes; order Gemmatimonadales; family Gemmatimonadaceae; genus DATIGO01. The sequence continues at coordinate 3,988 of DATIGO010000423.1, read as the reverse complement.
ACGTCGCCTATCCCGTCAAGCGCGACGTCGATCTGCAGTACGTGGCCAACGGCGAACGCCTGCTCGAGGCTGCGCAGCGCGGTCAGGCGCTTCCGATCTTCGGGACGCATGACATGGCGATCGTGCGCCAGCTCATCTCGCGCGCCTCAGCTCTCAAGCTGCCGAACGGGCGGTACGAGATTCACATGCTCTACGGGATCCGCGCAACCGATCAGCGGTCGCTCGCCGCCGAGGGGCACGCCGTGCGCTGCCTGATCAGCTACGGCGAGCAGTGGTTCCCCTGGTACATGCGACGCCTCGCCGAGCGCCCCGCGAACGTGGGCTTCGTGATGCGAAGCATGTTCATGAGGTAGGGAGGACGGCGCACGGATCAGGACTGGGCGTGTGAATCTCGAGGGGTCCTTTCGCGTCAGCGACCGATCCCTCCGTCCTTCCCTGATCTCTCATCCCTCTTCCCTCAGAGGTTCGGCTGCGGCGTCACGCGAAAGTACGGCTTCTTCGCCACGAATCCCTTCGGAAACCGCTTTGCCGCGTCTTCGTCCGAAACCGTCGGGACAATGATGACGTCCTCGCCGGCCTTCCAGTCGACCGGCGTGGCCACGGAATAGTCCGCCGCGAGCTGCAAGGCGTCGAGGGCGCGCAGAATCTCGTCGAAGTTGCGTCCGGTGCTCGCCGGATAGGTCAGCGTGAGCTGCACCCGGTTGTCGGGGCCGATCACGAAGACGGCGCGCACCGTCGACGTGTCGCCCGCGTTCGGGTGGATCATGTCGTACAGCATCGACACGTGGCGATCGGCATCGCCGATCAGCGGGAAGTTGACCGGATGGCCGGTGACGTCGGCGATGTCCTGCTCCCAGCGCTCGTGCGACTCGATCGGGTCCACGCTCAGGCCGATCACCTTGCAGTTGCGCTTGTCGAATTCCGGTTTGAGCGCGGCGACGCGTCCGAGCTCCGTGGTGCACACCGGCGTGAAGTCCTTGGGGTGCGAGAAGAGAATCGCCCAGCTCCCCCGCTTCCACTCATGAAACTGCACGGGGCCCATGGTGGTGTCGGCAATGAAATCGGGGGCTTCGTCGCCAAGGCGGATGGGCATGATGCCTCCTTTCGTGAAGGCTGGCAGCGGACGGCTGACTACTGACCGCTGCCCATCGGTCGCTTCTCTCGGTTGATCCTCCGAAACATCTCCAGAGCAAGTCGACAGGCGGGCAGCGGCCAGCGAAGCGCCATCAGCTGCCCGCTGCAGCGTTCACCTGCCAGCCGCTCGAGATATTCCGCTTCATTCCCCCGCCCCCACTCCTGCCGGAGCCGGGTACAGCGGGAACGACGCCGTGAGCTCGCGCACCTCGGCCCGGACGGACGCCGCCACCGTCGCATCCTCGCTCGCCTGGAGCACGCGATCGATGAGCCCCGCGATGCGCCGCATCTCGTCTTCACCCATGCCGCGCGTGGTGAGCGCCGGCGTGCCAATCCGGATTCCGCTCGTGACGAAGGGCGACTGCGTCTCCCGCGGGACGGTGTTCTTGTTCACGGTGATGCCGGCACGGTCGAGCGCGTGCTCGGCCACCTTCCCGGTCAACCCCTTGTTGCGCAGGTCGACGAGCATCAGGTGGTTGTCCGTGCCCCCGGAAACGAGGTGGTACCCCCGCTCTGACAGGGCCCCGGCCAGCGCCTGCGCGTTGGCGATGATCTGGCGGCAGTACCCTACGAACGAGGGATGCAGCGCCTCGCGGAACGCCACGGCCTTCGCCGAGATGACGTGTTCGAGCGGCCCCCCCTGCGATCCCGGAAAGACGGCCTTGTCGATGACCTTCGCGTGCTCGGCGCGGCAGAGGATCAGACCCGCCCGCGGCCCCCGCAGCGTCTTGTGCGTCGTGCTGGTCACGACGTCGGCGTGCGGAATCGGCGACGGGTGCAACCCGGTCGCGATGAGCCCCGCGATGTGGGCCATGTCCACCATCAGGATCGCGCCGACCTCCCGCGCGATTTCGGCGAATGCGGCAAAGTCGATGATCCGCGGATACGCGCTCGCACCGGCGAGAATGAGGCGCGGCCGCTCCTGCCGCGCCTTTTCGCGCAGCTGATCGTAGTCGATGAAGCCTTCGTCGTTCACGCCGTAGTGCACCGCGCGATACAGGAGCCCGGAAAAGTTCACGGGTGAGCCATGCGTGAGGTGTCCGCCCTGCGAGAGGTCCTGTCCCAGCAGGGTGTCGCCCGGTTTCATGAAGGCAAGGCACGCGGCGAAATTGGCCGAGGCACCGGAGTGCGGTTGCACATTCGCGTGGTCGGCCTTGAAGAGCTGCTTCGCGCGATCGATCGCGATCTGCTCGACCTGATCGACGATCTCGCAGCCGCCGTAGTAGCGCTTTCCCGGGAGCCCCTCCGCGTACTTGTTGGTCAGCGGAGAACCCATTGCCTCGAGGACGGCCGGGGAGACGAAGTTCTCACTCGCGATGAGCTCGAGCCCGTCGGACTGCCGCTCGATCTCGCGCTCGATGAGCCGCGCGATTTCCGGATCGGCCTCACGCAGCGCGCTCCCCGGGGGACAGCGATCCCACTCCCGCCACCCGTTCATGCTCTCTCCCCCTCCTGCTCGCGTTCGATCTTGTCTACGCGGCGCTCATGGCGGCCGCCCTCGAATCCGGTCTCGAGCCACACGTCGAGAATCCTCCCGGCGTCATCGGCCGAGAGGAAACGCGCCGGGAGCACGAGCACGTTGGCGTCGTTGTGCCGGCGCGCCAGCTCGGCGATCTCAGGGCTCCAGGCCACGGCGGCGCGGACGTGGGGATACCGGTTGGCGACGTACGACATGCCGAGGCCGGTGCCGCAGAGCAGGACCCCGCGCCGGGCCCCGCCGCTGGAGACCATCTCGGCGACGGGGTGCGCGTAGTCGGGATAGTCGGTCGCGACGGGCGAGTCCGTGCCAAGGTCCCGCACCTCGAAGCCCCGGGCGCGGAGCCGGTCCCGCAACTGCTCCTTGAGCTCGTAGCCCGCGTGATCCGCGGCGATGGGAATGAATTCAGGCATGCCAGAACGTACACACCGGTCCGGCGTTGAGCGAGCCGCAGCCGGGCCGCGAAACTGCGGTCAAAAGAAATGGAAGGATGGGCTCAGACCTCATCTTTCCCGTTCCCGAGAACAACGGGGCCTGACCCGATCCTCCGTTTCCGCGAGCGCGGCGCCCGCCCCCTCGCACCGCTCAGCTCTTCCTCGGCCACTGCGGCCACGTCCGTACCAGGCCACCCACGGCTTGCAGCCGCCGCTCCGCGAGCCGGTCGGCCGCGACGTACGTGGGGATCCCCTGCTCCCTGGCGATCTCGAAGACGCCGATCGTCGTGTCGTAGATCTCGTCGGCCTTGCGGAGCGCACGCTGCGCGGTCCATCCGGCGATCTCGCTGTACACGTTGATCACGCCCCCGGCGTTGGCCACGAAATCGGGTGCGTAGAGGATGCCGCGCCGTTCCAGCGCGTCGCCGTGACGCTCCTCGAGAAGCTGGTTGTTGGCGGCGCCGGCGACGATCTGCGCGTGCAGTCGCGGAATGGACTCGTCGTTGAGAATGCCGCCGAGGGCGCAGGGGGCGAAGATGTCGGCGTCCACGGCATAGATCTGGTCGGACGCGACGGCCTGGGCACCGAGCTCTTCGACGGCCCGGCGGACCTTTGCGGGATCGATGTCGGTCACGACGAGGCGCGCGTCGGCGGCGTGCAGCTCGCGGCAGAGGTGCAGCCCGACGTTCCCCAGTCCCTGCACGGCGACGGTTCTTCCGGCGACGGAATCGCTCCCCCAGCGCGTCCGGGCGGAGGCCTGGATCGCGCGGAGCACGCCGCGCGCGGTGACGGGTGACGGGTCGCCGGATCTCGTGGCGAGCCCCGAGACGTAGTCGGTCTCCATGTGGACGAAGTCCATGTCCGACGTGCTGGTCCCGACGTCCTCGGCCGTGATGTACCGTCCGCCCAGGGATTCCACGAAGCGGCCGTGGGCACGGAAGAG
>DATIGO010000422.1:0-50165 GCA_035454665.1 Gemmatimonadaceae bacterium | reverse complement strand
CGGCCCGGGTACCGGTCGGTACCCGGGCCGCGCGGGGCGTTCCGGATCACGGGACGGGCTTACGAGGCCGTCGCCGCCATCACGGGACGGGCTTACGAGGCCGTCGCCGCCATCTCCTCGCTGGCGCGTCCGTCGCCGTTGGCCATGGCATCGCTCACCAGGGCGGCCTTCAGGACGTCGGCCAGGGTCTCCACCGGGTGGAACGCGAGCTGCTTGCGTACCTCCTCGGGGACGTCCTCGAGATCGGCCTCGTTCTCCTTGGGGAGGATGACCTCCGTGATACCGGCGCGATGGGCGCCGAGCACCTTCTCCTTGAGGCCGCCGATCGGGAGGACGCGTCCGCGCAGCGTGATCTCACCGGTCATCGCCACATCGCGCCGCACGGGCCGTCCCGACATCTCCGAGACGAGCGCGGTGGCCATCGCGATGCCGGCGGAGGGCCCGTCCTTCGGGATGGCGCCGGCCGGCACGTGGATGTGGGCTTCGATGGCGCCATCGATGCGATCGCCGGGGATACCTAACGTGGCGGCGTTGTTGGTCGCGTAGGTGAGCGCCGCGCGGGCGCTCTCCTTCATGACGTCGCCGAGCTGTCCTGTGAGGATGAGCGACATCGGGCCGGCGCCGGTTCGCGTCGGCGACTCGCCGTCCTCGGTGGCCACGGGCCGCTCGCGGCGCCGGATCGACGCCTCCACGAACATGATGTCGCCGCCGACCGGCGTGTAGTACATGCCGGTGGCGATCCCGACCTCGCTGTGCTCCGCGGCCCGCTCGGGGTGCACCTTGGGCCGTCCGAGGAGCTCGCGCACCTCGTCGGCGTCGATCCGCCGGTCGGAGAGGATGCCGTTTTCGCCCGTGGCGAGACGCCGCGCCACCTTTCGGCACACGGCGCCCACCTGCCGCTCGAGCTGGCGGACGCCACTCTCGCGCGTGTAGCTCGAGATGATCGACATCACCGCGCTGTCGTCGAACTGCACGTCCTTGCCCCCGAGCCCGTTCTCCTCGAGCTGGCGCGGGATCAGGTACTTCTTCGCGATCTCGGCCTTCTCGCGCTCCGTGTAGCCGGAGAACTCGACCATCTCCATCCGGTCCAGGAGCGGGCCGGGGATGTTCTGGAGGAAGTTCGCCGTCGCGATGAAGAGTACCTCGCTCAGGTCGAACGGGACGCCGAGGTAGTGATCCGTGAAGCTGTCGTTCTGCGCCGGGTCGAGCACCTCGAGCAGCGCGGCCGAGGGGTCGCCCTGGAAGGAGACGCCAAGCTTGTCGACCTCGTCGAGCAGGAAGACCGGGTTCTTGGTGCCGGCCTGCTTCATTCCCTGGATGATGCGCCCCGGCATCGCCCCGACGTAGGTACGCCGGTGGCCGCGGATGTCGGCTTCGTCGCGCGCGCCACCCAACGACACGCGTACGTACTCGCGACCGAGCGACCGCGCGATGGACTTGGCGATGGACGTCTTGCCCACGCCCGGCGGTCCCACGAACAGGAGGATCGGACCCTTCGCCATCGCGCGGGCCTTGGCCTCCTTCGCGTCGGTGATCGGCCGGTCGTCATCCTCGCCATTCCCCAGGCTCGGTGTCGCGTCCTCCTTCGGGGTCTTGAGCCGGTACGCGGGGAACTCCCCGGTCTTTGCGACCTCGGCGGCGAACTCCTGCGCGCGGAGCTGGCGCACCGCCAGGTACTCGAGCACGCGATCCTTCACGTCCTGCAGACCGTAGTGGTCCTCGTCGAGCACCTCGGCGGCGCGCTTCAGGTCGAGCTGGTCGTCGGAGCGGGAATTCCAAGGCAGCTCCGCGATCCACTCGAGGTAGGTCCGGATGACCTGGGCCTCCATGGACTCGCGCCCGGTGCGCTCCAGCCGCCCGAGCTCGCGCTCCACTTCGGCGCGCGCCTCCTTGGGGAGGTCGAGCTTGCTGAGCTTCTCGCGAAGCTCCTCGATCTCCTTGGACTGGTCGTCGTCGCCCAGCTCCTTCTGGATCGCCTTGAGCTGCTCGCGCAGAAACATCTCGCGCTGCCGCTCGCCCAGCTCCTCCTGGACCTGCGACTTGATCTCCTCCTGCGCCTCGAGCATGCCGATCTGCCGCTGCACATGCACGAGCACCCGGCGCAGTCGCTCCTCGACGCTCAGGGTCTCGAGCAGCCCCTGCTTCTCGGGTACCGGGAGCTCGATGTAACCGGCCACGAGATCGGCGAACCGGCCCGGCTCCTCGACGGAGTCGAGCACCTGGTGCACCACCTCCTCGGGGAGGCCGCGCTTCTCGCCGAGCTCGGCGGCGCGCTCGCGGCATTCCTTGTGGAGCGCCTCGAAGGCGGGGTCGTGCTCATTGAGGGGGTTCATCTCCTCGGTCGGCATCACGATGGCCGACATGAACCCCTCGGTCTGCGTGTACTGGAGGGACGTGGCCCGTTGCTCGCCCTGCAGCAGGAGCTGCACGCCACCCAGGCCACGCTGGACCTGACCGATGCGGGCGATCACACCCATCGAGTACAGGATCTCCGCCGCGGGCTCGTCGGTGTTGTCGCGCTGCGCCACGGCAAAGACCAGACGGTCGTTCTTCAACGCGGATTCGATAGCGCGCAGCGTCCCCGGGCGTCCCGCCGCGATCGGTGCGGTGAGACCCGGAAAGATCACGGTGCCCCGCAGGGGGAGCACCGGAAGCGTCTGCCGTTGTGCCATGCTATGGGTACCTCGAGTCGTCGTCTGCCCGGCCGCAAGATTGCGGCCCATCACGGGCGTCCGCGTCGGACCGTGGCAGCGCCACGGTCCCGACCGCACGGATGACCTGGAATCGCGGGCTTCGACTTCTGGTGCAGAGATCGCGCTGCTGAATTACGCCGTTGTGGCCGTGATTGCAACTTTCGCGGGCCATTGTGACGTAGTGACCTGACAGCGCGCAAATGCGAGCGAGCTGGCCTGCCCGCCGGGCAGCAGGGACTTCGGCGGGGCGGTGGGAGAATCGAGCCCAGGCGTCGGTGCCGCGAGTCATAAGCGCACGACGCATCGCGCTTTACGCTGTCACAGATGAGTGCTACACTACTCGACCGCCCCGTCGTCGTACCCAGGAAGGCCCCCCGCGTGCCCGATCCCGTCGTATCCTCGACTGACCCCGAGCTCCGCGCGCACGTCGAGCGTGTCCTCTCGTCCACGTACGAGCTGGATCGGGAGATCGGTCGGGGTGGGATGGGCATCGTCTACAAGGCGCGCGACCGCCGCCTCAAGCGTCTCGTCGCCATCAAGGTCCTTCCCCCGGAGCTTTCGTTCCGGTCGGAGATCCGGACGCGCTTTCTCCGCGAGGCGGAAACCGCGGCGCAACTGAGCCACCCGAACATCGTCCCGATCTACTCGGTCGACGAGCAGAACGGGATGGTTTACTTCGTGATGGCCCTGGTCGAGGGCGAGAACCTGGCGGTGCGCCTGCATCGGCAGGGGGCGATCGACGCGGAGGAGAGCCGCCGGGTGCTGCTCGAGGTGGCCCGGGCGCTGGACTACGCCCACCAGCGCGGCGTCGTGCACCGCGACATCAAGCCCGACAACATCCTCATCCAGCAGGACGGACGGGTGCTGGTGACGGACTTCGGGATCGCCCGCGCCGTGACCGAAGGGGCCGACGCGCGCCTGACCGCCACGGGCATGGCCATCGGGACACCGGCCTACATGTCGCCGGAGCAGTCGATGGGCGAGCGGACGATCGACGGCCGCAGCGACCTGTATTCGTTAGGTGTCGTGGCGTACCAGATGCTCACCGGCGAGCTGCCGTTCGACGCCCAGAGCACCCCGGCGCTCCTCGTGAAGCACCTGTCGGAGCGCCCGACGCCGATCGAGGAGCGGCGTCCGGACCTGCCGCTGGATCTGGGGCGCGCGGTCATGCTCTGCCTCGAGAAGGAGCCCGCGAACCGCTTTCCGAGCGCCGGGGCCCTGGCCGTGGCGCTCGAGACCGGTAACGTCCCGGCGCTCCCGCAGCCAGTGGCCACCGCGGCTCCCTCCCCGCGGCGGCAGGCAACCTGGGCGCCCCCGGCACCCGACGCGGGCGGCCTCCGTCCGCCGACCCCGGAGGAGCGCCTTCGCTGGAACAACGCGCAGGTCGTGGCGTTCCGGAAGAAGCTCGCGCCGTGGATCGTCGTCGGCGTGGCGAGCATCGCTCTGAACATCGTCGCCAACTTCGACGTCACGTGGTTCTGGGGCTTCTGGAGCGTCTACATCGCCTTCCAGTACGCGAAGCTGTGGCAGGAGGGATACGACTGGCGCGACGTCTTCAAGCAGCCTCGAGACCGGCTCTTCTTCGACGTGGTCGCGGAGTGGACCGACAATGTTCGGGCCCTGTGGGATCCCAGGAAGCGCGTGGAGGTGCGGGAGCGGGCCCGCGCCCGCACTCTGGGGGCTGCCTCCCTGTTCGAGGGCGGAGAGGGCGCGGACCGGCCAGTCCCCCGCGGCGCGGCGAGCGGCGCGTCACGCGGCCTCGCGACACTGGCCGGTGCCCACGGGAACGTCGTGCGCGAGGCCGCCCGCCAGCGGGATGACATCCTGCGTCTCCACGGCACCCTGTCCAAGCGCGACCGGGAAGCCGTCTCCGACGTCCCGGCCACGGCCAACGCGCTGTTCGAGCGTGTCGAGGCGCTGGCCGTGAACCTGTCCGAGCTGGAACGCAACGTCTCGCCGAACGCGGCCGAGGCAGTGGAATCCGAGATCTCCGCGCTCGAGGCCCAGGCGAATCCGCTCGACCTCCAGGCCAGCGAGGAGCGCGTGCGACGCCTTGCCTATCTCAAGCGCCAGCGCCGGCAGATCGCCGATCTCGACCGGCGGCGCGATCGCACGAAGGAGCAGATGGAGAGCTGCGCGCTGGCCCTGCAGAACATGGGTTACGACCTGATGCGCCTGCAGAGCGGCCGCGAGACGCTGCAGCACGTGACACTGGTGGCCGAGCGCGCGATGGCGCTGGCGAAGGAGGTCGACACCCGCGTGTATGTGGCCGACGAGATGGCGAAGCTGAATCTCCCGACCGGTTCCCGGCGGCGCTCCCGCTAGCCGCCCCGCCGACGCGTGCCGATGGCGCCCCAGCCGGATCCGCTTCGCGAACGCGTACAGTTTGCGTTAGGCGACAGCTACGACATCGAGGCCGAGATCGGCCGTGGCGGTATGGGCGTCGTGTACCGATGCCGCGACCGGCGGCTCCGCCGCCCCGCCGCCGTGAAGGTGCTGCCGCCGGATCTCGCCTTCCGCGACGAGGTGCGCGTCCGCTTCCTCCGCGAAGCCGAGACGGCCGCCCAGCTCAACCATCCCAACATCGTCCCGATCTACGCGGTCGACGATCGCGACGGACTGACCTGGTTCGCCATGGCACTCGTGGACGGGGAGAGCCTGGCGGCGCACCTCGCGCGCGACCCGCGTCCGCCGGTGCGCGAGGTCCGGCGCGTGCTGCGAGAGGTGGCCGACGCGCTCGCGTACGCGCACGCGCACGGCATCGTGCACCGGGACATCAAGCCCGACAACATCCTGCTGGATCGGCAGACCGGCCGCCCCATGGTCACGGACTTCGGGATCGCGCGCGCGGCCGAAGGTGACTCGCGCCTCACCGTTACCGGGAGCGCGGTGGGCACCCCAGCCTACATGTCGCCCGAACAGGCGACGGGCGAACGCGCCGTCGATGGCCGGAGCGACCAGTACTCCCTGGGCGTGGTCGGCTATCAGATGCTCGCCGGCGACCTGCCGTTCAAGGCGACGAATACCCCGGCCATGCTGATGAAGCACCTCAGCGATCCACTCCGCCCGCTGCGTGAGGTGCGGGCCGACGTCCCGTCGCACCTCGCCTCGGTGATCGAGCGCGCGCTCGCCAAGAAGCCGACCGACCGGTGGCCCGACGCAGGTGCCTTCCGCGACGCGGTCGCGGCCACCGCGGGAGAGGCGGACGGCGAAGCCGCGGGCCGGGTCGGCGACGACGCTGGTACCGACGCGAGGGCAGCGTTCGAAGCGGGACGAGTCTCCTCGGCGTGGAAGCGCCCGGCGGTCGCGCGGCCCGCGCTGCCGACACCTCCCGCTGGCCTCTCGGCTCCGCCCGCCCCGCCCAGGCTGCCGCTCGAGGAAAGGCCACCCGTCCGTCTGCCGCGCATCTCGGGGCGCCAGGTCACGCGGGGCGCGTCGGAGCCCACACCTCCCGGCATGCGCCGCATCGATCGGCGCGAGCGCACTCCGGTGCCGCGGAGCAGTGAGCGCTGGCGTTCTCCGTCAGGCGAGGGTCTTCCGCCCGTGCCACCGTGGATGCCTCCCTCCTGGCACGCCGCGCGACGCGAGTGGCGGCACGATCGCGGCGCCGCCCGCGGCGATCGCGGTGGGAGCTCGACCGAGGATCGCATCCGGAGATTCCGGAACCGAACGGCACAGACGGCGGTGACGGTCGGGATGCTGGCGACCATCAACCTGATGTTCTCTCCCGCCTTTCTCTGGTTCCTGTTCCCCGCGACGTTCATGTCGTTCGGACTGCTGCGCGGCGGCGCGGCGCTGTGGGCCGACGGGCACCGCTTCCGCGACGTCTTCGGGCACGAGGCCACCGCGAGGCTCGCCAGGGCGAAGGCGACGGGGCAGAAGGGCGTCCTTCCGGCGCGCGCGCCCTCGGTGGCGGAAATGGCCGCGGAGCTGGCCCCGCCGGAGGTGCTCTCGAGCGCGTACGGCGAGCTCGTACGCCGCGCGGCGGCGGACCGGGCGGCGGCGCATCAGGCGCTGGCCAAGCTGGCGCCTCCCGATCGTGCGCTGATTCCCGATGTCGGGCCGACCGTCGACGCGCTCGCGCAGCGCGTGGGGTCGATCGCGCTGGCGCTGCATCGGCTGGATGAGGACGTGGCCCCGGATGCACTCGCCTCGCTCGACGTGCGCCTCGCGACCGCGCGCACGCTGCCGGAGTCGCCCGAGCGCGATCGGCGGATCGCGCTGCTGGAGCGCCAGCGCACGACGCTTGCGGATCTGCTCTCGCGGCGCGAGGCGCTCACGGCGCAGCTCGAGAGCGCCTCGCTCATGCTGCAGAACATGCGGCTCGATCTGCTGGCGCTGGGCTCCGCCGGGGTTCAGTCGGTGCTGAACGACGTCACGAGCGCGACGCAGGAGGCGCGTGCCCTCTCGCGCGACATCCAGATCGCACTCGAGGCGGCGCGGGAGATCCGGACCTGAGCGGGGCCGCGCGGGTGCCTAACGACGCGGGATCGCGGCTGGCCGCCAGGACTCGCCGCCCAGGCCCCAGCCGATCGTGCCGCCGATCAGGCCGCCCACGAGCAGACCGGCCGGCGCGCCACGCAGGAAATCCGACGCCGACGGATTGACTTCCGGCAGGTTCCCCAGGCCGAAGATCACGCCGCCGATCAGCGCGCCGACCACGGCGCCCCGCATCGTCGAAGCGCTCTTCGTGCGGCCGGTGCTCACTTCGAGCGACTGGATCGCCGACAGGCGGATGGCCACGCGCCGGAACTCGTCCACGAGGACGGGGCCCATGTCGAAGCCCAGCCGCGTCCGCATCCCCGCCGTATCCAGCACCATCACTTCGGTCCCGAGGGAATCGATGCGGCCGATGTAGCGGTCCTCGCGCAGGTCCGGCGCATACACGCGGACGCGCGTCCCGATGGACACGCCCCGTTGGGCCCGTCCCTCCTGCGCGAGCGCATCGAGCACCGGCCACAGAAGCAGTGCGACCGGCAGAATCACGAGACGTGCAGCACGCGACACCCGTCCCTCCTGGCAGCCTGGGAGACGCACCCGGATCTCGCGGCACGCGACCGAGCGCCGCGGGCCGCCGTTCAGCGGGTCAACAGCTGCTCGATCAGGTGAGCGACGCGCTCCGGGGCCTCCTCCGGCGAAAAGTGGCGAACGTCGTTCATGAAGTCGAGCGTCGACTCAGGCAGGGCCCGGTGCAGCCGGTGGGCGACAGAGGCCGGAATGACTGGATCGGCCGATCCCGCCACCACGGCCACGGGTATCCGGACGCCCGGGAGAGCCGCGGCGATCGCCTCCGTTTCCGCCGGGTCCAACGCCGCAAGCTGTCGGATCAGCCAGCGATGTCCGCCGTGTCGGAACGGGCGGAGGTACTGGTCTACGGAATGACGCCCGCGATAGGGGTCGGCGTACCACCCCTCCATTTCGCGATGCAACACGTGCAACCAGGACCGGGCGGGCAACAGGCGAGTGAACGGGAGAACGGCGCGAGCCAGGGCGAGCGTTCCCGTGGTGGTGACGTCGAATCCGATAGAGTGGAGCAGGCCGAGTCGCTCGACCCTGCCGGGCCACGCGGTCGTGAGCGCCTGTGCAACGCCACCCCCCATCTGGTGGCCAACCACGGTCGCCGCACCAATGCCGAGCGCGTCCATCAGGCCCACGAGCCGCCGCGCGTGCCCGTGCAGCGAAAGGTCGGCCGATTGAGGTGGGTCACTCCGTCCGAATCCGAGCAGGTCGACCACGACTACCCGATGTCCCGCGGGGAGCAGCGGGGACATCTCGCCCCACAGATGGCTCGACGTCGCGAAGCCGTGGACCAGGAGGATGGGATTGCCGGCCCCACGCGAGCCCGCGGCGTAGTAGTAAAGTCGGTGTCCACCTACGTCGATGAACTCACCTCGCATGCGGCCTGTGGGGTAGGAGAAGGAGTGCCACGGCGAGCTCGGCGACGATCCGGATTCCGGTTCTGGGGTGGAAAGCGCGTGGGGAAGATCGTCGCACAGCGTTGTGGCAACAAGACTTGCGCGGCCGCCTCTGGCGATCCGGTCAAAACGTGCTATCGTTACGCCGCTCTGACGCGGATCAGCCCGGCCGCACGGTTATAGCGTTGGTTTACAACGACTTACGAGCACTTTCGCCCGTGACTAACCCGATCTCGCCGGTCGCTGTTCCGTTGTCGCAGCCGCTCACGCTTCCGTTGGAGCCGGTCGTCTTTCCGCTCTCTTGGATGCTGTCGAACGCGTCATCATCGTTACAGTATCGAACCATCATCGACGTAGCCAGGCTGGATCTCCCCAAGGAAAAGCTCGCGTCACTCGCGCTGGGGTTCCCGCCGGCACTCCGGCTCGCCCTCGCCCAGTCCCGGGACGGGACCTGGAATCGGTCCATTCTCTCCGTTCCCCCGGCGCACGCCGACGTGCACGAGGGTGTGGGGACCATCCCCGCCTTTCGCCGTCTCCTCGAATACGGGTGGGACCGCGAGGCGCCTCCCCTGCTCCACGCCCGCCGACTCCTCTTCCGTCTCCTGGCCGAGGACAATGATCCCGAGTTTCTGTTCGAGCTGGCGACGGACGTCCAGGGTGATCCGGACCTGATCCATAACGGGCGACAGATTCTGCGCGAGGCCGCCGCATCGGCTCTGGCCCAGGCCGGCTACGAGGGCGATCCGCGCCTCCGCGGGGCGGCGCAGCGCATCCTGGATCGCGTGGATACGTACCTCCGGTCTCCACTGGCGTCGAAGCCATGGGTCAGGGTTGGGAACAAGCAGATCCTGGCGCCCGAAGCAGCTCCCCCCTCGATCCACGTGCTCACGATGGTCGCCCACATGCCGCTCTTCAGGAGCGAGCATTACTCCCAGATCGAGCACCTCTTCGCCTGGGTGTCGCAGCCACTGCCTCGACAGGAGGCGCAGCAGCTCGTGGGGCGCCACGTCGTCGCTCAGCCGCAGCTGGTTCTCGGCGATCTGCTCCCTAACCGGAACGTGGCCGACGCCGACGTCCCCTTCGCGATGGTCTGGCTCGAGCTCATGGCACGTCTCCAGTTCCTCCGGCGGAACGAGACGTGGCTCGGCCTGTATGAGCGCTTCCTCGACGACCGCGATCGCGACTACGTCTGGCATCCCCATCGCGGGCTCGCCATGCCGCAGAGCACGAACCCTGCGGTCTGGCCGCTCTTCCCGCTCGAGTCCGCGGCCAGCGGGGAACAGCGCTGGAGCGACGTGAACTTCCGCCTCGGGCTCATCGCGCGGCTGCTCGGTCGTACGATCCAGCTCGTGTAGCGCCCGCCTGCGCCGCGCGGCGGCGTGGCGTCCCACTGTCGGCGATTCTCCCATGAAGAACGCCCCGCGCGCCGACAGCGCGCCGGGTCGCGCCGCCACAACTTGGTAGCGCAGCAGAACGTGATCACAGACCCCAGCTGGGAGGCTGAGATGACAAAGATCACGATGCCGCGCCCGATGCCGCTCTTCACGACGACCGCGCGCGAGATGGACGAGGTGCAGAACCGCCTGCGCAGGTTTTTCAACGAGGCGTTCCCAGCCTTCCCCGGAGACGCGCTGCCGATGGCCGAACCGCTCGGCTGGATGCCGGCGGTCGAGATCATCGAGAATGCCGAGGAGATGATCCTCACGGCGGAGCTGCCCGGTCTGGCGAAGGAGAACGTCGAGGTGACGTTCGAGGAGGACGTCCTCACGATTCGAGGCGAGAAGAAGGAGGAGAAGAAGGAGGGGAACGGCGACAAGCGGTTCCATGTGTGGGAGCGGACGTACGGAGCGTTCCGCCGCTCGTTCACGCTGCCGCGCACGGTTGATCCGGGGAAGATCGTCGCCGAGTTCAAGGATGGCGTCCTCACGGTGCGCATGCCGAAGGCGGCACAGGCCAAGGCGAAGGGCCGCAAGATCGCCGTGACGGCGAAGTAGGGGCATTCGGCGCTCCGGGCCGGGGCGACGTGGCGCCCCCCGGAGCGCCGCTTGCGTTGGAGCGGTGCGCTGATGATTTGTAGAATGTGAGCCCTCTCCGACGTCGGCGGCTGTCGCCTGACGAGTGGTATCCCGCGGGCCGGACGAATGTCGCGGCCCGCTTCGTCACGCTCGCCGACGGGGAGCGGGTGCGTATCGTCGAGGCCGGGCCCCCGTCGGGCACGCCGGTACTCCTGCTGCACGGATGGGGGGCCTCCGCCTACAGCTTCCGCCGGCTGATCCCGTTGCTGGTGGAGGCAGGGCTCCGCGCGATCGCGGTCGACTTGCGCGGGCACGGGCGGAGCGATCGGCCGGCGGCCCCGGGTGCCTACAGCGCGGCGGCACTCGTGCAGTACGTCTTGCGCCTGCTCGACCGGATGGGCATTGCGCGCGCGGTGCTGGTAGGGCAGTCGATGTCGGGTGCCGTGGCGCTGGACGTCTGGTTCGCGGCGCCGGACCGCGTGATGGGGGCGGTCCTGCTGGCCCCGATCGGCTTCACGACATTGCGGCGGATCGCCGTCGCGCGCCTCGCGCGCGCGCGGCACTGGAGTCCCGACCGCGTGCCGCGATGGGTGGTCACGCTGCTCTTGCGGCGGGTGTACGGGCGGCGTGGTACGTGGGACGGTCGCGACGTGGACGAGTACTGGTGGCCGTTGCATGAGGCGCGCACGACGGCCTCACTCATGGCGCTGGTGACCGAGTTCGACTGGATGCCGCGGGACCCGGGGCCGGCGGCGCACGGCGTGCCGCCGCTGCGCGTGCTGCTGGGTGAGCGCGACAAGCTGATTTCCTGGTCGCGCGCGACCGCCTGGGCCCGCCGGATTCCCGCGGCGCGTGTGACCGTGGTGCCCGGGGCGGGGCACCTCCTCGCCGAAGAGGTACCGGAGGAGACGGCCCGGGAGATCGTCGCGGTGGCGGACTCCCGGCCGGCCCCGTGAGGCCTAACGCGCGATCTGCCCCACCTCGAGCACCGTGATCTCACCGAGTCGCAGGGCCTCGATTCCCGGCCGGATCCGGCCCAGGTCCCCGACCACGACGATCGCGGCCTGGTCGGGTGCGAGGTAGCGGCGCGCCACGCGCTGCACATCGGCCGAGGTGACCGCGCGCACCTGTGCGGCGAAGCGGGGGAGCTCCTCGAGGGTGAGGCCGAACATCGCGAGCTGCGCGAGCTGGTTCGCCACCTGCGTGGTCGACTCGAGGCTGCCGGGCAGCCGCAGCTCGACGTAGGCCTTCGCGCGCGCGACTTCGACCGCGGGCACGAGCGTGTCGCGGATGGCGCGCAGCTCGCGGAAGAACTCCACGAGCGAGCTGTCGGTCACGTCGGTGCGCACGGAGGCCGAGGCGCTGAACGGCCCGGGCGCGACGCGCCACGAGAAGCCGGAGCTGGCGCCGTACGTGTACCCCTTCGTCTCGCGCAGGTTGGTGTTGAGGCGCGACGAGAAGGACCCGCCCAGCACGGTGTTCATGACCGTGATCGCGGCGTAGTCGGGCGTGGTCCGTTCCACGCCGGGCCATCCGATGATGATCACGCTCTGGGCGGCCTGGGGCTTGTCGACGAGGAAGACGCGCGAGACCTCCCTCGCCGGCACGGGGGGGAGGAGGGGAGGCGCCGGCATCGCGACGGCCGCCCCCCTCCAGGCCCCGAACCGTTCCTGCACGAGGCGTCGGGCCTGCGGCTCGTCCACGTCGCCGACGACGTAGATCGTGGCGCGGTCGGGCCGCAGCAGCCGATCGTAGAAGGACCGAACCCCCACGGAGTCGAAGCGGGCCACGGAGGCGCTGTCGCCCAGGGCACAGCGGTGATAGGGGTGCGCGGCGGGGAAGACCACCTGGTTGAACGCGAGGTCGGCGAGCGCGTTAGGCTGGTCGCGCCGCTGCAGCAGGCTCGTGAGGCGGAGATCGCGCTGGCGACGCACCTCCGTGGCCCGGAAGGTCGGCCGCATCACGACGTCGGCCATGAGGTCGAGCGCAGCGGGAAGCGTGCGCACCGGCGCCTTGAGGCTCACCACGACGCGGTCCCAGTCGGCGAAGGCCGAAAGGCTGGCGCCCAGATAGGCGATCTCGCTCTGCAGGGCCAGGGCATCGCGCGCCCCCGCCCCCTCGTCGAGCATGCCGGCCATGAAGGAGGCCAGGCCGGGGGCGTCGCCGTCGAGGCGCGAGCCCCCCGCGACCACCAGCGTGACCTGCGCCAGCGGCAGCTCGGGCTGCTCGACGATCCGGAGCTGGATCCCGTTCCCGAGCGACGCGCTCCGCACGCGCGGCACCACCAGCGTCGCGGCCGGCGTCGACGGGGGCGGTTCGGGGAAGGCGGACGTCTGCGCGGACAGGGCAAGCGGCGCGGCGAGTGCGCCGACTGCCAGCGTCACGGCGCGGCGGTTGCAACAGCCGGTCATTGCACGACCCTCCGGGTGGCGGCGAGCTCGCGCCGGCCCTGCGGAACGATGCTGAGCATGACACGCGGGCCGCGCAGATACGTGTGCACGACCCGCCGGATATCCTCCGCCGACACCGCGCGCAGCTCGTCGAGCTCGCGCTGGAAATAGTCCGGCGTGCCCTGGAAGTAGTAGTACTCGTTCAGCTGGTCGGCCTTCGCGCTCACGAACTCCAGCGCGTTGAGAAAGGACGATTCCGTCGCGTTCTTCGCCTGCTCGAGCTCGCGCGCCGTCGGCCCCTCACGGCTGAGGCGCTCGAGCTCCCGGTCGATCATGCCCTTGAGT
This sequence comes from Gemmatimonadaceae bacterium, assembly GCA_035454665.1. Taxonomy (GTDB): domain Bacteria; phylum Gemmatimonadota; class Gemmatimonadetes; order Gemmatimonadales; family Gemmatimonadaceae; genus DATIGO01. The sequence goes on along the minus strand of DATIGO010000422.1, from coordinate 36,807 downwards.
GAATCGAGCCCGACGCCCGGACGCGCCGTGGCCACGATCGAGTAGTCTCCGTCGAGCCGCTTCGTGTCGCTGAACGCCGAGACCCCACTCGCGACCTCTCCCTGATACACGAGGGCGTTCGTGAGCCGGCTGTTGCGCGCTCCCGTGAGCAGGTAGGAGAGGATGCTCAGCGGTGCGTCGTCCCGGTGATTCGCCTTCACGGTGTGCCACGCGAGGTACAGCCGTGGCAACTGCACGCGATCCTCCGCCACGATGCTCGTGTCGCGCACCGTGAAGGAAGCCGGCGCGGGGCGCGTGATCGCCGGTCCGCGGGGGATGTTGCCGAAGTACTGCCTGACGAGACGACGCACGGAATCGGTCTGCACGGCACCCGCCACCACGATCGTGGCGTTGTTCGGCGCGTAATACTGGCGGAAGAAGTCCTTCACGTCCTCGAGCGCGGCCGCGGAAAGATCGGTCATCGACCCGATCACGGGCCACGAGTACGGATGGTCCTTCGGATACAGCGCGGGCGGCAGGATGTCGGTCGCGATGCCGTAGGGCTGATTCTCGACGCCCTGCCGCCGCTCGTTCTTCACCACGTCGCGCTGGAGGTCGACCTTCACGGAGTCCATCGTCGGGAGCATCCACCCCATGCGGTCCGCCTCGAGCCAGAGCATGAGCGGGAGCGAGTTCGAGGGCCCGGCTTCGAAGTAGTTCGTGCGATCCTCGGTCGTCGATCCGTTATTCGACGCCCCGGCGGCCTCGAGCAGGCGGTCGAACTGGGGATACGGGGCGTTCTCCGAGCCCATGAACATCAGGTGCTCGAAGAGATGCGCGAAGCCTGTGCGGCCCGGCCTCTCGTCTCCCGAACCGACGTGGTACCAGACGTTCGTGGTCACGTTCGGCACCGAGTGATCCTCGTGCACGATCAGCGTGAGCCCGTTGGGAAGCGTGTCCACCGTCACGGGAACCCGCAGCCGGGAAGCGGCGCCCGCGGGCGCGCTCTGGCCAGCCATGGTACCGGCCGGGGCGAGGAGAAGCAGCACCAGGAGAACGCGAAGGGATCTGTGCATGGACATTCCCCGGAGAAGGCAGCGGGCCGGTCGCGTCAGCGTCGACCACGGGCAATGATCGCAGAACGTTATTTCGACACCAGACGGGGCAGAACCGTGCGCGATGGGAACCGCTCGCCGGGAGCCTCGCGTCGTGCTGGAGGAGGGACGAGGCGTCCCGCTCAGCCGTACGACCCGTTAGCTTGGATTCCGAGGGGCTCAGGCCCGCCCCGCGCAGCCAGTCAAGGATGACCGTACTGACCGTACTCGAAGAACAGATGCCCGGGACCGGGCGCCGGGAAGAGGCCGCACAGGACCCATCGTTCGATGATCTGGGGCTCCAGCCGGAGCTCCTCCGCGCCGTTCACGACGCGGGTTATGCGTCCCCCACCCCGATTCAGCGTGAGGCGATTCCGCTGATCCTCGGCGGACGCGACATCATCGGGCTGGCGCAGACCGGTACCGGGAAGACCGCCGCGTTCACGTTGCCCATCGCCCAGCGACTCCTGGGCGGCCCGCGTCGGGTCCGCGCCCTCGTGCTCACCCCCACCCGGGAGCTCTGCCAGCAGGTGGAGCAGAGCTTTTCGAAGTACGCACGCCACACCGGGCTGGCGGTGACGTCCGTGTACGGTGGGGCCGCCATGGAGCCGCAGGAGCGCGCTTTCCGGAACGGTGTCGACTGCGTCGTCGCCACGCCGGGTCGGCTCATCGATCACCTCGAGCGGCGCAACGTGTCGCTGTCCGATCTCGAGATCCTGGTCCTGGACGAAGCGGACCGCATGCTCGACATGGGCTTCGCCCCGCAACTGAACCGGATCGTCGGGGCGATCCCCCCGTATCGGCAGACGCTGCTGTTCAGCGCCACGATGCCTCCCGAGGTAGAGGTCCTGGCCCGGAAGTACCTGCGGCGCCCCCGCGTGGTGGAGGTTTCGCGCCGGACCATGGCGGCCACGACCGTGCAGCACGCCGTCTATCCGGTACCCCGGGAGCGTAAGAGCGCGCTCCTCATCGAGCTGCTGCGGGAGCCGGAGATGGACTCCGTTCTCGTGTTCACGCGCATGAAGATCGGAGCAGACCGGGTCGTGCGGGACCTGCTGCACGCGGGGATCAGCGCCTCGGCGCTGCACGCGGACAAGCGCCAGGCGCAGCGCGATCAGGCGCTCGATGACTTCAAGCAGGGGAAGATCCGGGTGCTCGTGGCTACGGACATCGCGCAGCGCGGGCTGGACATCAGCGGCATCACGCACGTGATCAACTACGATGTGCCGCAGCAAGTCGAGGACTACGTGCACCGTATCGGCCGCACGGGGCGCGCGGCGCAGACGGGCGACGCCTACACGTTCATGGCCCCGGACGAGATCGCGATGGTCCGGTTGATCGAGCGCGTGATCGGACAGGACATCGAGCGCGTTTCGGTCCCCGGTTACGACTTCGGCACGGCGGCCACGGAGGGCGCAGCTGATGCCGAGGGAGCGTCAGCGTCGCGCTCGTCCCAGTCTTGAGACGGCGAGGGTCTCGGCCGCGGCGCCTCGCGACAGGATGAGGCGCGTGTTGGCCGCTCCGAAGCCCATGCCGTTCGGCGCGTAGGCGATCGAGTCGCGCGAGGCCGCCAATCGGACGCCGTGCACCACGCCCAGCGCGCGGCGGAGGATCGTGTCGGGACCGGAGTGAACCGTGATCCATGCGCCGGCCGTGTCGAATCGCACGGCCGTCACTGTTGCCCGCCGGATGGCGGCATGTCGCGCGGTGGAGAGCGCCGCCATGGTGGACGCGGCGGCGGCGTCGGCGGCGATCCAGTCGCGGTAGCTGGTAAACCGCGGGAGCGCCATCCCCGCCGCGATGCCAATGACCGCGAGTATGACGCCGATTTCGACGAGAGTGGTCCCGCGGATCGCGCGGGTCCAGGGCGCTCCGTGTCGCACGCTTGCCTCCTGAGGTGAGGCCGATACGATATGGAACCCTCGGCCAGGATGCGTCATCACCCGGTTGCGGGTAGCATCGTTTGAACGCGAGGCCGGGTTACCAAGGCACGGGTCACCAACCGGGGGCGACATGCGACATCGGTCCACACTGGGATTCTCTCTGCTGCTCCTGTCGGCTGGCTGTCTCCCCCCGAGTGAGCAGGACCTGCAGGTGGCACAGGCACTGGTCGAGATCGGTGACGCGATGGCGGAGGTCCGCGAGTCGACCGCGTTCATGCAGGACCAGCTGGACTCGCTCCGGTGGGTCGTCGCCCGCCAGGATACGGTGATCCGGCAGCTCGCGAACCTGGCCGGCGTTCCGATTCCCCGGTGAGCGAAGCGCACCCTTAGATTGGTGGCGTCCTTCTGCCACCGTCCGGCCACCGTTCCGATGCACATCACGATCCGTTATTGCGTCGTCTGACACTACGAGCCCCGGGCCGCCAGTCTGGCGGCCGAGATCCGCGACCGGTATCCCGGCGCGAAGATCGACCTGCTCCAGGGGAGCGGGGGCACGTTCGAGGTGACGCGTGACGGCGCGATCATCTTCTCGAAGAAGAAGGCGGGCCGGCACGCGATGCCCGGGGAGATTCTCGCGCTGCTGTCTCAGAGCGGGGCCCCGCGCTGATGAGACGTCCGTGTTCGCCGGCCACACGGTCCCGTGACTGAGCCCGCGCGCGACCCGCACCTCCCGTCCCTCCTCTCGCCATAGCTCGTCATGCGAATCGCGATCTCGACGGGAGGCGGCGACGCCCCCGGCCTGAACGCCGTGATCCGGTCCGCCGCGCTCTCCGCGATCAGCCGGGAATGGGACGTGCTGGGGGTCTGCCGTGGCTACTATGGATTGCTGGGCGAGGACGAGATCATCCCCCTGACCCGGCAGAGCGTGCGCGGCATCGCGCATCTGGGCGGCACGATTCTGCGCACGACGAATCGCGGGAACCCGTTTGCGTTTCCGGTGCGCCAGGCCGACGGGACGTGGGAGGAGGTCGACCGGTCGGACGAGGTGCTGGAGAACGCGAGGCGGCTCGGCATCGATGCGCTCATCTCGATCGGTGGCGACGGATCCCTCGCCATCGCTCAGCGCTTCTTCGAGAAGGGGATGCGCGTCGTGGGCGTACCGAAGACGATCGACAACGACGTGAGCGGGACCATCACGACGTTCGGCTTCGACACCGCGGTGAACACCGCCATCGAGGCCATCGACAAGCTGCACACGACCGCGGAGAGCCATGACCGCGTGATCGTGATGGAGGTGATGGGACGGCACGCGGGGTTCATCGCCCTGCACTCCGGTGTGGCGGGGACGGCGGACGTGATCCTGATTCCGGAGATACCCTACGACATCGAGCGGGTGTGCGAGAAGATCCGGGCGCGTGATCAGACGGGACGGCACTTCTCCATTGTGGTCGTTGCGGAGGGGGCGTATCCGATCGGAGGGCGCGAGTCGGTCATCGGCGAGTCGCTGCCGGGGCAGGACCGCCGGCTGGGCGGGCTCGCCGGTCGTCTCGCGTGGGAGATCCAGGAGCGCACGGGAAAGGAAGCGCGCTCGCTGGTGCTGGGTCATCTGCAGCGGGGCGGCATGCCGACGGGCTACGACCGGCTGCTCGCGGCGCGGTTCGGAGGGGCGGCGGTCGAGGCCGTGGAGCGGCAACAGTGGGGGCACATGGTGGCCCTTCAATCACCCCACATCGTTGCGATCCCGATCACGGAGGCGCTGGCGGTGCCGAAACGTGTTGATCCTCACCACGATATCGTGCGGACGGCCCGGGCCACGGGGATTTCGTTCGGGGACTGAATCGGGGGGCGAATGACCGGCACTTCGCCTGGAGGGGGGTGTACAGTCCCGCGAGCCCGAGAGCGTCGTCCTGCGTGATCGAATCGCACTGTCCCCCGGTGCGGACGCTCTCGGGCTCTTTACCTCTGCGCCTGTCCGGAAGTCTCTGACGTGGCTAGGTTTGCGGGTCGCGGAGGAGCCTCGGCGGGCCGGCATCTCTGATGCATCCGTGCAGCCGCGTGCGGGTACCCGCTTGTTCCACGACCCGGGTTTTTCGGAGTGTACGGATGACGTCGCGTGGTTGGATACCTCTGCTCGCCGCTGGATTCGCCGGATTGGCGGTCGCGACGCCGGTCGCGGCGCAGTCGACGTCCGCGAAGCAGCCGCAGCCGCGCGTAGCACCGTCGCGCGAGGAGGTTCCCAGCCGGCTGCTCCCGCCGCCGGGCATGTGCCGCGTGTGGGTGGACAAGGTCCCCGCGCGCCAGCAGCCCGCGCCGACCGACTGCGCGAACGCCATCCGGAACCGGCCGCCTAACGGGCGCGTGATCTTCTCCCCGGAGGCGTCCCGCGATCCGCGACGCAAGGCGCTCACGCGTCCCGAGGCGCGGCCGCCGGCGCGCCCGCCGGACCCGCCGCCCAAGACGAAGCCGCCGAGCTGAAGCTCGGCCGCCCGCTGAATCGACCTTCCCCTGTGCCGGCGCGAGTCTGCGATCCCTCGACTCGCGCCGGCGCGCGCATTTGAGCACTTTCCGCTTCGTGTTGCGCGACGTCCGCGACCGCACGCTGCCCCCGGACCATGCGGCCTTCGTGGCGGCGGAGCCACCCACGGGCCGGGTGATCGTCATCGCGCCCACCCGCGCCGCGTGCGAGACGATCGAGCTCGCGCTGGGCCTGCGTCTCGAGACGCTGCTGGAGCGCGAGCACGGCGCCGAGATCCGCGAGCTTGCCCGGGCCGGCCGCGGCTTCGGCATCGTGGCCGGCACGGGCACGGGCAAGACGCTCGCGATCCGTCCGATCGCCGAGGAGATCCTCCGTCCCGCCGCGCTGCGCGTGGGTGTCGTGAATCGTGAGCGCGAGGCGACGCCCGAGACCCCGAGCTGGAACGTCATCATCGTCACCACGGGGATCGCGCGGCGCTGGTTCGAGGATGGCGACATCCTCCCGGCCGACACGCTGGTGGTCGATGAGATCCACCAGACGTCCGCGGAGCTCGAGCTGTGCCTCGCGCTCGGCAAGCGCGTGGGGTGCCGCTTCATCTGGCTGTCCGCTACGGTCGATCCGACGTTCTACGCGCGCTACCTCGTCGCGTCGGCGGTCCTGCACACGCGCGCGTTCGATCCGGCGAAGGCGGCGACCGTGCGCGTCCTGAGCGAGGCCCCCTCGAGATTCCTGAGCGACCGGTTCCTGCAGCAGGTCATGCGGCGGCGGCGCGGCGTGGGTCTCTTCCTGCCCACGCGCGCCGCAGTGGAGGAGGCGGCGGCCCAGGTGGGGCACCGCTTCCCGCGCATTCACACCGCCTTCTACCACGGCGGCGAGCCGATTCGGGTGATCCGGGCCTTTCTCGAGGAAGGGACCCCGCGGCCCTTTCTTCTCGCGATGACGGCGGCGGGACAGAGCGCGCTGAACGTGAAGGGCCTCGACACGGTCGTGATCGACGACACGCGCGTCACGAACGTGGTGGAGCGCGGGCGGAACGTGCTCACGCGCACGCATCTGGGCGCGAACGAGATTCTCCAGATGGCGGGCCGCGTGCACGGCCGTGTGGCCGGCGGCGAAGTCTTCATCCTGAGCGACCGCGCGCTCGATTTCGGCGCACTCGAGCCCACGGCGCCCGAGTTTCAGCTCGCTGGGGACTCCGAGCGCGTCGCCATCACCTGCGCGGCGCTGGGCGTGCGCGCGGACGAGCTGGAGCTGCCCGTGCCGCTGGACCGGCGCGCGTATCGCGAGGCCGTGGCCGAGCTCGAGTCACGCGGGATCATCGAAGCCGGGCGCCTGACGCGGTACGGGAAGCTGGTCGAGGCCACCCCGGTCGAGCGGCCCTGGGCGGAGTTGCTCGTGCACGCCGACGACGCGCTCGTTCCCTATCTCGCCGTGATGGCCTCGGCGGAATCGCTGCATCGCATGACGCGGGAAGAGCGCGACCTGTCAGGACTCGTGGTGAGCGGGAGTGATCATCTCACGGCGTACAACGTCTACGCGGAAGCCGTGGCGAAGGCGGGGTACCTGGGGAAGGTCTATGGGCTCCCGCGACACCAGTTTGACGAGGGCACGATCGACCGGTGGGCGGAGCGGCGCGGCGTGCTCATCAAGGCGATCGAGGACACGGCGCTGGCGATGGCGAGCGTCTGCCGGAGCCTGGAGGTCGAGCTCCCCGCCACGCTGCCGCTGGCCGCGGAGGACGTCCGCCGGCGTTTCTGCGAGCTCGTGGCGCGGGTGATGCCCTTCGATCTCGTGATCGACGAGGAGACCGCGGACGGGCAGGAGGCCCGTGTGTCGAAGACCAGCGTCTGTGGATCGTGGGGTGCGATCGCAGGGACGCTGCGGTACTTCGCGGACCGGTTCGGGGTGCCGCGCGGGAGCATCGAGGGGACGCAACTGCCGATGTCGCTGGTGCGCCGGCACGCGATGGCAGGTCCGGCGGAGCTCCTGTACGACGCGCGGCGCGCCCGCGACGCGCTCGTGCTGCAGCGGCGGGTGGAGTACTTCGGCTTCGAGCTGGAGCGTGAGGAGGAGGCCATCGAGACCTTTCCGCCGGGGGAGGAGGTCGTGGCGCGGCGCGTGCTGGCGCGGGCCCTCGCGCGAGGCGAGGCGCGCCACCCGGCGGTGCGGCGTCATGCGCCGGCCGTGGCAGCGGTGCGCGAGCTGCATCGCCGGTCCGGCGGACTCACGCCGCGGCTCACCGAGGAGGAGCTCGCGGCGATGTACGAGCAGGCGCTGGCCGGTGTCGGGTCGATGAGCGGGTATCGCGCGGCGCCGCTCCGGCTGGACATCGGGGGACTGGTACCCCCGGCGCTACGCTCGCGCTTCGAGAACCTGCCGACGGAGGTCGAGATCCGTGGGAAGCGCATCGAGATCGAGTATGACCTCGAGGAGGATCGCGAGGGGACCCGCAGCGCCGGGGGCGGGGCGGCGGCACCGGAGGGTGCGGAGGGTGACGGAGGGGACGGCATGCTTCCGGTGGCGCGCCTGCGGCTGCCGGAGAAGATGGCGCGGACGCTGAGCGAGGAGGAGCTGCCGCGCCTCGACCGGCCGCTCCGCTTCGTGGTCACGCGGGGTCCGCGTGGCGCGGTGCGCGCGGCATCGCTCGCCGAGCTGCAGGAGCAGCTCGAGCGGCCGTGGTCCCCGGAGGAGCTGGCGCAGCCCGTGCGGGATCGCCGGCCGGGTGACCGGGACGCGGGCGGGCGGTCGGGGCGGGGGGGCGGGGCGCGCCGGCGGGATCGCCACGGCGGATCGCCGCGGCGCCATCGTTAGGCGTCCGGGAGCTCGACGACGTACGACTCGACGCGGAACGGCCGGAAGCCTCTCGCGACGTAGTTGGGGAGCGCGGCCGGGTGGTCGAGGGTACAGGTGTGGAGCCAGACGCGCGTCGCGCCCTGGGCCCATGCCTCGGTGGCCGCCCGCACGAGGAGCACCTGTCCGAGACCGCGCCCGTGGTGCGAGGCGGCGAGGCCGAAGTAGGCGATCTCCACGGACCGATCGTCCTGCGCGACGAGCTCGAAGTAGCCGACCGGTGCTCCCGCGTCCCGCAGGACCCAGACGCCGACCTCCGGTCGCGCCAGGTGCGCGGCGAGGGTGTCGTCGCTCCACGCATCGCGGTCGCGCCAGTGGTACGCCCGGCCGACGCCGGCGTAGAGGCGGCGGTAGAGCGCGGGTGCGCAGGTCTCGCGCGCCAGGGTGATGCCCGGAGGCAGAACGCCTGAGCCCCGGAGATGGTCGGGGCGGCGCAGCTCGAGGTACGTGCGGGTCACGGCGATCGCGCGCATGGACGGGCGGTCCGTGCGGCCGCGCAACGCGCAGCTCGTTAGGTCCGGTGCGCGCCCGCGGCGAGATCGGCGGTGACGGCGGCGGCCTGGCCGACCCCCTCGGGCCCATGGTCACCGCGGCCGCCGTTGCCGTCGGTCGCATCGTGGACGGACTCGCGGCTCACGTCGCGCTCGCGCGCGCGGAAGCGCGCGGCCTTGGCCCGGTTGCCGCAGGTGGCCATGTCGCACCAGCGGCGGCGCCCGTTGCGCGTGGAGTCGTAGAAGACGCGCGGGCAGCGGGAGTCGGCGCACCGCCGGACGCGAACGAGCTCACCGTGGATCAGGGCTTCGGCCGCGGACTCCACGATCGGGATCATGAGGCCGGCGAACGCGTCGCCCACGGGTACGAAGGCCTGCCGGAACGAGCCGTCGTCGCGCCACTCGACACGCCGCGTGCCGGCACTGCGGCCCAGCACGCGGTTGATCTCCACGAGGGCGTCGGCCCGCGCCTTTTCCAGGGCCGCGCCGCGTTCCGCGAGGCCACGCAGGGCCGCACGGATCCGGCGCGCGTCGACGAGGGCGGCCGCGGCTCCGGCCGGCTGCTGCTCGGCGCGGCGGACGATGCCCTGTCCGCGCTCCGCCTCGAGCACGCCCGCGGCGTCGAGCCAGCGCACCAGGCTCTCGAAGTCCCGCAGCACGTCGACGCGCACGCCACGGCGGAGGTCGTCCGTGTTGATGAAATCGAGCCACAGCCGTTCCGCGACGAAGACGAACTCCGACGACGGCGGAGCAGTGAGCGCCGAGGTGATCGACGGCGCGCCGGGCGCGGACAGAATCGACATGCGCGCCAACGATACGGCGTGGCCCGCGAGACGGCAAGCGATGCGCGCATCCCACGGACGGGATGTAGATTTCCGCGCCGGCGGTTCCTGCCGCGCGCGCGGGCCCGCCGGATCTGGTGGAATCATCCGTTTCCGCACCCGCACCACCGAGTTGCACGGGGCACGCTCCATGCCTAACGCCGACCGACCGGATCCGGGGCCGTGAGTGGCCGCCCGTTCGTGCTGCACGAGTACGTGCGGTGGGGCGACGTCGACCCCGCGGGCATCATCCGGTGGGACGCCTACACGCGCTTCTACGAGCTGGGGGAGTCGGAACTGTTCCGCGCCGTCGGCCTGCCGTACCGCGCGATCTTCCGCCAGTTCGGGATCGGGCTGCCGCGCCGGGTGCTGCACATGGACTTCGTGACGCCGCCGGTGCTGGACGAGCGCCTCGAGGTCCGCGTCTACGTGAGCGACGTCGGCACCACGTCGCTCACCATGAACTTCGACGTCTACGGCCCCGGCGGCACGCTGCGCTCGGCCGGGTATCTCGTCCTCGTGTGCGTACCGGCCGGGACGGAGGAGATCCGCAAGCGTCCCTGGCCCCCCGAGTTTCTCGCCCTCCTCGAACCCTACCGCGTGAGCGTCGCGGCGGCGCGCGCCGGTTGAGCCCCCACCCCCCGGGAGGCCGGCTGGGCCGTTCGCCGGGGGACGGACCTGGATCACGGATGCCGTGCGTCGCAGGACTATATTTCGGGCGATGAGCTCGCCGCCGGACACCTACTTCCGAAAGGGCTTCGGCCTCAAAGCCGAAGTGCGCGAGGACCTCACGGCGGATTACGCCGGGTGGATCGTGGACCTGCTGCGCGAGAACGATTTCCGTCTCACCGTGGGGGACGTGACGGTCCGGCTCGCCCGCGAGTTCGGCTTCTGCTACGGAGTCGAGCGCGCCGTGGAGTACGCGTACCAGTCGCGCCGCAAGTTCCCCGACCGGCGGATCTTTCTCGTGGGCGAGATCATCCACAATCCGCACGTCAACGAGAAGCTGCGGCGCATGGGCATCACGATCCTGGAAGCCCGGGACCGCGGGGAGTCCGAGCCGCGGTTCGACTACGCCGGCCTCCGCACCGACGACGTGGTCGTGCTGCCGGCCTTCGGCGTCACCATCCGGGACTTCGAGGCGCTGCGCGCGCTCGGCTGCGTGGTCGTGGACACGACCTGCGGGTCGGTGCTCAACGTCTGGAAACGGGTCGACAGCTACGCCGAGGACGGCTTCACGGCGCTCATCCACGGGAAGTGGTACCACGAGGAGACGCGGGCCACGGCATCGCAGGTCCGGCGATTCGAGGGCGGGCAGTACGTGATCGTCCGCGACATGGCCGAAGCGCAGGTGGTCTGCGACAGCATCGCGGCGTTAGGCCGCGGGACGGGGGTGGCGGAGGCGGTCGCCGCGTTCACGACCCGGCTGGGCCACGCCGTCTCCCCCGGGTTCGATCCGCTGCTGCACCTGCGCCGGCTCGGCGTGGCCAACCAGACCACCATGCTCGCCCGGGAATCGCTGGCGATCGCCGAGGAGGTGGGGCGCGCGATGGAACGCGCGTTCGGCGCCGAGTACCGGGCAGCGCACTTCCGCACGTTCGACACGATCTGCTCCGCCACCCAGGACCGGCAGGACGCGGTGCTGGAGCTCCTGGCCGAACCGCTCGACGCCATGGTTGTGGTCGGCGGCTTCAATTCCAGCAACACCATGTCCCTCGCGATGCTGTGCGCCGAACGGGTCCCCACCTACCACGTCGAGGACGCCGCGAACATCGATCCGGCCTCCGGCGAGGTGCGCTACCGCCCCGCGGGGACGCATCACCGGGAAGCGGTCGCGCGCGACTGGCTGCCGGTGGCGCGGCCCGTCCGGGTCGGGATCACCGCCGGCGCGAGCACCCCCAACAATCGCATCGGCGAAGCGGTCGCGAACATCTTCGCCACGCGTGGGATCACGCTCGATCGCGCCCGTCTCGCCGCCGCGGAAGACGCTCACGGCGCGTCGTGAAGTTCCTCTTCGCGTCCCGGCCTGCCCGGCGGTTCCCGACGCCCGAGGATTTCGGGTTCGTGGAGATTCGGGGCGGTGACAGCCGCATCATCTGCATCCCCGCGCTCGGCGGCCGGATCGTGGAGATGGAGATCGCCGGCAAGCAGTGGCTCTGGAAGAGCGACGTCATCCCGTACGCACCGCCGCGGGAAGGCGCGAGCTACACCGAATCGGCCGACATCGGCGGCTACGACGACTGCTTCCCCACGGTCGCGGCCTGCCGCATCCCCGGATGGGTCCGTGGCTGGGGCGGCGTCGAGCTGCCCGATCACGGCGAGCTCTGGACGCAGATTCCCGAGCTGGAGATCGAGACCGGACCGCAGGGCCAGGCCGTCGTGACTACGTGGGAGGGGCGCCGGTTGCCGTATCGCCTGACGCGGGAAGCGCGCGTGGGGCCCGACGGCAGCGTCGTCATGACGTATCACGCGGTGAACGACGCCGCCGACCGTGTGCCGTTCATCTGGTCGGCACACCCGGTGCTCCCGCTCGGACCGGAGACGAAGGTGTTGCTGCCGGAGGGAGCGTCCATGCGCGTCTACAAGGCGCACAAGGTGGTCATGGGTGACTCCCGGTCGCTGCACCATTGGCCCTTCGTGCGCACGGGCGGACGGGTGCTGGACTTCCTCACGCCGTTCCACGTGGCGAGAGAGTACGCGTGCAAGCTGTTTCTGGAGATGCCTGTGGGCCGCGCCCGGCTGCGCGAAGGCGATCTCGAGCTCGAGGTCACCTTCGACACGAAGGAGGTGGGGCAGTTCGGGTTGTGGTTGAACAAGCACGGCTGGACGCCGTTCAAGAAGGAGCGGCCCTACTGCAACCTCGCCTTCGAGCCGTGCGTGGGAGCGCCCGACTCGCTCACCGACGCGCTGGGCGACTGGAAGCGCGCGCAGTGGCTCGAGGCGGGGCAGGTGCGGTCGTGGTCGATCACCTGGAGGGCGCGCCGCGTGCCGCCCGCGCCGGAAGAGGGCTCGCTGTAGGCGGCCGACCGGCCCGGGGAGACGTGGCGCGCTCCCGACGGCGGGAGCCTCAGTAGGCAATCTGGCCCTGGAGGCGCAGGAACTCTCCGCGCTGGCGGTTGTTCGGGTTCAGGCCGTCCTCGTAGCGCCGGTCGGAGATGGTGTATTGCACGGTGAGCTCGAGGGCCGCACGCGGGCTCCACTCGATGCCGAACTCCGTTTCGCGCACGCGGTAGGAGCGCGCATCGAGCTCCCCCTTCTTGCCGCCGTCGAACGTCTGGTAACGCAGGAAGGGGATGAGCGACTGGCCCGCGAGGCGGGTCCGGTACATCGTCTGCACGTAGCCGCCCTCGAGCCGCTCGCTGTCGATCGTGTTGGTCAGCGGGTCGAACTCCGGCCCCACGCCGGCGTTCCATTCCAGCTGCAGGCCGAGGGGCTGCGGAAAGAGGATCACGGAGACGGCGCCGCGCTCGTCCTCGAACTCGAGCGGTCCGGTCACGCCCGCGGAGCGCTGCGCCGCGGGCACGACGAACCGTCCGTGGTAGCCCTGAACGGCGAGCTCGAGGAACTGCCGGCTCGGGAGCTGGAACGGCCAGGCGAGCCGCGCCACGGCGTGGACGTTGTTGTTCAGCTCCGGGCGGTTGCCGCCCTGGCCGTTGTAGATCCCCACGTTGAGGACACCGTAATCGCCGGTGCCCTTGAGCCCCGCGTCGGTGATCGCGCGGAAGCGCGCGCGGGCCTCGGCGGGGGACCAGAGGTAGAAGGCGCCCAGGTCCCGTTCGTTAGGTACACCGCTGTTGATCGCGTCGGCGCGGTCGAGCGGCAGGCGCTGGGAGCTGGACTGGAGCGTCTCGAAGGCGAAGGGGAGCTTGACGTGCCCGAAGCGCAGGCGATGCACCCGGGCCTCGTCCAGAAAGACGTCGAAGTAGGCGGTGCGCAGCTGCAGCGTGTACTGCTGTCCGGCGAGCTCCGTGCTGTAATCGATCTCGAGCCCGATGCTCGTGCGATCGGTGGGGTCACCGCTCAGCACGAGCCGCGCGCGCCGCAGGAAGAGCCCGTTGTTGTTGCCGATCGAGCGATCGCACGCGGAGCAGGTGAGGTCGGGGTTGGTCTCGAGGAATCGGTTGTAGCGGAGCTGCGCGTACCCGCGGAGCGAGAAGCGCTCGTACCATGGCCGCGGCGGCTCGGCCTGTGGTGCGCCGGAGGTCTGCGCCTCGAGGACCGTCGGGACGACGGAGGGCCCGGCGGCCACGCCCAGCCACACGAGGCAGAGGATGATGCTGGATCGGGCAACGCGGGAACGGCCGGGGAACGGGATCATGGCGTTGGGAGGGTTCCGGTGGGAGGGGAGGCCGGCGCGAGTCGGGGCATCAGCAGGGCGCGCGAAATCTGAATGTTGAGCCGGCGGTTGCGACGATTTCGTGACGCCCCTGTTACAGCCTGAGCTTGTCGACGTCACAATCGGCTGGCGGGACCGGGGCTTGCCTGCCGGAGCCCCTCGTCGATCTTTCCCGGGGACGTCGCCGCGGCGGTCCTCCCGCGTCGTTGTCGCGTGCCGCCGTCCCTTGCCGTCCGTCGTCGTCCGTTCCCGCGCCCCCGTCTCCGTGAGTCCGGTCCCCGTCCAGCCCGGAGTACGCGCCGCCCTGGCGACGCTGGTCGCCGCGGAGGGGAGCTCCCCGCGTGACGCGGGCGCCCGGATGTGGGTCGACGCCGAGGGCCGCATCCTCGGCTCGGTCACGATCGGCGGCTGCGTCGACGCGCGGGTGATCGAGGAGGCCGGGGGGGTGGTCGCGCGCGGCCAGCCGGTCCTGCTGGCCATGTCGTTAGGCGACGAGGACGCCATGGCGCTCGGCATGACCTGCGGCGGCACCGTGGAGGTGCTCATCGAACCGGTCGATGCGGCGGATCCCACCGATCCCGTCGCGTCGGCGCAGCGGCTGGTGGAGGCCGAAACGGCGGGGGGACGGGCGGTGGCGCTCGTGGCACCGCTCACGGGCGGCGTGGCGCGCCTCGTCGTGCGCGACGACGGGAGCACGGCCGGCACGCTGGGTCTTCCCGCGCTCGACGCCGCCGCCGCGGCGGCGGCGGGCGCCGTGATCCAGGGTGGGCGCACCGGGGTGTACGCGCTCCGGACGCCGGCCGGCGACGCGCGCATATACATCGAACGTCACACCCCGCCCCTCACCCTGGCCATCTTCGGAGCCACGCACGTGGCCATGCCCCTCGTGGCCCTGGCCCGCGTGTTGGGCCTGCGCACCATCGTGGCCGACGGCCGCGAGCACTTTGCCACGCGGGAGCGCTTTCCCGACGCCGACGAGCTCCTCGTCGGCATGCCGTCCGAGATCGCGGAACGAATGTCGTTAGGCGCGTCGTCGCTCGTGGTGCTGCTCGCGCACGACTACAAGTACGACCTGCCGGTCCTGCGGACCGTGCTCGCGACACCCGCCGCGTACGTCGGTGTCCTCGGGAGCACGCGGCGCGGACGCGCGCTGCTCCAGTTCCTGGCGGAGGACGGCATCCCGGCCGACCAGCTGGCCCGTGTGCGCGTTCCCGTGGGGCTCGACATCGGGGCCCGGACCCCCGAGGAGATCGCCCTCAGCGTCCTGGCCGAGGCGCTCGCCGTGCTCCGCGGGCGCCCGGGCAGTGCGATGCGCGACCGCCCGTCACGGCGACCCGCCACCGAGGGCGCGAGCCACGCCTAGCATGTCCCATCCCTACAGCGCCGTCCTCGTCGAGCACTTTCGCCGGCCGCGCAACCAGGGCGCCGTGCCCGCTGCCTCCATCTCGCAGGAGGGATCCAACCCGCTGTGCGGCGATCGCGTGCGGATCGAGCTGCGCCTCGAGGACGGGCGGGTCGCGCAGGCGGGCTTCACCGCGAATGCGTGTGCGTTGTGCGTCGCGGCGGCGTCGGTGCTGACGGAGCTCGTGACCCGGGCCCCGCTCGATGAGGTCGAGACGCTCACGGTCGACGACCTGCTCCGCGCCCTGCAGGCGCACGTAGGCGCCTCGCGGCTCAACTGCGTCCGCCTGCCGCTTACGGTGATGCACGCTGGTGTGTCCCTGTACCGCCAGACGAATCACCTGCCGCACGCGGAGCGCGCGCGGCCGGTCGCGGCGCTGGTGCTCGCGGCGGG
Organism: Gemmatimonadaceae bacterium; assembly: GCA_035454665.1. Lineage (GTDB taxonomy): Bacteria > Gemmatimonadota > Gemmatimonadetes > Gemmatimonadales > Gemmatimonadaceae > DATIGO01. The sequence continues at coordinate 21,082 of DATIGO010000422.1, read as the reverse complement.
ACAGGCGAGGCGCTTTGGCGCGCAGAAGCTGCTCGCCCCACTGGGCCCCTCGACGGTGGTTCGTGCCGTGGTCGAGACGGTGCGCGAAACCGGCGTCGAGTACGTGATCGTCGTGATCGGGGATGGGCACGGCGGCGACGCGCTGCGCGCCGCGCTGGACGGCGTCTCGGTGACGTGGGCGGTGAACGTGAACCCCACGCAGGGCATGTCGTCCTCGATCGTGGCCGGCCTCGGCGTCGTGCCGCCCGACGTGGGGGCGCTGCTCGTGGTGCTCGGCGATCAGCCCACAGTGAATCCGCAGGTGATCGAGCGCCTGATCGCCGAATGGCGCGATGGGCGCGGTCCGATCGTCGCGCCGCGCTACCACGGCCTGCGAGGCAACCCCGTGCTCTTCGATCGGAGCCTGTTCGACACGTTGCGAACGCTCGAGGGGGACCGCGGGGCGCGCGATCTGATCGGCTCGGATCCCGCCCTCGTGACGCACGTGGACGTGGCGGAGCCGGCGCCCGTGGACGTCGACACACCGGCGGACTACGACGAGCTGTTGCGCCAGCGATCCAGGATGAGGTTGTAGGCCGCAGGCGAGAGGTGGCCGCGGTGGCCGCGGTGGCGCTAGGCGGAGCGCGAGGCGGGATCAGACGACGGGGGTGTGACGCCGGACTGGGGATGAGGGTATTCGTTCCGGGAACCGTCGTCCTACGGGGGAATCGTGACCATGCATCGTGCTGTGATCGCTCGTTACGCCGCCGTGCTCGCCCTGACCGGCCTGGCGTGGCTCCCCGGCGAGGCCGAAGGGCAGCGTCGTGGACGGAGAACGGGGATCGGGGTGGGTGCGGGCCTCTCGGCGGTAGGCTCGCGGTCCGGCGGCGCGGAGCGTGCCATTCATCTGCAGATCGCCGCGAGCACCTCGTTAGGCAGCCAGACCACGGCGGCCCTCGTCTTCGACGCCTACGCGATGAGCGAAACGGTCGCGGAGCCGCTGTGCGCGCCCTCGGCCACGGGGTGCGAGTCCCGGACGGTGCATCCGGGCGCGGTCCTGGGCCTGTCGCTCGAGGCGCGCACGTATCCGTGGGAGCACGGGCTCAGCCTCGCGGCGGGCGTGGGCGCGTACTGGGGCCCGAACGTCAAGGGCTCGGACGTTTCGCGGTCCAGCGCCGCGGTGACCGCCGGGGCCGACTACGAGCTCGGGGCGTCGTGGTGGCTGCCGGCGATCGGATTCCGCTTCACGCATCTCACATCGGACATCGCCGGCGTCCGCTGGATGGCGTCGCCCTCGCTGGGGCTGCGGTTCTAGCGCGTCCGGTCTTCCGGTGTTTCAGGGCGGAATCGGCGCCCACTGGCAGGCCGCCGGATCGATGCGGAAGCGTCGCAGCATCGGCGCTGGATCGCCGTGCGTGCCGAGCCCCTGCTCCAGGACGACGAGCCGGTCCCCGGCGACGGCCACGCGCGGCAGCGGATCGCGCACCCGCACGCGCCCGGTCGACGCCGGGATCGGCAGATCGGAGCAGACGCGATTCCTCATTACGTCGACCAGGGTGACGTAGAAGACCGCGGCGTGGGATCCGTCCTCCATCGCGTAATCCATCGTCACCAGGCCCAGCGTCCCGGGCCTCACGACTTCGAGCGCGATGGGGATCGAGCGGTTCCATACGAGTCGCGCCGCGCTGCCGGGATCGCGCATCATCTCCTCGAAGAGCGAGGGGCGCACGCCACGACGCCGCACCGCGGGGACGGTGATCTCGCGCGCCGTCCGGGTTCCGCGCTGCCACCGGTACAGCAGGGGTGAGACCTCGAACATCGCGAAGATCGCGTCGCCGTCCGGGGCAAGGACGGAAATGGCGAACGCCCCCTGCATGAGGATCGGCCGCTGCCGGCCGAGCGCGGGGAGGACCCCCTCCGCGCCGAGTGTGTCGCCCTCGGCGGAGAGGCGCATGAGCGAGGTGCCGGCGTCGAAGTCGTAGTTGCGAATGAGGATCTCGCTGCCCACGACGCGCATCGCCGGCGGCCACGCGAGGCTCAGGCCCAGCTGCCTCACGAAGCGGCCCGTTCGGAGATCGAAGATCGACAGGCGCCGCTCGCCGCGATCCCAGACCAGGAGCAGCGAGTCGCCGCCGATGGCGAGCGTGCTGGGCGCCGCGAGCTCTCCCGGCCCCCGCCCACGCCGGCCGAAGACGCGGGCGATGCGCCCGTTGGGCGCGATCTCGAGCACGCGCCCCTCGCTCGTCTCGGAGACGTACAGATTGCCGTTCGGACCGAGCGCGACCTCCGTCGGCTGGGCGAGAAAGAGCGAATCGTCTTCGATCACGCGTGCGCTGTCGAGGGCGACGAGCCCGCGCGGCACGGGGCCGGCCACGCGGCCCTGTGCGCGGGCCTGGACCGGAAGCGCACACACGAGCGCGACTCCCGCGACGACGGGCGTGCGCATCCAACGGATCCCGGGAGGCATCGCGGCGATACTACGGCGACCCGGTCTGCCGGCAATACGATGCGGGAAGTCGTAAGCGAAACTTCACGCAATCCTCATGGTCGAAGCCCACGGGATTTGGAGGGGTGCGACAGGGCTCACACAGGCGGAGCGCGCCCTCGCCTGCCGGTGATGGCGCGCCTGCCGCGCGCCGCCCGTCAGGATCGGCTACGGGAGATCCTTCTGCATGTGGCCGATCCAGCGGCCGCGGGCATCGAGCGCCCGGTACCATCCCTGATGCTCGTAGAAGCGGACCGCCTGCTCATTCTCCGGGTGCACGGTGAGGCTCATTCGGGGGACGCCCAGGCGTCGCGCCTCCTGCTCCGCGTCCTCCATGAGGGCGTGACCCACGCCGTGGCCCTGAAAGGTCGGATCCACGGCCACGGAGAGAATGCCGAAACGCTTCGCTTCCGAGGTGTCTCGCCGCGGCACGGGCTTCCCGAGTTTCCGTCGCACAGTGGTGAGGCCGAACTTGAGGCGGTCGAGGAAAAGCGGATTCGCGAGCAGCCACGGGCGACGCAGCGTATTGAACAGCAGATACGCGCGGTTCCGCCGCAGGTAGCCGATCAGGTGGCCACGGAAGTGGCCCGCGAAGCTGAACCCGGCCGTCTTCCCGTCCACGACGGCCAGCGTGGCATAGAGGTCGTGGGGGCCTTCCAGCTGCCACTGGTAATAGCGCCGGACCGCTTCCCGGCCCAGCGCCGTCATGGCCGCCCCGGGAAAGGCGAGCATGTGGATCTGAGCGATCACGGGCAGGTCGGCTGCTTCGATGGCGCGGATCTCGAGGGTGCTTTCCACAACGACTCCACTCAGGTCCGGCTGAGCCCGCGGTTGCACCGGGCGACACCAGCCGGACGCCCCACCCTTATAAACACGCCGCGGCGGCTGGTTTCGGACATCGGGGACGACCGGACGATGAGCCGCGCTCGAGGCTGGCTGACGACCTCGCCCTCCGTTGGCCGTGTCGCTCGGGTGGCGTTCGCCGCCCCCGCGCGCTCTCGGGCCGGGGCGGAGAGAAGCAGGGGAAATCACGCCGCCGTCCCACACCCGGGCGTCGACCACGCAACCCCGTGCTGCCTAACGATCCCTGTCCGGGTCACCGGACGGTCCACGGACCGGGCGGCACCGTCGCGGCCACGTGCCAACACCGCGCACCGTTGCGGCCTCGCCACACCGCGAAGTGCGCTGCGACGCCATCTTGTCCGCGAGTCCCGCTGCTTCGATGTTACCCGAGCAGGACCGTCCCCGGCGTGACCGGGACAGGCGAGGCGCGAGCAGGCATGGGATTGGCCCACGAGCGACCGGCTGCCGGCGACGACCGCCGGGAAGGACCGATCATCTCGGTCATCGTTCCGACGTACGATCGGCCGCAGGCGCTCGGGCGGTGCCTCCGGGCGCTGGCCGCGCAACGCTTCCCGCGCAGCCGCTTCGAGGTGCTCGTCTGCGACGATGGCTCGATGCCGCCCGTGAGCGCGCAACACGCCGAGCTGATCGCGGAGTTGGACGCCACCATGCAGATCCGCGTCGTGCGACAGGAAAACGCCGGGCCCGCGGCGGCGCGCAACCGTGGCGCCACGCTGGCCCGTGGGCGCTACCTCGCCTTCACCGACGACGACTGCGAGCCAGCCCCCGAATGGCTCGCGCGGCTCGACAGGCGCTTCGACGTGAATCCCGACCTGCTCCTGGGTGGCGGGATGCGGAACGGTCTCGCCGCGAACTCCTGTACCACAGCGACCCAGGTCATCATGGAGTTCGTGTATGCCCACCACTGGCGGTACACGCGCGTGCGCCTGTTCAGCACGAGCAACCTGAGTCTTCCGGCGGCTGGCTTTCACGCGATCGGCGGCTTCAGTCCGGACTTTCCGGATGCCGCCGGCGAGGATTACGACCTCTGCGTCCGCTGGCAGGAGTCCGGTGGGCAGGCCGAGTACGTCCACGACGCGTTCATCACGCATCATCACGCGCTCACGTTTCGCGCGTATCTGCGACAACACTTCGGCTATGGTCGCGGTCTCCTGCGTGTGCGGCGCCGGCAGCGCCTGCGGGGGCGGCGGAAGCGGATGCCGGGTCCGGGGTTCTACCTGCGGCTGGTGCTGCATCCGCTGCGACGTTGGCAGAGCCCGATGGCGTGGCTGTGCGCGCTACTGATCGCGATGTCGCAGGCGGCAACGGTGCTGGGTGCAGTCATCGAGCTCATGACCCCGTCGCGACGGCGAGCGTCGGGTGGCGCGAGCCCCTTGTCCCTCGGCCGGTCGGAATGGCGGACCGACTGAAGATCGGTGTGACGGGGTGCGGGGCGATGGCGCGAGCGGTGCACCTGCCGCTCCTCGCACGGCGCGCCGATGTGGAGATCAGCGCGATCGCGGAGCCGGATCCGGGCGCGACGGCGATGGCCCTGGAACAAGTGCCGGGTGCGCGCGCCTTCACGACGCTGGATGCCATGCTCGCCGGCACGCCGCTCGACGCGGTGATCGTGGCGGCACCCACCGGCGAGCACGCGTCGGCCGCTCGTGCCGTATTCGCGGCAGGATGTCATCTGTATCTCGAGAAGCCACTCGCCCACTGCGGAGCGGAGGGGGCGCGGGTGCTGGACGCCTGGCGCGCGAGCGGCCGGGTGGGAATGATGGGCTTCAACATGCGATTCAATCCCCTCTACCGGCGGTTGCGGGAGCTGATCCGGTCGGGCCGGGCGGGGCGGCCCGTCTACACACGGAGCGTCTTCGCCACGGCGCCTCGCGCGGCTGCGGCATGGAAGCGATCTCGCGCCACGGGCGGCGGCGCCCTCCTCGATCTCGGAGCCCATCACATCGACCTCATGCGGTTTCTCTTCTCGCGTGAACCCGTGGCGGTCTGCGCGACGCTCGAATCGCGGCATGCGGAAGATGACACAGCGCTGCTGGAGCTGGAGCTGGCAGGCGGACCGCGCGTCCATGGCTTCTACTCGCTGGCGGCGGCGGAACAGGACCAGGTCGAGGTGCACGGAGACTGCGCGCGACTGTCCGTCTCGCGGTTCACATCACTCGATGTCGCCGTGATCGACAACCCCGGCATGCGGGGAGGCCCCCTGCGTCGTCTGGTGCTGACGATGAGCGCTCTCGCGCAATTACCGGAGGCACTGCGCGCGCGCCGCTCGCCGCTGCGTGAGCCCGGGTACGCCCTCGCGCTGGACTGCTTTCTCCAGGCGGTTCGGACGGGTCGCCTCGCGGCGGATGCGGCGGATCTGGACGACGGGTACAAGTGCCTGGCGATCATCGAGGCCGCCGAACGTTGCGCGCGAGGGACCGCGACGTGACGATCGCGCCCGGCTCGCCCGCCTGGTCGGTCGTGGTCCCGACGTGCAGTCGGCCGGAGCCGCTGGCCCGGTGCGTGGCCGGACTGGCAGCCCTGCGACCGCCGGCGGGCGGTTTCGAGATCATCGTGGTGAACGACGGTGGAATCGAACCGCCCGACGAGGTACGTGCCGTCGCTGTCGCGGGTCACGCCATGTCGGCGACCTTCCTTTCGCAGCCCAACGCGGGGCCGGCGGCCGCACGGAATCACGGCGCCGAACGGGCTCGCGGATCGTGGCTCGCCTTCACCGACGACGATTGCGTGCCCGAGCCGGACTGGCTGCGGGCCTTCGAGGGCGCGCTCCGACGCGCGCCCGACGCGCTCATCGGCGGTGTGGTGCGCAATGCGCTTCGCGCGAACCTGCTGGCCGAGGCGAGCCAGAGCCTGTCCGAGTACAGCGGGACGTTCTTCGACGGAACCGGCGACCGGGAGCGTTTCTTCTCGACCAACAACGTCGCGGTGTCGCGGGCGGCCTTTCGTGGGGCCGGGGGATTCGACGTCGTCTTCCCGTTCGCCGCCGAGGATCGGGAGTTCTGCGATCGGTGGCACGCGCAGGGCCGACCGTCCGTGTTGGAGCCGCGCGCCATCGTGCACCACGCACACGACCTGACCGTGACGGCGTTCCTGCGTCAACACCGGGAGTACGGCCGCGGCGGGCGGAGGTTCCGCACCGTTCGACGCGGCGTCGGCCGTCCCGTCCCGATCAACCTCTCGTTCTATCTGGGCTCGCTGCGCCACGTCGCGCGCGGCCGGCCGGCGCTACGTGGCGCGGTCCTGACGGCGCTGACCCTCGCGGCGCATGGCGCGTATCTCGTCGGTCTCGTGTTCTCCGGAGCGCGTCCTCGCCGAAGGTACAGCCACTCGCGGAGATGACGGAGCCCGCGATCACGGTCGTGCTTCCCACGTGGGACACGTTCGACGCCCTGCGCACGACCGTTGCCCACCTGTGCCGCCAGACCATCGCGGAGCGCATCGAGCTGCTCATCTGCGCGCCGGGAGCAGAGGACTTCGTGGTGGATGCGGCGGCCGTGGCGTCGCTGCACAGCGTGCGCGTGCTGGAGGCCGGCGATCTGCGCCACACGGGGCCCGCCCGCGCGCGTGCCATCCGCGAGGCGCGCGCCGATGTCGTCGCGTTCACCGAGGATCACTGCTTTCCCGATCCGCGCTGGGCCGAGGCGCTGCTCCGCGCGCACGCCGAGCCGCACGCCGCCGTCGCCCCGGCGATACGCAACGCGAACCCCGAAACGCTCGTGAGCTGGGCCGATCTCCTGGTGGCGTACGGCCGCTGGCTGGCTCCGGGCCGCCGCGCCGTCCTCGACCTGCTGCCGGGCCACAACATCAGCTACAAGCGCCATCTGCTCCTCGCCTACGGGCCTGATCTCGACCGGCTCATGGAAGCGGAGACGGTGCTGCTCTGGGACCTGCGGTCGCGGGGGCATACGCTTCTCCTCGAGCCGGCGGCGACGGCCGCTCACATCAACTTCTCGCGCCTGGGGGTCTGGCTCGACGTGCAGTGGCACCTCGGCCGCGTCTTCGCCGCCGCCAGGGCAACGGGCTGGTCGGTCTTCAAGCGGCTGGCGTATGCGGTGGCGAGCCCGGCCATTCTGCCGATCCGACTGACGCACGTGCTCCGCGACAGTCATCGCAATGGAGTTCCAGCCAGCAGGATCGCCGCGGCACTGCCGGTGGTCACGCTCGGTCTCATCGTCGACTTCGTTTCCCAGGCCACGGGGGCGGTGCTCGGCGGCGGCGGCTCGGTCGCCCGGCTGACCGCCTACGAATTCCACCGGGCGGACGTGAACCGCACGGGGCGTCCGCCCTCGCGGGATGCGGCCCCGCGCGTGGCCGTGCGCGCCGGCACCGAGTCCTGACGAACCCCGCCTGAGGCGGACGGGAGTGCTGCCGCGGCACGGGACCTGCCCCTGCTTGTCGTGTCCTCACGGGGCCGGAAGGCCTAACGAGGAGTCGGTGCGGTTCTCGGAGGGACGGATGCGCTCGGTCATTCGCGGCAGCGTGCTCGGCGCACTCATCGGCGCACTCATCGGTGCGGTCGCCTGCTCGGACGACAACGGCACCGGTCCCGACCCCGACGGCCCATCCCAGTGCACGCTGCTCACGGATCTCGGCACGCTCGGTGGGCGCGAGAGCGCCGCCTTCGGCGTCAATGCGGCGGGGCAGGTCGTCGGCGCGAGCAACCTGGGGGGCGATACGCTCTCCCACGCCTTTCTGTGGCACAACGGCGTGATGACCGATCTCGGGACGCTGGGCGGTTCGCTCAGCCGGGCCGCGGCCATCAATGCATCCGGCTGGGTGGTCGGTCACAGCCGGCTCCCCAACGATTCCGGTTTCGTCGAGCACGCGTTTCTCTGGCGGGACGGTGTGATGACCGATCTCGGTACGCTGGGTGGTGCAAGCAGCTGGGCGTACGGCATCAATGCCGCGGGGTGGATCGTGGGCGCGAGCGACGCGGCGGATGGGACGCAGCGGGCCTTTCTCTGGCGGGACGGCGCCATGACCGATCTCGGCGGCCTCGGCGGGTTGTACAGCGCCGCGCGAGGGATCAACGATGCAGGTGACGTCGTGGGCACGAGCACGCTTCCCCAGGATGCGTCGCTCGAACGCGCGGTAGTCTGGCGCGCCGGAGTGATAACGGATCTGGGGACCGGCGGCGGGGTGAGCTCGCTGGCCCTCGACATCAACGAGGCCGGCCAGGTCGTCGGCTCCATTCGTGTCGCGGACGAGAACGGGTTCACGTTTCGCGCTGTCCGGTGGGCCAACGGCGTGATGACGGAGCTCGGAGCCCTGCAGTACGGCAGTCAGGCGAACGCGATCAACGCGTCCGGCTGGATCGTGGGCGAGAGCACCGTCGACGTGCCCGATGCCGTGATCCCGCGCCTGACGACTCACGCGGTTCTATGGCAGGGTGGCGGCCCGGTCGACCTCGGCGCGCTCGAGGGTCGCTCGCGGCGGCCCAGCGCGGCGAACGACATCAACGCGGCCGGTCTGGTGGCGGGATCGAGTGAGACGGCGTTCGGGGGCGTGCGCAACGCGGCCATCTGGGACCTGACCTGCCTGCCGTGATCCCGCCGATCGGCGGGCTCCGGCCGCGCCTCCGAACGGAGCGGGATTCCTGCCTCGTGCGTCCGATCAGCGACGTCCCGCGGTGTAGGCAGCCGCCTTGGCCGAGTCGGAGGCGATCGTGTACATGAGGGAGTCGAGCCCCTCACGCGTCAGGCCGTTCGCCGACAGGATCGAGTCGGTGTTCGCCGGCGCGGCATCGAGCGCGTGGGCGACCGTCAGGGCGAGCTGGACGTCAGGTGGCAGCGATGCATCCGGTGTGGCGGAGGTGGTGGTGTCTGCTCCCTCCGCTGGCTGGTCGGTGCCGGACCCACCGCACCCCGCGATGAGGAACGCGGCGCAGACGACCACCGTCGAGCCGGCGTTGCGGGCGGTCATGAGCTCCTCCCTCTTCCGCGTCCTCTCGCCCGGCCGGTGTCGGCGGCGCCGGCCCGTCCAGGTCGGCCCGCGGCTGGACCGCGTCCGCGTCCGATCCCGCGGCGAGCGTGCTCCGCGTGGATTGCGGCCGCGAGCTCGCGACCGCGGAGACCGCGCGCGAGCTGGGCGTTGACGTAGGCTCCGAAGTTCTCCCTGGGCGCGCCTGCATCCACGGCCTCGACCTCGTCCCGGAGAATTTTCTCGGCGTCGTCGGCCGGCACCTTCCGGCGGCGCAATGAATCCAGCACGTCCGAGATCACACCCGCCGGGATACCCGCACGGCGCGCCGCCTCCGCTGCCTGTGGGAGGTTGAGGATCGCCGCGAGCACCGACGTCTGCGCCGGCGTCGAAGTGTCCTGGCTACCCGCGGGCGCCGCCATTGTGGCGAGCGCGATGAGAGTCCACAGTGAGCGCACGCTGCCCCCGATCTGTCGTGCTGAGAATTAGAGAATGATGGTCAGGGTGTCAAACGTCCGCCGTGACATGGGATACGGATGAGGCCCTGGCTGTGCCTTCCCGGAGGTCTCCGGGTGCGCCGCCTCAGTGGAAGTCGTGGCTGCGCGCCCACGTTTCACCCGCATCGGCGCGCAGGGCGCGGAACTCCGCGCCGCGCAGGTTCACCACGCCGTGCTCCACCTGCAGCGTGCCGCGCACGAGCAGCAGGGGTGAGGTGGAGATGAGCAGGGCCTGGCGCTCGAAGCGCTTCGGCGTCACGACCACGTTGAGGATCCCGGTCTCGTCCTCGAGCGAGAGGAAGACGAAGCCCTTCGCGGTGCCGGGGCGTTGGCGGCAGATCACGAGCCCCGCATGTGCCACGGATTCCCCGTCACGGCCGCGCTGCAGGAGGTCCTGCGCGGTGCGGATGCCGTTGGGCCCGAGCAATGGGCGCAGGTGTCGCATGGGGTGTCCATTGAGCGAGAGGCCGGTCATGCGGTAGTCGGCGTCGGTGAGCTCGATGTGGGACATCTGGAACAGTGACGAGTGACGGGTGACGGGTAAGGGTGGGCTGGTTGCTGGTTGCTGGTTGCTGGTGGCTGGCGCTGGTTGCTGAGTGTCTCCTCCGGCCACTGGCCGCCGGCCTCTGGCTTCTCTGCGTCGAGGCGCGAGAGGGCCGGCGTCGCCGCGCACGGCGTCGAGCACGCGCCAGAGCGCGGTGCGCCGGCGCTCAGCGCGGGGGACGTCGGCGACCATGCGGTCGAAGGCCCCCGCCTCGCAGAGCGCGCGCAGCGCGCCCTGATCGAGCTGGACGCGGCGGACGACATCGGGGATGTCGACGAACGGGCCGTCCTCGAGCGCGCGCTCGAGCTTTTCGCGGGCGGCGGCGCCGAGGCCGCGGACGAGGCGGAGGCCGAGGCGGACGAGGGGCGGAGACCGTGACGAGGGCGGGTGGGCTGGTGGCTGGTTGCTGATGGCTGGAGCTGGGTGCCGAGTGGCCGCTCCGGTCTCTGGTTTCTGGCCTCTGGTTTCGATCACTCCGTCGTGAGGCACGACGACCCGTCCATCGGGGCATTCGAGGGCGTGGTCCCAGGCGGAGCGGGTGAGGTCAACGGATCGCACGGTCACGCCGTGGCGTTTCGCGTCCTCGACGAGGGTGCCCACGGAGTAGAAGCCCATGGGTTGCGCGTTCAGGATGGCGGCCGTGAACTCGGGGGCGTAGTAGTGCCGCAGGTACGCCGAGGCGTAGACGATGAGCGCGAAGCTCGCGGCGTGCGATTCGGGGAAGCCGTAGTCGGCGAAGGCATTGATCTGGTTGTAGATCCGGAGGGCGATGTCCTTCGGGATGCCGTTCCGTTCCATGCCGGCGATGAGCTTCTCGCAGATCGCGGCCATCCGCTCGCGCGAGCGTTTGTGGCCCATGGCGCGGCGCAGCACATCGGCCTCGCCCGGCGTGAAGCCTGCGGCGGTGACCGCCACCTGCATGCCCTGCTCCTGGAAGAGCGGCACGCCTAACGTGCGTCTCAGCACCGGCTCGAGAGAGGGATGTGGATAGGTGACCGGTTCCTCCTTCAGGCGGCGGCGCAGGTACGGGTTCACCATGTCGCCCTGGATCGGCCCGGGACGGATGAGCGCCACCTCGACGACGAGATCGTAGAACGAGCGCGGCTGCAGGCGGGGGAGGGTGTTCATCTGTGCGCGGCTCTCGACCTGGAAGACGCCGATCGTGTCGGCGCGGCAGAGATCGTCGTAGACCGCCTGGTCGGTCATGTCGAGCTGTCCCAGGTCGATCGTGACGCCGCGCGTGGCGCGGACGTACTTGAGGCAGTCCTGGAGCACCGTGAGCATGCCGAGGCCGAGGAGGTCGATCTTGACGAGGCCGGCGGGGTCGAGGTCGTCGCGCTCCCACTGGATGACCGTGCGGTTCGGCATCGAGGCCGGCTCGATCGGCACCACGGTGCGCAGCGGCTCCTTCGTGAGCACGAAGCCGCCTACGTGGATGGACCGGTGCCGCGGTGCCTGGTGCAGGCCTTCGATGATGTCGCTCAGCACCTGGACACGGCGATCGGCGGGGTCGAGGCCGGCCTGGGAGAGGATGGAGTTGCTCTCGAGGGCTGGTTGCGGGTTGCTGATGGCTGGCGCTGGTTGCGGAGTGTCTTCTCCGGTCACGGGCCCCGGGCCGCTGGCCTGCCTGCCGTACTCCGGTCTTCCGGCGCGTGCTGCCGCTTCACGTTTCGCGGCGGCTTTCTCTTCGCGGGCGCGGGCGGCGGCGGTGGTGCCGGGGAGCATGTCCTGGCCCAGGCGCTGGGCGAGCAGTCTTTCCGCGCTCCACTCGTCAGGCTTCTTCCGTGGATCGTCAGGCACGGCAGGGCGGTCGGACTGCGGGTCGAGATCGTAATGACGTCCCAGCATCGTCTCCGCGGTCGTCCCGGCGCGCAGGGCTTCGGCGGTGGCCTTCGCCGAGAAGCGGTCGCTCAGTGCGCTCAGCACGTTCGCCTGCTCCACGGAGAACCCCAGCACACGCGCGGTGTCGCGGGCGGCGGAGCGGCCGCGATACGTGATGTGCTCGCACACCATCGCCGCATGCTCGCGTCCGTAGCGCTCGTAGACGTATTGCAGGACCTTCTCGCGATCGCGGTGCGCGAAGTCGATGTCGATGTCGGGTGCCTCCTGGCGCTCCTCGCTGAGGAAGCGCTCGAAGAGCAGCTCCATCTTCACCGGATCGATCGCGGTGAGCCCTAAGCAGTAGCAGACCACCGAGTTCGCGGCCGATCCGCGCCCCTGGCAGAGCACCCCGGCGCGCCGCGCGAAGCGGACGATGTCCCAGACGATGAGGAAGTAGCCGGCGAGCCCGAGCCGGCGGATGACGTCGAGCTCGTGGGCGATCTGGATGCGGTACTTCCCGGGGAGTGACGAGGGACTGCGGGCCGGTTGCGGGTTGCTGATGGCTGGAGCCGGGTGCTGCGTGGCCCCTCCGGCGTCCGGCTTCTGCCGTTCGATTCGCTCTCTCGCTCCCTGTTCCACGAGGCGGGCGAGGTATTCATCGGCGGTGATGCCCGGAGGGAGGGGGAACTCGGGGAGCGTGGGCCTCAGGGCGTCGAGACGGAAGGCGCAGCGTTCGGCGACTATCGCGGTGTTGCGGATCCCGGCGTCGTCGTGCTGCCAGCGGCGCCGCATCTGGGCCGCGCTCTTGAGGTACCATTCGCCGTTGGGGCGGAGCCGGGTGCCCATCTCGTCGAGCGTGCGCTGGTGGCGCAGGGCACACAGCACGTCGTGGACGATGCGGTCCGTGGGCTCGGCATAGTGCACATCGTTGGTCACCACCCACGGCAGGTCGAGCGAGTGGGCGAGCGGGACGAGGTGCCTGACGAGTTCGCGCTCCTCGGCGAGGCCGTGATCCCAGACCTCGATGGCCAGCCGTCCGCCGAAGATGTCGAGGAGCGTGGCCGCCGCCTCGCAGGCGCCATCGGGATCGCCGGCGGCGATGCGTGACGGGACCCATCCCCGCGGGCAGCCGGTGAGCGCGAAGAGGCCGCCCGCGTGACGCGCGAGCGTGTCGAGGGTGACGGCGGGCTCACCGCGCGGCGTATCCATGCGCGCGCGGGTGATGAGCGTGGCGATGTTCCCGTACCCTTCGCGGGATTCGGCGAGGAGGACGAGATGCGTGCGCCGGTCCTCGACCTGGAGCGTGATCTCGCTGCCGATGATCCCATCCAGGCCGAGCTCCCGCGCGGCCGTCGCGAAGCGCACGGCTCCGCCCAGGTCCTCGTGGTCGGTGAGCGCGAGGGCCGGCATGCCTAACGCCTTCGCCCGCGCGAGCAGCGCCTCCGGCGCGGAGGCCCCGTCGAGGAGCGAGAAGACGGAGTGGCAGTGGAGCTCGGTGTATCGTGACTCGTGATTCGTGACGCGTGACTCGGTTGCCGCTGGTAGCGGACGGCTGATGGCTGGGAGCTCTCCGCCTGTCGGGGCGCTCCGTTGCTGCTGGACGGAACGGCAACCGAGAAGAGCGACAGACGGAGAGCATCCAGCCATCAGCTATCAGCTACGAGCTTTGTGGCGTTTCAACACCGGCCCCAGCACAGCAGCCAGCACCCGCACCAGCACCAGCTCCAGCTCCAGCTCCAGCTCCAGCACCAGCACCAGCTCCAGCACCCAGCACCCAGCACCCAGCACCCAGCACCCAGCACCCAGCACCCAGCACCCAGCACCCAGTACCCAGTACCCAGCACCCAGCACCCAGCGGAGCACTCAGCAACCAGCTCCAGCCATCAGCAACCAGCAACCAGCCGCCTTTCAGTCATACCACCCCTGCACATACCACCCCCCACCCGCGGCGTAATCGTGAAAGAGCACGAGATCACTCGACCCTCCCGCCTCCTCGCATTGCCAGTAGTCGCGCGCATACTCGTCCTTCCACCAGTCGCCGCCGAGGCGCTCGGGACCCAGGGCGCGGACGAGTGGCACGCGGCGGCCACGCCACCAGAGCACACATGGCGCCCCGTCGTCCCGGCACTCGACGTCCACGACCTCGGGCGACTCGAGCTGGCGGAGAACGGCGAGTGATGATGACCGGGACTCGGGACTCGGGACTCGGGACTCGGAAACATCCGGTAACGGGTGACGCGTGACGGGTGACGAGCCACCGCTCTTGGTGGTGCGTGACTCGTGACCCGTGACTCGGCTGCTCTCCTTGTTCCCTCTGGCCTCCGGTCTCTGGTCTCCGGCCTCCTCTTCGATCGCCATCCATGCCCCCGCGCGTTCGGGGCGGTGTTCGTCGCGTGCGACGGGGATCACGACGGCGTCGGATCCCAGTTCGGCGCGCAGGCGGGCGAAGGCGGCGTCGGCGGCGGCGGGATCGCGCCAGGCGGGATCGAGCAGGTCGCCTTGTTCTCCGGTGAGCGCCGCCGTGGCGGTGATAGCCACCGCGACGCCACAGACGGGCGCCGAGAGCGGCCAGCGATCGAGCAACGCGCGGCAGCGCTCGAGGAGCGGGGCCACGCGGGCCAGCGGGCGCGCGAGCCGCACCTCCCGGGTGACGGTGTGGGGGCGTGCGTCCGGAAGCGCGCCGCGCGCGTCGTCGAGCGTGAGCGTGATCGCCACGGTGACGGCGGCCCGGCCGTCCGCGATCAGTTCGCGGACCAGCCGTTCGAGGGCGGCCCGGATCAGGAAGAGCACGGGCTCCATGGCCGTCACCGTCGGCACGAGCTCCGCCGATGCCGACCGCGGCAGCGCGATGCGCGTGAGGCCGGGACGGCGCCGATCCTCGCCCCGTGCCAGGCGCCAGGCGGCGAGGCCCGCCGCCCCCCATCGCCGCTCGACCTCGTCCGCCGTGAACGTCGCGAAGGCGCCGGCGGTCCGGATGCCTAACGCGGCCAGCGTCTCACGCAGCTCCTCGTCCAGCGGAAGCAGCCCGAGGGGTACCGCGGCGAGATAGGCGGCACAGCCGCCGGGGGGGACGATGAGAAGAGCGGGTGACGCGTCACCCCCCTTCGTGGCGCGTGGCGCGTGACGCGTGACTCGGCTGTGGCCTCTGGACTCCGCGTCCGGGTCCCTGGCCTCCCGTCTCGCATCCCAGGTGGCGGCGCGGGCGGCGACGCAGGAATCGGCGATCGCGACCCGGGCGCCGGGATGCCAGCGTTGTGCGAGGTGGAGCAGGGTGTGGGCGAGAGCGGGTTCGCCGCCGGACGCCTCGAACCCGCTGGCGCCGATCCACCACAGGCCGGGCGCGCCCGCGACCGGGGTCACGCGCGGGCTGGCGGCGAGGAGCATCGCGGTGGTCCGCCGCACCGCATCGGCGATGACGAGTTCGTCCCAGGGGCATACTTGCAACGCGGCACAGCGCGAGCGTGCTTCATCGACCGTCATGCCGGCGCGCACGTGAAGACGTGCGGCGGCCATGGTCACCGCGCGCAGGCGCTGGCCGTCGGCGAGCGCGAGGGGGAGCGCATCCCAGTGAACGCGCTGCTGCTCTGGCGTTGCCCGCGGCTTCCCGGCTCCGGGTTCAACGCCGCGTTCTGCTTCCGGTCCGGCGCTCTGATCTTCCGCTCCGCGGCCGGGCACCGGGCACGTCGTCTCCCGCCTGTTCTCCCCACCGGCCGCGTGATGCCACACCGCGCCGATCGGGAATCTCGGGATGCGCACACAGGCGACGCGCCACGTCGATCGCACAGCGAACCTCCACGGAGTGATGCCGCCCGCCCTTGTCCACCACGATGCGCAACCCGCGATGCTCCCCGCCGGTCGACCCGCCGGTCACCAGCCTGCTCCTGCTCGTGCGGCCTGACGATGCCGAGGGCACCGGCTCGCGCCGGTGGCCCTGCTGCAAGCGCTCCACCCGCAGCCGCACCGCGCTACCGACCACGGCGCCGCCGATCTGTCCTTCGCCAACCACCACGAGCGCCGCGTTCTGCTCACGAGCCAGCCGGGTGAGCCGCACCGCGACCTGGCGCGACAGCGGCGCGCTGCCATCGAGCACGACGAGCCCGAACGCGCCGCTCCGCAGCAGGACATCGGCGCACCACGCGCTGCGCGCGGCACTGGGCGGCCGGACGACCCGGAACCGTCCCGTCGCGCCCGGTCCGGCCCAGTCGCGCGGCGCGAGTGTCCGCGCGCCGTCGACGTAGGCCACCCAATGCCGCGCGGCGAGCGCTCCGGCCACGATCTGCCTGACGAGTGTGGTCCTTCCGCTCCCGCGCACTCCGGCGATCTCCGTGAGCCGTCCACACGGCACCCCGCCATCGGACAACGCCCGGTCGAGCGCGGCGAAACCGGTGGGAATGGCCGCCGTGCCGGCGCGGGGCGGCGCCACGAGTACGGCGAGACGCTGGCGGAGCGCGGCAAGCTCGGGGAGCGCGTCAAGTGCGGCGGTCGCGGCGGTCGACATGCCATCGGATCAGGAAGAAGGCGCACCGTCGGTTCGTCCGGGAAATCGGAATCGATGAATACCGAATAAAAACCGAAGATCAAGAGGAAAAAACATCCTTCGCGGACCGGAGCGCCTGCCTAACGAGTCGGGGCCCTGCCGCGCACGGCCAAGGCGCACCACCGGACGCACCACCGGACGCACCACCGGACGCACCACCGGTCCCGACCGGGTCCGCCCGCACGGCGCGCCGCCTAACGTGGCCCGGCGGAGCCGCGGGGGAACACGGTCACGGACCGAGCGCCAGCCCGAGCTGCTCGGCGCACGCACGAACCAACGGCGAATCGATCCCGCGCCCGGCATCCTCCACCCCGTCACCCGCATCCCCATCGTTGCCGACGGCACCGTCGCCGGCGCTCCAGGCCCTCCCCGCGCGCGCCGTCCCGTCGCGCGCGCGCCCCGCGCCCTCCGGCGTGCCGTATTGAATGCCGTGCTCCCGGCAACGCTCCCGGAGAAACCGCCGCAGCCCCTCGCGGTACCGATCGCCCATCTGGTGACCGCCGGCGTACGCCGCGCGATAGCGCGCGGCCAGATGCGGAAACTCCGCCTCGATGAACGGCAGATAGCGCCGCCGCGCCGTGACCCGCAGCCTGAGCGCGCAGGCGTTCACGTGCGACGCACCGCTCCGCGCCACCCGCCGCACCAGCGCGTCGAGCATCGAAGGCGGATCCGTGATCCCAGGCAGTACCGGCATGATGTTGATCCCCACGTCGATCCCCGCCGCGGCCAGCCGCTCCACCGCGCGCACGCGTGCCTCGGGCGTCGGCGCCCGCGGCTCGAGCCGCCGCGCCAGCTCCCGATCCAGCGTGATGAGGGACACGTGCACCGTGAGCCGCGACCGCGCCGCGAGCCGCGCGAGCACGTCCACGTCGCGCGCGACGAGCGCGCTCTTCGTGACGATCACGACCGACAACCCGCGCTCGGCGGCCAGCACCTCGAGCACCCCGCGCGTCACGCGCCACGTCCGTTCGGCCGGCTGGTACGGATCGGTGGCGGTGCCGATCACGATCGTCTCACCCTTCCAGATGCCCGTCAGGCGCCCGCGCCGCGATGCCCCGTACCCGCCCCCCGCGCGAAGGGTGGCGCGCAGCACCTCGGGGGCGTTGCGCTTCACGAAGATCCGGCGCTCGAAGGCGAGCCACGGAGGGAGATCCGTCAGCCGTCCGCGCTCCGCCCCCTCCGCCCCCTCCGCCCCCTCCGCCACGGCCTCTCTCTCGCTCGCCGTCGCACGCTCCGTCACGTACCGGTGCGTGTAGCGCGCGTAGCAGTACGCACAGCCGAACGCGCAGCCCACGTAGGGATTGATCGACCAGAAACCCATCCCGGTGGTCTCGGGACCGTTCAGCACGCCCTTCGCCACCGCGTCGTAATAACGGATGTCGCTTTGCGTACCCAGCGGATTCAGGACCGGGAGCCGACGCCGGGCCGCCGAGTCGAATGGAAGCTGCGCCTGGGACACCTGGAGCATGTCGTCGTTTCCCGGTGGAACGCGTGCGGCAGGGGGAGCCAGAATACCGAACAAATGCCGAAGCCGCAAGAGGCCGCCCCGGGCGCTATGCTTCGCGCCCGTCCACCTGCGCCTCCGGTCCCGCCGTTTCCTCCGGCCTCGCTCCATGTCCCCCTCGACCGATCCGGCTGATCCGTTCGTCACCGCGCATGAGCTGGCCAGGGCGATCCGCCGCCGCCGGATCTCGGCGGCCGAGGCCGTGAGCGAGACGCTCGAGCGGATCGCGCGCTGCAACGGGCTCCTCAATGCGTACCTCGCCGTCTTCGACGCGCCGGCGCGCCGCGCGGCGGCGCGCGCCGACCGACTGCTGCGATCCCGGGGCGCGGGCGGCGAGGCCGGACCGCTGCATGGCGTGCCCGTCTCGGTGAAGGATCTGATCGTGACCACGGAAGGCCCGACGACCGCGGGCTCGCGGATCTTCGGCGACGGGCTCACGGCGGCGAAGGACGCCGAGGTCGTCCGCTGGCTCCGCCGCGCGGGAGCGATCGTCATCGGCAAGACGAACCTGCACGAAGTCGCGTTAGGCGTGACGACGGTGAACGAGCACTTCGGGCCGGCGCGAAACCCGTGGGACGCGCGGCGCATGTCCGGCGGCTCGAGCGGCGGGTCCGCCGCGGCGCTTGCCGCGGGACTCGGCCCGCTTTCCGTCGGCACCGATACGCGCGGCTCCATCCGCATCCCGGCGGCCTGCTGCGGCGTGACCGGCCTCAAGCCCACGCGCGGCCTCGTCTCCCTGGAGGGCGTCGTGCCGCTCAGCCCGACGCTGGATCACGCGGGTCCGATGGCGCGGACGGCACTGGACTGCGCGCTCATGCTCGGCGTGATGGCGGGAGGGAGCGATCCACTGCGCTATCTCCGCTCGGCGCAGCGCCGTGCGTCGGGACTCCGCATCGGCGTCTCGGAGTTTCATCTCCGGGACCTGAGCCGTGAGGTGCAGCGCGTGATCGAGGCCGCCCTGCGGGAGGTGTCGCGCGAGGGTGGACGGCTGCGCTCCGTGCGCGTGGCCGAGCTCGACGACGCGCAGGCGGCGTCGGTGCGGATCACGGCGCCCGAGGCCTTCGCCTGGCACGAACGGCACATCCGGGAACGGCCGGAGGCGTACGGTCCGCGGGTGCTGGGGCGGCTCGCCGCGGGACGCGAGTGGAGCGCGGTCGACTACCTGCGGGCGCAGGAGAGCCGCACGCGCGTGACGGGCGCTTTCGCGGAGACCTTCCGCGCGGTCGATCTTCTCGTGGGTGCGGCGCTTCCCGTGCCGGCGCCGGCGATCGACGAGACGACGGTGCGTGCGGGGGGCCGGGAGGAGGGGATCGTGGATGCATTCACCCGGCTCAACTCGCCGCAGAACATGGCGGGTGTCCCGGCGCTCGTGATGCCGGCGGGTTTCACGCCGTCGGGTCTCCCGGTCGGGCTTCAGGTGATCGGTCCGGCCGGTCAGGACGGGCGGGTGCTTGCGTTCGGCGCGGCCTGGCAGCGGGCGACGGACTGGCATCTCCGTCGGCCGCCGATGGACTGAGTCGGGCGGCTCGGCGCGCGGGCCGCGGGACGGCGAACGCCCCCCGGGGTTGGGTGCGCCGGGACGCCCGCCGGACGGCCGGTCGGCATTATCTTTGGCGGCGGTTCGGCGGATGGTCCGGGCGTCACGGCCGCGACCGGAGGCCTAACGAGGTCAGGCTCGCGTGGTTGTGACGCCAGTGAACCCGGGTGCCAGGGGGGCCAATGCCCACGATTCTGTCCGACATCGAGATCCAGCGCGAGCTCGGCGCGCTGCCGGGATGGTCCCGCCGCGGGAACGCGCTCACGAAGACGTTCGAGTGTCCCGACTTTCCGTCCGCGATCGCGTTCGTGAACCGGATGGCCGACGTGGCCGAGGGGATGAACCATCATCCCGACATCGACATCCGCTATACGCGCGTGGCGTGCCATCTGAGCACGCACTCCGCGGGGGGGATCACGCGGAAGGACATTCAGCTCGCGGCCAAGATCGACGAGGTGTTCGGGCGGGGGTCGTAAGCCAGGCGCACAGCTGGAGGCTCATGGCTGGTCGCTCTCCGTCTGTCGCTCTGTCTCGGTGCCTGTTCCTGACAACAACAGAACAGCGACAGTCCGAGAGCTACCCGTTACGAGCCATGAGCTCTCACTCGGGGCGGCTCTACTCCCTTCTGCCCCCCAGCAGGCTCAGGATCGCCAGGAACATGTTCAGCAGGTCCAGGTAGATCGCGACCGCGGCCTGCACGTAGTCGTTCGGGCCGAACTGGTTCCGGAGCCGCCAGGTATCCCAGACGAGGAGGCCGCCGAAGATGAAGACCGTGGCCCCGGCGATCCAGAGCGACGCCGTGGCGTTCCGGAAGAAAAGATTCAGCAACGACGTCGCGATGAGCACCCACAGGCCGATCGTGAAGAAGCCGCCCCAGGCACTGAAGTCCCGCCGGCTCACCCACGCGTAGACCGTGAGCACGGCGAACGTGCTTCCCGTGAGCATCGCCGCCTGCCCGATCAGTCCCGGCTGCGTCTGGGCGTAGTAGTAGATCAGCGGCGAGATCATGATCCCTTCGGCGAACGTGAAGAGGAACACGAGGCCGATGTTGATCGGGAACGACTGCCGCAGGCGGAGGGCCGCGAGGAGCGGGAGGAACATCCCCAGCAGGGTCAGGATGGGATGACGGACCACCCAGTTGAAGACGGCGGGCGTGTTGAGCGAGTACCAGACGCCGCCCATGGTGACGAAGATGCTCGCCAGGATGAGCAGATACGTGCGCCGGACGAGCGTGGCGCGCTCGCTGCCGGTGCGTACCACGGCGGCATCGAGCGGACGGTAGGAGACACCCATCGAGAGCCCTCGCGATCGGGGGAACGAGACGGAATATACCCCAGGACGCGGTTCGCCGGCCGTGCGTAAATGGGATGTCAATGGCGGGCAGAGTCGAAGGGC
>DATIGO010000421.1:0-8755 GCA_035454665.1 Gemmatimonadaceae bacterium | reverse complement strand
CACCCGCGAACGCCCCCACCAGAGCGCCGCCCGCCATGTCGTGGCGCATCGGCGGGCGGCGACCCTCCTCAGCCCGGCTTCGGGGCAGGGAACAGCGCCACGATCCACGCCTGCCACTCGGACTCGGTGCGCGCGGCGATCGCCGGGGCCTCGTCGCCATACAGGAAGAACCGGATCGGCAGCACCACCTGGCCACCCATGGTGTGGGCCGTGAGGTGGACAAGACCGGGAGCCGGCTGTTCCAGGCGGATGATCAGGTCCTCGGGCCACTCCGGCTGGCCGGCGCGCTCGACCACGCCGGCGAGACGCGGGGCGTCGTCGCCGCTACGCACGCGATCGCCGACCGCGACGCCGGCGAGCCCGAGCGGACCCGTCAGCGCCGCCCAGGCCTCGGCCTTCGGCTCGGGAGCGAAGGCCATGAGCTGAACCGGCGTGCAACGCTGATTCCGGAAGTGCAGCAGCGTGAGCCGCAGGAGGCGGAAGAAGGCGATCCAGCCGTGCGTGGTGCCCTCGAACTGGTTGTCCCAGTCGTCGGTATCCGCGAACCAGCGATGCACCACGCGCACGAGGCAGGTGCCGCCCGCGCGCGCCTCGACGATCCACTCCGTGGCTACCGTGGGACTCCCAGGTCCCATGTCGCTGCCCTCGGCGGTGAACCGGCGCGGCGGATCCCACTCCGTGATCCTGGCGGTCGAGTCCATCCCCGGGCCGAAATGCAGGACGATGCTCCCGCCGGTGCGCTCCTCGAGGTCCGTGGGGACGAACCAGGACGAGATGCCCGGTCCGGTGGCGATCGCGCGCCAGACGTCCTCCGGGGTGCCGGGGACTTCGGCTTCGGCCTGGACGTAGCGCTGTCCCGAGGGATCCTTGTGTACGGGCATGGTGACTCCTGTGCTCGGCCGCCTAACGGGGATGGGCCATGACGACCAGGCGGTGCGACCGCCCGCCCGGTGCCGAGGGATCGTGATAGCGCGCCGCGAGGTCGGCCACGGCACGCGTGAGCTCGTTCGTGAACGCGGCGCGGTCCTGCGGAGAGCGGAACCGGATTTCGGTGTCGATCGAGAGGGTGGCGAGATGCTTGCCGGCGGCGTGCGCGCGCCGCAGCAGGCCGCCCACCTCCCGCACCACCCGGCCGGCCAGCGCGATGAGGTAGCTCGCCGAGAGCCGGTCCGCCGTGCGGTCCGGGTCCGCGGCCGCCCCGCCTAACGCACCAGGGGAGACGAGATACGATCCGGCGCTGGCCACCAGCATCCGTTCGGTGAGGCCGCCCCAGCGCCGCGTGCCGGCCAGGCTCACGAGCCCGTGCGCCTCGAGGGCGCGCAGGTGGTAGTTGAGCTTCTGGCGGGGGATGCCCAGGCGCGCGGAGAGCGCGGCCGCCGAGGCGGGCTCCGCCAGCTCCGCCAGGAGCCGGCTGCGCACGGGCTCGAGAGCCACGGTGGCCGCCGCGGGATCGTCGATGACTTCCACGTCGAGCATGGCACCAACATAGTCATTGACAAAATTACTTGTCAAGCGCCGCAACACCCGGCCTGCGGCCGGTAGGCCGGGCTACGGGCGCGGGATGAACGGGTAGTACCGCACCTGCTCCACGTCGTCGGCGTCGCGATACACGCCAAGCACCCCGTCGCCCGTGAGCTGCAGGACGTCGAGCCGCTTCGGAACGGCCACGAAGCCCAGGAGACGCCGATCGGCATCGAAGACGATCCAGGTGCGCTCGGGCGCGCTGGCCGACTCGAATGTCTCGATCCAGAGCCGGCCCTCGGGATCCACCTCGAAGCGCCGGAAGGCGGGAAGGCGCTCCTGCCACGGGACCTGCGCCCAGAAGCGCTCGAAGCCCGGCGTCGTGGTGCGCTGGCCGTAGAACGCCAGGAGGCGCTGCTTCTCGGCCGCCTTGTCCGCCTCCGTGATCCCTGGGCCCGCGTGGTCGGCGCGCAGGATGCGGAAGAGACGTCCGTCCCGGGCGTATTCCCGCACCTCGAAGCTCCCGCCATCGCCGGTGAGGTACGTGTCGCGCCAGACGCGGATCGTGCCTAACGGGCCGAAGGGAAGGACGTATCGCGCGACGTCGCGGCCGCTCAGGAGAGCGACGAAGAGGAACTGCCGCTCGAGCATGGAGCCGAGCTCGCGCACCGGGTTCCCGGCCGGCGTGAATGTGAAGAGCGTCTGGGTGAGCGTGAATACGCCGGGGGGCGGTTCGGCCTCGGTGAGATAGTCCGAGCCGGCGCCGAGCAGCGTCTGGTCGGGAAATGCCCCCACGAGCGCGCCGCGCGGCCGGCGAGGGGCCGGGCCGAGTCGGAAGGTCCGCGCCAGCGTGCCCCGGGCCGTGAAGACGGCGACGCGCGACGTGCTCCAGTCCTGCACCATGAGCGAATCACCCGGGAGGAGGGCGAACGCGGCGATGTTCGTGAACTCGCCGGGTCCCTGCCCGCGGCGTCCGGCCGTCCTGAGGAAACGGCCCGTCCGATCGAAAAACCGCAGTTCATTGGTCGCGCGGTTCACGACGACGATCGTTCCATCGGAAAGTCGCACCGCGGCCGGCACGTCGGAGAACTCCTGCATGGGGTCGCCGGACGAATCCCCGAGCACGAGCGAGGGCATCTCGCGCAGCGTAAAGGGGGCTCGCGGAAGCGTTGCCGGAAGGCGGAGCGCGACGAGGCGGATGCCGGCGCTGTCTCGCGCCTGCGCCTCGGCCCGCGCGGCAGTGGCGATCAGAAGCACGATGAGGAGCGAGCGCATCGGTGGGCTCGCGGCATGCCCGCGTTCCATTACGTGGTTCGCTCGCTCCGCGGCACCGCGCCGGCACCGATGGAAATCCGTCCTACGACCCGGAACGCGACGAGATGACAGGGGAGACTCAGGTTCTCCAGCCATGTCAACAGAGCCGGAATCGTCGAAGCGGATTCGATGAGCACCTGAATGCGATTGTTGCGCTCATCGATGCCCCAGCCATTGATGCCGCCCCCCCTCGCTCCCCGGAGGTTCGACTCGAGGTGCTCGAGCCAGTCGTAGAGCTCCGCCAGGTCCCACCGCGCGGGTCTGGCGATTACGGTATCGGGCCTGGGTTGCAACATGCTGGGATCCGGTGGGGGCCTCAAGGTGTCGAGCGCCCGGGACGCCGCTGCGAGGCTCGTGGTGTCCCGCAGCAGGAGCACCCATGGCTCGGTCCACGCGGAAAGCGGATACGGCCCACCCGCATAGCCTCCGGGCACGCGGCGCGCGAGCCACGCGCCGAGGCGTGGCGGCAGCATACGCGCGAATGCGAGCGACAACGTATCCGACGGTCGACTCGGTGGGATCCAGCGTGGATTCGACTCCACCGCAGCCGCGCAGCCGGCGGATGGCAGGAACCAGATCGCGCGATATGGTGGCGGCTCCATGCTTACGCGATGACGACACGCCGCCATGGCGAGCACCGTGAGGAACAGCAACGCGCTTCGCGTTGCGACGCCGGGACCTCCCACCGTGCGACCGATGCCGCGCATGTCTCTACGTTACCCCCGCCGCATCCCTTGGCGCATCTCGCGATGGCCTGGTCCGGGCCGGATCGACGGATCGCGCGTCGTGTCGGCCCCGTGCGGGATCCCGGCGGTAACGGGTCGGCCTTACTCGGCCCTGAGCGAGATCATCGGGTCCACGCGCGCGGCGCGCCGCGCCGGCACGTACGACGCGAGCAGGGCCGCGATCGTGAGAATGGCGACCACCGCCCCGAGCGTCACGGGATCCATCGCGTCGACGCCGTAGAGAAAGCGCGCCATCGGCTTCGCGAGGGCCAGCGCGAGCGCAAGACCCAGGAGGGCACCCGGCACGACCATGACGAATCCTTCGCGCAACACGCTGCCGGTGAGCGCGGGCGCGCTCGCGCCGAGCGCGAGGCGGATCCCGAACTCGCGCACGCGCCGCGCGACGTGATACGCGAGCACGCCGTAGATCCCGATCGCCGCGAGCAGGAGGCCGGTGAGCCCGAACGCGCCGATGAGTCCCGATGCGATCCGCTGCGGAATGCGCCAGAGATCGACGTCGGACGCGAGCGGGCGCGCGCGCTCGAGCGCGATGTTCGGGTCGAGCGCCGCGAGCTCCTGCCGCAGCAGCGCGATTGCGGCGGCGGGCTCGATCCGGGTGCGCGCGAACACCTGCACGGCCGGTGCGTATCGCTGGGCGAGCGGCAGGAACGCGAACGCGATGGGTTCCTCGTCGAGGTTCCGGTATCGGCCGTTCCGCGTGATGCCGACCACCTCGTACTCGGTGGTTCCGGCCTGCATGCGCACGCGGCGTCCCACGCCCGGTCCGCCGTCGGGCCAGAGGCGGCGGGCGGCCGTCTCGTTCAGGATGATGACAGGTGGCGCGCCGGGCGCGTCGCGCGAGGAGAAGCCGCGCCCCTCCACGATCGGCGTCCTCACGGTGGAGAAGTACGCCGAATCCACCGCGGCAAACGTCATCTGCACGCGCGGCGCGCCGTCGTCCGTACGGTCGGCGGGCAGCATGATCTCGCCGTTGTGCGACCCCCCGAGGGGCGTCTGCCGGCCTAACGACACAGCCACGAGCTCCGACCGCGAGCCGAGCCTGCCCACGAGGCGGTCGAAGAGCTCGCGTCCCTGTGCGGTCGAGTAGCCGTGATTGCCCAGGTTGATGCCGGCCACGACGACGCCCTCCGGCTCGAATCCCGGGTCCACCGACAGCGCGCGCTGCAGGGCGCGCGTGAAGAGGCCCGCCGTCGCGAGGAGCGCCAGCGAGAGGCCGACCTGCGCGATCACGAAGCCGCGGCGCATCCGGCCGGCTCGTCCGGCGCGCGCCTCGTCGAAGCCGCGCAGGGCCGGGAGCACGTCGACACGTGCCGCGTCGAGCGCGGGCACCAGGCCCGTCAGCACCGCGACCCCCAGCGCGACCGCGACCGAGACCACGAGCGCCACGGGATCGACGTGGAGATCGAGGGCCGGCGTGGTGCTCCCCGGAAGTGAAAGGCGCCCGATCCATCCCGACACGGCACCGAGGAGCACCTGGGCTCCGAGTACGCCAAGGCTCGCCCCCGCGAGGCCCAGCGCGAGGCTCTCGGTGAGCAGCTGCCGCATCACGCGCCAGCGGCCCGCACCAATCGCGAGGCGCACGGCGATCTCGCGCCGGCGATGCGTGGCCCGGGCGAGCAGCATCCCCGCGACGTTCGCGCCGGTGAGCAGGAGCATCAGGGTTGCCGCGGCGGAAAGCAGTCCCACGAAGGCCTTCACGCCGGCGCGCCCCGCGGCCGGAATCGCGGTGAACGGCGTGAGCCGCGCTCCGGTGGGCCGGATCCACGGCTCCATCGGTGGGACGCCCACCACGATCGGGGAGAGCGCCGCTTCCGCCTGCGCCGGTGTGTAGTCACCGCGTATCCGCCCGAAGATCGTGACGTTCGCGCCACCGCCGGCCCCGACGGCACCGGCCGATCCAGCGGCGGTCATCACCGGCCGCGCCTCCGCGGGCACCCATGCGTCGACCGCGAGCCCGCGGACCACGCCGTTGAATCCCGCCGGAGCCACGCCCACCACGGTGAGCGGCCGGCTGTTCACGTGCAGCACGCGTCCCAGCACGCCCGTGTCGCGTGCGAAGCGTCGCGTCCAGAGCGCGTTGCTGATGACGATCTCCGTCGCATGGGCGGGATCGCGCTCGTCCGAGAAGAAGCGGCCCGCTTCCGGGCGGAGTCCCAGCGCGCGGAAGAAGTTCGGCGACACGGCCATGCCGCTCAGCATTTCGGCGTACTCGCCGCCGCGGAACGCGAGCGCCGCGTAGTGGAAGCCCGCGAGCTCGTCGAAGAGGTGCGGCGCGGCAGCGCGCACGGCGAGGAAATGATCGTACCGGTACGTCGGGTACGTCACGCTCGTAGAGACGTAGCCCGGGCCCTGCGCCCAGCGCTCAGAGTACACGACGAGTCGCGCGGGGGCGGTCACGGGGAGCGGACGCACCACGAGCGACTGGACGGCGCTCACGACCACGGCCGTCGCACCGACGCCTAACGCAATGGTGGCGACGGCGGCCAGCGTGAAGACGGGGGTGCGGCCGAGGGCGCGCTGCGCGTAGCGGATGTCCCGCGTGAGGTCGTCGAGGAAGCGGAATCCGCGAGCGTCGCGCGCAGCCTCCTTCGTGTGTTCCACCCCGCCGAACTCGGCGAGCGCCGAGCGGCGCGCCGCGTCGGCGGGCATGCCGCGCGCCACGCGATCCGCGATCTCCAGCTCGAGATGGAGGCGCAGCTCCTCGTCCATGTCGCGTTCCACACCACGGCGGAACGCGAGCCGCCCCAGGCGGCGCAGCCAGCGGGCCATGGGCGGTCAACCGCCCTGCAGCACGTGGTTCACCGCGAGCGAGAAGGCGCGCCACTGCTCGGTTTCGTCGGCGAGCTGGCGTTTCCCGGCCGCGGTAAGTCGGTAGAACTTCGCGCGGCGTCCCTCGGGGGACGTCCCCCACTCGGAGGTGATCCACCCGCGGTCCTCGAGGCGGTAGAGGGCAGGGTAGAGGGATCCCTGGTTCACGCGCAGGACTTCGCGGGACATTTCCTGAATGCGCTTGGAGATGCTCCAGCCATGCCGCGGCCCGAGCGAGAGCGTGCGGAGGATGAGGAGGTCCAGCGTTCCCTGGAGCAGGTCGGCGCGGGCGTCGGCCATTCGGTGGATCGGGGGGGGAGGGACGAAGCCTAGACGTTCGACAATAGAATCGGCGCCGGTCCGTTGATTGTCAAGGCACGCCGCCGACAGACGTCACTCACGCGCCGCCTCGCGCCACCCGCCGGCGCGCCACGCCCACGTCTCCGCGAAGAGCGCCCAGCGGCCGTCGCGCATGAAGCCGCCGCCATGGAATACGAGTTCGGCGTTGCGCCGGTCGTAGGCGAGATCGTAGACGTAGCGCGCGGGGAGCGTGGTGTCACGCACGATGCGCCAGCGGGTGCCGTCGAACCCCCACGTGTCGGCGTAGAGCATCGTGCCGCGCCGCCCGCCGGCGGCGACGACCACCCCGCGGCCGTGATCGAAGGCCATACCATGGAACGAGCGCGACGGCGGCGCCGGCCCCGCGACGGCGCTCCACGCCTGGCCATCCCAGAGCCAGGTGTCCCCGAAGAACACGGTGTCGGAACTGCCACCGAACAGCACGGTTCTGTCGCGTTGCGGGTCGTACGTGAGGCCGTGCGCCGCGCGCGCCGCGGGCCCCCCCCGCGCGACGAGGCGCCACTGATCGCCCTCCAGCTCCCACGTATCGGAGCGCGTGGAGTCGCCATCCCAGCCGCCGAACAGCACCACGCGGTCGCGGCGACCATCGTACGTCATCCGGTGATGGTCACGGCCGCCCGGGCCGGAGCGCGCGAGCAAGCGCCAGCCGGTGGAGTCCCACTGCCACGTGTCGTCGAGTTGCCGTCCCTGTGCGCCCACACCGTCGCGGCCGCCGTGCATCAGCAGCCGACGCCGTCGCTGGTCGTACGTCATGGCCGGCCATCGGCGCGCCGCCGGGCCCGGGCCCGGCACAAGACGCCATGCGCGGCCGTCCCAGGCCCACAGGTCGGCGCGCGGGAGGCCATCGCTCAGAAAGCCGCCAAAGAGCATCACCAGACCCGAATCGTCCACGTAGCTCAGGGCGTGTCCGAGGCGTGCGCCGGGGCTCGATGCCGCCTGCGCGGGACGTGACGCCGGTTGGACCTCGAGGAATCGCGGCGCCGCCGGGATCAGCCAGAGCGCTCCTGCCATCGCTCCGAGCGCGGCGTACTTCAAGGATCGGCCGACCGGCATCGTGCCTCGCACGGCGGGGAGGAGGTAACATACCGTCGGTCGGCGCTGGCGTCGGACACATTGGTGTGACGTGCGGCCGGCTCCCACCGCGTCGCCTCTGACCTTCAGTCCCCTCTCGACTTATCTTGTGAATTCTTTCACATAAACGGAGCCCCAGGCGTGAAGATCGCCGTCTGCATGAAGCGCGTCCCCGAGATGGACGTGAAGTTCCGGATCGCCGCCTCGGGCGTCGCCGTCGACGAAGCGGGGCTCAAGTTCGACATGAGCGACTTCGATGGTTACGCCGTCGAGTTCGCCATCCAGCTCATCGAGAAGGCCGGCGCCGGCGAGGTCACGGTGATCTCGTTAGGCCCGGATGCCGTGCAGGAGACGCTGCGCAAGGCGCTCAGCATGGGGGCCACTCGCGCGGTCCAGCTCAAGGCCGATCCGGTGCCGCCCGACAACTGGGCCGTCGCCTCCGCGCTCGCCGCGGAGCTCCAGGACGGCGGCTACGACCTCGTCCTCTTCGGCAAACACGCCGCCGACACCGCGAGCGGTGCCACGGGCCTGATGGTCGCGGACCGCCTCGGGATCCCCATGGTCCACGCGTGCAGCAAGCTCGAGGTCGCCGACGGACGCATCAACGCGCGCCGCGAGGTCGAAGGGGGCGCGGAGCTGGTCACCGTACCGCTCCCCGCCGCCGCGTCGATCGACGAGGGCATCGCGCGCCCGCGCTATCCGTCGCTCAAGGGGATCATGGCCGCGAAGAAGAAGCCCCTCGACGTGAAGCCCGCGCAGCTCCCGGAGTCCCGCCTCACGGTCACGAGGATGGAGCTGCCGCCGGAGCGCGGCGCCGGCCGGATCATCGGTGAGGGCGTGTCCGCGGTTCCCGAGCTCGTCCGTCTCCTCCAGACCGAAGCGAAGGTGCTCTGATGGCTCAAGGTGCGCACGTCCTGGCGGTCGCGGAGTCGCGCGGTGGAGAGCTGCGCAAGGTGGCCTTCGAGGCCGTGGCCGCGGCGAAAACCCTGGCCGCG
>DATIGO010000420.1:0-3255 GCA_035454665.1 Gemmatimonadaceae bacterium | reverse complement strand
GGACCATGCAGGAGGAAACGGAGCCGGCGACCGGGCGCGCGAGCCGGCGCGAATGGATCGGCCTCGCCGTCATCGCGCTCCCATGCCTGTTGTACTCGATGGACCTCACGGTGCTGCACCTCGCCGTGCCGGCGCTCACGGCCGACCTGCAGCCCACGAGCGCGCAGCTGCTCTGGATCATCGACATCTACGGATTCCTCGTGGCGGGGTCGCTGATCACCGCGGGCACCCTGGGCGACCGGATCGGCCGGCGGCGGCTTCTCATGATCGGCGCGGCGTTGTTCGGCATCGCCTCGATCCTGGCCGCCTTCTCCACGACCGCGGAGATGCTCATCGCGACGCGCGCGCTGCTCGGGATCGCCGGCGCGACCGTCGCGCCGTCCACGCTGTCACTCATCCGCAACATGTTCCACGATCCGCACCAGCGGACCGTCGCGATCAGCGTCTGGATCATGAGTTATTCGATCGGCGGCGCGATCGCTCCGCTCGTCGGCGGTGTGCTCCTGGAGCTGTACTGGTGGGGCTCGGTCTTTCTCATCGCCGTGCCGGTGATGGCGCTTCTGCTCGTCATCGGGCCGCGCCTCCTCCCCGAGTACCGCGATCCCGACGCCGGGCGACTGGATCTCGTCAGCGCGGCCCTCTCGCTGGGCGCCGTGCTGGCCATGATCTTCGGGCTCAAGGAAATCGCGCAGGACGGGCCGTCGGTCGCGGCGCTCCTGGTCATTCTGGCGGGCGTAATGATCGGGGTGGTCTTCGTGCGGCGACAGCTCACGCTCCAGGATCCGCTGGTCGATCTGCGCCTCTTCCGCGTGCCGGGCTTCAGCGCGTCGCTCGCCACGTACGGCCTGACGATCCTGGTGCTCTTCGGCGGGTTCCTCTTTCTGCCGCAGTATCTGCAGCTGGTATTGGGGCTCTCGCCCCTCACGGCCGGGCTCTGGACTCTCCCCTGGGCGTTGGCCTTCATCCTGGGTTCGATCGTCACGCCGCAGGTCGCGAGGCGTACGCGTCCGGCGATTCTCATGACCGTCGGCCTGGTCGTCTCCGCGATCGGGTACTGGATGACGACCGGATTCGACGTGCATACGCACTTCGCCGCGTTCGCCGCTGCGACCTTCGTCTTCTCGCTGGGCGTCGCGCCGGTCGTCACGCTGACGACCGATCTGATTCTCGGCTCCGCGCCACCCGAGCGCGCCGGCGCCGCGTCGGCGCTGTCCGAGACGAGCGCCGAATTCGGTGGCGCGCTCGGGATCGCCATCTTCGGGAGCGTCGGAGTGGCGATCTATCGCGTGCTGGTCGGCGACGTGGTGCCGGCCGGCGTGCCGGGTGACGCGGCGGAATCCGCGCGAGCGACGCTCGCGGGTGCGGTCGCGCTGGCACAGCAGCTCCCTGGTCGGGACGGCGCGCCATTGGCCGACGCGGCGCGCCAGGCCTTCGTTCGCGGGCTGCAGCTCTGCGCGGCGATCAGCGCGCTGGTCTCGGTGGGACTGGCGGTCTTCGTCGCCACGGCGTTGCGCCACATCAGGCCGGCCTCCGAGCGCGACGCGCTCCAGCCGCAGCCGCGGTAGGGGGCGACCAGGCGGGCGATCCGGCGGTGCCGCGCGGTTGCCAACTCCCCGCCGAGCCGGACCCCGCGTAGCTTCTCCGCTGAACGGCTGGAGCCGGCCCATGACGGAACAGACCCCCACGGAGATCACGACGCTCCTGCTCGCGCATTCCGCGGGCGACGCCGCCGCGCTCGACCGGCTGCTGCCGCGCGTGTACGACGAGCTCCGGCGCATGGCCCGTGGGCGCCTGCGCCGCGAGCGTCCCGACCACACCCTGGCGGCAACCGATCTGGTGCACGAGGCGTTTCTGAAGCTCGTGAGCCTGGACCACGTCAACTGGCAGAATCGCGCGCACTTCTTCGGCATCGCCTCGCGGGCCATGCGCAACGTCCTGGTCGATCACGCGGTGCGACGGGCCGCGGTGAAGCGCGGGGGCGGTGACCGCGCGATCACACTCGAGGAAGGGAGCGGCGCGACTGAACTGCCGCTCGACGACCTGATCGCGCTGAGCGACGCGCTCGAGCGGCTCGAGCGGCTGGACGAGCGGCAGGCGCGCGTGGTGGAGTGCCGGTTCTTCGGGGGCCTGAGTCTCGAGGAGACGGCGGAAGCGCTGCAGGTCTCGCCCGCCACCGTGAGCCGCGACTGGACCTTCGCGCGCGCCTGGCTGCATCGGGAGCTCGCCGATCCGGGGCCGCGCGCCGCGGGGGAATCGTCTCCGGACTGAGGGCGCGATGGACGCACCGCGGTGGAGGAGGCTGCAGGAGATCTTCGCGCAGGCCCACGCCGTCGCAGGCGAGGAGCGCGAGCGTCTGCTGCGCGAGCTCGCCGCCGCGGAGCCGGACCTGGTCGTGGAGGTCCGGACGCTGCTCGCCGCCGACGCCCAGGGCGGCATCATGGACGTGGTGTCACCACGCCTCACGCCTCTCACCCGGGTGCTGGAGGCCGCGGACCCCGATCGTGTGGGTGCGTATCGAGTCATCCGCGAGCTGGGACGCGGGGGGATGGGCGTGGTCTACCTCGCCGCCCGCGCAGACGGGCAGTTCGACCAGCAGGTGGCGATCAAGCTGATCGGCGCGACGAACGCCGATGATCCGCTGCACCGGCGCTTCCTCGCCGAGCGACAGATCCTGGCGGGGCTCACGCACCCGAACATCGCGCGGCTGCTCGACGGCGGGATCACCGACGACGGACGGCCCTACTTCGTGCTGGAGTACGTCGACGGGCTCCCGATCACGGCCTGGTGTGATGCGCACCGCCTCGACGTCCGTGCGCGGCTGCGCCTCTTCGCCGACGTGTGCGCCGCGGTGCAGCACGCGCACCAGAACCTGGTCATCCACCGCGACCTCAAGCCCACGAACATCCTCGTCTCGCACGATGGGCGGGTACACCTGCTCGACTTCGGCATCGCGAAGCTGATCGACCCGACCCTCGCCGCGGCGTCGGCGACGCGCCACGAGCTGCGCGCGATGACGCCGGAATACGCGAGCCCGGAGCAGGTGCGCGGGGATCCCCTCACGACGGCCAGCGACATCTACTCGCTGGGCGTGCTGCTGTACGTGCTGCTTTGCGGTCATCCCCCGTACCGCCTGACGAGCGGCTCGCTGGTCGAGGTGACCCGGGCCGTGGTCGAGCAGGACCCGGAGCGCCCGAGCGCGCGCGCGGCGCGGCGGGAAATCGCGGCGGAATCCCGCGGCACCACGTCCGAGCGGCT
>DATIGO010000419.1:0-42607 GCA_035454665.1 Gemmatimonadaceae bacterium | reverse complement strand
CGGAATCTCCCGCCGCGCGCCAGAGCAGGGTGAACCGCTCGAGTGCGTGAATCAGGAAGGCGCCCGAACCGCAGGCGGGGTCGAGCAGCCGCACACGGGGCAGCAGTCCGCGGAGGCGCAGGGCGGACTCCTCGTCGCCGGCGTGGCCCGCGAGCACGCGCTCGACGTGCGCCCCGGCCAGCCCGTGCGACGCGAGGAGCGTCTCGAGCGCCGCGTCGGTCGTGCGCTCGACGAGCACGAATGGGGTGAAGTACGCGCCGCTGTCCCGGCGCTCGCGCGAGGCCATGAGCGACTCGAAGGCGCGTCCGAGCATCTCGGGGTCGATGGCGGTCTCGCTCCAGTCGGCCGACTCTTCACGCGCCGTGAAGCGGTAACGCAACAGGAGGTCGTCGTAGACCGATGCCCAACCCGTGTCGTGGAAGAGCAGGCCGCGTCCCGTGCGCTCGACCGGGGAGCGTTGAAAGAGGCCGCCGTTGAGGAAGGGAACCCGTCCGAAGGCCTGGGCTGCCGCGGCGCGCTTCCGCGGTGGCGTGTTCAGCGTGCCGAAGAAGAGCGGCTGCAATACCCGGCGGTGAAAGCCGCCGCCCCGGCGCATGCACTCGTCGAAGACGCGCGCGAGGAAGCCGCGGTCGCCGTCGAGCCACCCCTTCGTTTCCAGGAAGGAGAGAAAGAGCAGCCGCGACACGTTGAGGAGCGCGATCTCGCGCCGTCCCTCGGGCGGCACGCGGCGGAGGGGAGGGGAGGGAGCATCGGCCAGCGCGAGCACGTGGCGCTCGAGCGCGGCGTAGAAGCGTCGCGAGATCGCCTCTCGGCCCAGCACCTCGAGCCAGCGGGCGTGCCGCAGGAGATCATTGCCGGGAGGGGCCGCCACGAGTGCCCCGAGGGCTTCGATGTCGCTCGCGAGGACTCGGTCGTGCTCCACGAGCAGCGCCGCCACGCGCGGTGGCACGCGCTCACTGCTCCAGGCCGCGATGGCGACCTGGCGGGACTCCGGCACCGCCACGCAGGCGAGCCAGAGCAGGTGCGGTGCCCGGGCCGAGAGCCGCGCCGCCAGGCGGTGCACCTGATCGCGCGCGCCGCGGCGCTCCGGGGCGACCACGAGCAGCGCCCGGGCCGCCCCCCGGCCTTCGGCGACGTGCACCTCCAGAAAGTCGTCCGGGATGCCGAGCGCCTGACGAGCGGCGGCGTCGAGGGGGGCGGGCTCGGCGAATCCGAGCGCGCGCGCAAGCGGCGCGAGGCCGGCAGGGGAATCGGCGTTCGCGAGGAGCGAGCGCCAGGCGGGTCGGGGAGACATGGCGCCACGGTAGGCCCGTGGCTCCGGGGTTCCGTCATCATCTCATTGCCACCCTGAGCAAAAAAACGACAGGGCCGTGACGGGTGGCGAGTGACGGGTGACGCGGGCGGTCGGGAGCGAGGCCTGACGGGGCCGGCTCGCCTCGCGAAACCGCGGGCGGGATACTATTGTCGAGGCGAGCCGTTCCTGCCGGCGTTCCCGCACCGTCCCCCGCCCGGCGCGCGTCGAGGGCCATGAACCGTCCGCCGCAAGAGTCGTTCAGCCGATTCCAGCAGAACATCATTCTGCGGCTGGTGCTGTACTACGCCGCGCTCGCGCTCCTGGCGTTCGTGGTCTTCCGCTTCCTGCCGGATGAAATCCGGTCGAACCTCAACCAGGCCGTCCAACCGCTCCTCGGCACGTCCGGATTTACTCCCACATTCACCACGCCTGACCCGGCTGCGAGCGGCCTCGCGCCGCACCTCGTCCTGATCATGGCCTTCATCGGCAGTGTTTCCGCGCTGCTGCTGGCCATCCCGGTCTCCTGGGTCTACATGTTCACGCGGCAGAAAAAGGGCTACCAGCAGTCGGTCGTGCACAGTCTGATCCTGCTGCCGGTGGTCGTGGCGATGGTGGCCGCCCTCGTGCGCAACAGCATCGCGCTGGCGTTCAGCCTGGCGGGGATCGTCGCCGCGGTGCGCTTCCGCACCACGCTCGAGGACAGCAAGGACGCGGTCTTCGTGTTCACCGTCATGGCGCTGGGGCTGGCGTGCGGGGTTCAGCTCGAGATGGGCGCGGTGCTCTCGGTGCTGTTCGTGATGGTCACCATGGTACTCTGGTACACCGACTACGCCCGCACCCCTCCCGCGCTGGAGGGGGAACGGGCGAAGCGGCACATGGAGCGCGCCGTGGCGATCGCCAATCGGACGAGCCAGTTCGTGGCGAAGCTGGACCGGGAGATCCTGGACGCCATGGCGCCGGCCCAGCTCGACGCGCTGCAAGCGCGGCTGGAGCGCCGGCGCGCCAAGATCGAAGGGAAGACCGAGGAGCAGGAGACCGACGAGGAAGGGCCGCGCTTCGACGGGCGCCTCATCGTGACCGTGAGTGATCCGGAGGCCGCCCAGCCTGCCATCGAGTCGCTCTTCGAGGCGCAGGCCAAGCGCTGGAAACTGATCCGGCTGGAGCGAAACGACGGCAGATCTCGTATTGTCTACGCGGTCCGGCCGAAGAAAGGCACCACTCTCGAGACCCTGGCCGAAGTCGTGGAGCGCGGCGGCGCCCCCTTCGTGGCCAAGGTGGAGGCAGAACGATGGAACTGACGACCCCCTCCCGCACGCTGCGCGCCCTCGCCGCTCTCGCGATCGGGCTCGTATTCACGCCGTCGATGTCGGCGCAGGAGCCGGCCCCGAAGCCGAAGGAACCTCCGACGGCCGAGAAGGTCGCCGAGTGGAAGGCCGAGGCGGAGGCCCGTCCGCTCTTCACGTCCGATGAGGTCCTCACGTTTACGCTGACCGGAAACTTCCGGAGCATCTCGCGCGACCGTGACACGATGAGCACGAAGGAGTACTGGGGGGAGATCCTGCTGCCTGGTGTGGAGGGCGGAGAGGGGAAGAAGCTCGCGGTGCAGCTCCGCACGCGCGGCCATTACCGTCTGCTCAACCGCAACTGCGGCTTCGTGCCGCTGCGGCTGAACTTCCAGACGAAGGCCATGCAGGGGACGATCTTCGAGGGCCAGGACAAGCTCAAGCTCATCACGCACTGCAACTCGAACGCGATGTACGACGAGTACGTGATCCGCGAGTACCTGGCGTATCGCGTGCACAACATCGTGACGCCGCGGAGCTACCGCGCGCGGCTGGCGCGCGTGACGTACGTCGACTCGGCCACGGGCAGGCCGCTCGAGACGCGCAACGGGGTCCTGCTCGAGCACGAGGACGACGTCGCGAAGCGCATGGAGGGGCAGATCGCCGAGCTCCGTGGTGCGCTGTTCGACAATGTGGACCCGATGCAGATGAACGAGGTGGCGCTCTTCGAGTGGTTCATCGGCAACACGGACTGGTCGCTGTACGCGCTGCACAACATCCGGCTCGTGCAACAGCTGGACGGGAACATCATGCCGATCGCGTACGACCTGGATTTCTCGGGCCTCGTGGGGACGCGCTACGCCACGCCGGATCCGCGACTCCCCATCCGCTCGGTGCGGGAGCGTCTCTACCGCGGGCCGTGCCGGACGATGGAGGACTACGAGCCGCACCTCAAGGTGTACCGGGAGAAGGAGGCGGAGATACTGGCGCTGTACGAGAGCTTCCCGGGACTCGACAGCCGGTATCGTCAGGACACGGGGCGCTTCCTGAGGGACTTCTTCGGCCTGCTGAAGCGTCCGGCGGACCTCAAGGTCACCCTGGTCGACACCTGCAAGCGGCAACCGAGCGTCTGAGCAGTCGCTGACCGGCCGTTGACCGGCCGCTCGTCAGGCGGGGGCGGCGACGGGGGCTTCGGCCTCCGCCGCGCCGCGCCGGGCGCCCAGCGCCGTCGCCGCCGCCATGTCGCCGGTGACGTTGGCCGTGGTGCGGAACATGTCGGGGATCGTATCGACACCGAGCAGGATCCCGATCCCCTCGAGGGGGAGCCCGGCCCCCATGAGGACCGGCGCCATGATCACGATCGATCCGCCCGGGATGCCGGGGACACTGAAGGTCGTGACGACGACGGTGAGCACCGCGGTGGCGAGCTGCACCGCCGTGAGGTCCACGCCGTACAGGCGCGCAATGAAGATCACGCCGACCATCTGCCCCAGCGCTCCCCCCACGCGGTAGACCGACGCGGCGAGCGGGAGGAAGAAGGCGCTCATCTCCTCGGGCAGACGGAGCCGGGTGCGCGCCGATTCGATCATGGCCGGCAGCGAGGCGAGCGACGAGCGGGAGCTGAACGCCACCGCCTGCGCGGGGAGGACGGCGCGCTGGAAGGTGCCGAGCGAGACGCCGCCTAACGTGACGGCCAGCGGATACAGCACGAGCACGGTGAAGGCCACGCTGAGCACGGCCACGATCGCGATGTAGCCGGCGAGGGCCCCCGCCGCCGCGAGGCCGAGCCGCGCGGCCAGCGGGAGCGCGAGCGCGAAGACGCCGACGGGCGCCGCCGCCAGGATCCAGCGCACCAGCGTGAGCGCCGCGTCGCGGATCGCCTCGAAGACACGCACCACGGCCTGCCGCGGCTCGCCCGAGAGCCTCGCGGCCGCGAGCCCGAACGCCACGGTGAACACGATGAGCGGGAGCATCGCGCCATCGGCCGCCGCCCGGATCGGATTGGCGGGAACGAGGTCGATCAGCCACTGCGCGACCGTGGGCACGCGCCGCGCGCTCTCGGCCGTCGCCTCCGCGGCCCCCGCCGCGCTCGCCCGCAACGCCTCCGATGCCGCCGGATCGATCGGGAGCTGCGCGAAGAGCATCGGTGATACGAGTGCCGCGAACACGGCCGCGCCGAGCAGCGTGGCCAGAAAGAAGGCGAGCGCCCGCATGCCCACACGACCCACGGCGCGCGGATTCGGTGCCGACGCGATTCCGGCCACCAGGCTGCCCATGACGAGCGGAATCACCGTCATCCGGATCGCGTTGATCCAGAGCGTACCGAGCGGTTCCACCCAGCGCGCCGCGGTGTGGAGAACCGGCGACGCCGAGACCGAAATCGCGAGCCCCGCCGCCAGGCCCGCAACGAGTGCGACGAGAACCCGCGTCGTGAGCGACATGCGGGGCAAGGTACCAGCGGCTTCGACGGTGCGGGAGGTTGCTGTTCGTGGCGGGGGGGGAGAACTTGAGGGGGAGATCGAATGCTGGTTGCTGATTGCTGATTGCTGGAGCTGGTTGCTGAGTGACGGGCGTTGTCGGTGTGGGGCCGTGGGCGGCGGGCGGCGAGGGCGGCGGGCGGTGAGGGGCGGACGGCTAGGGGCGGCTCGGCGTTGCGGGCGCCCGGTCATGAGGATGCCGAGAGGTGATCAGTGGCGTGGCTCGGGATCACGATCGCGGCGGACGGCCACACCCGCTCGTGGCGGAGAGCTCACAGCACTCACAGCACTCACAGCACTCACAGCACTCACAGCGGGCGCTGCGTCTGACGTTCTTCTCTTGACCATTCTGATACTCGTTCCTTGTCGATGACTGGCAAGACCTACCACGATTTCGTGCGCGATGCGAAGACCCGCATCCGCGAGGTGACCGCGCGCGAGACGATGCAGCGGCTGCAGGACCATCCGGACACCGTGCTCGTCGACTGCCGCGAGCATAACGAGTTCGCGCTGGGCCACATTCCGGGCGCGGTTTTCATTCCGCGGGGCGTGCTGGAGCAGAACATCGAGCGCGCCGTGCCGCGCGAGCGCACCGTCATTCTGTACTGCGCCAGCGGCAACCGTTCCGCGCTGGCCGCGGACGTGCTGCTCCAGATGGGCTACCGGGACGTCACCTCGCTGGCGGGTGGCATCCGGGCCTGGGTCGATGCCGGAGGAGAGATCGCGGGGTAGCGGTCCGCAGCCACCAGCGCCCCCGCCGATGCCCGACGCGCCGCATCCCCTGCTGCTCGTTCATCCGGTCCTCGAGCGACTTGCCGCGGAGCTGCGCGCACGGCCGGGCGCGCTGGCACCCGACGACGGCGCGCCGCGGCGTGCCGCGGTGGCCGCGATCTTCCGCGCGGCGCCCGAGACACCGCTCGAGCTGCTTCTGATCCTCCGCGCCGAGCACGAAGGCGATCCGTGGAGCGGCCAGATCGCGCTCCCCGGTGGGCGGCAGGAAGCGCAGGACGCCACGCTGCAGGACACCGCGATCCGCGAGACGCTCGAGGAAACGGGCGTCGACCTGTCGCGCGACGGCGTGGTGCTCGGCACGCTCGACGAGTTGCGTCCCCGCACGCCCACGCTCCCCTCGATCATCGTCACGCCCTTCGTGGCCGTGGTGCGTGCCGACGCGGAGATCAGTCGGAGTGAGGAGGTGGCCGAAGCGTTCTGGGCCCCCTGGTCCCTCTTCGGCGATGTGCTCGGAACTCAGGAGAGCGCCGTCACGGTGCGCGGCGCGGAGTGGCGGGTGCCCAGTTACGTCGTGGGCCGCCATGTGGTGTGGGGTCTCACGGAGCGAATCCTGCGTCAGCTCGCCGAGCGCGTGAGGCACGCGTGAGCCGCGGAGTTTCCGCGCGGAAGCGGGTTCTGCTCGCCTGGAGCTCGGGAAAGGACAGCGCCTGGGCGCTGCATCGGCTGCGGGACGATCCCACCCTCGAGCTGGCAGGACTCCTCACGACCCTGAATGCCGCCGCCGATCGAGTCGCGATGCATGGGGTCAGGCGCGAGCTCCTCGAGGCGCAGGCGGCGGCTTTGGGACTCGCGCTCTTCCCCGTCCATCTGCCCAGTCCCTGTTCGAACGAGGCCTACGAGCGCCTGATGGCCGACGCGATGCGTGTGGCGCGCGAGCATGGCGTGACGCACGTGGCGTTCGGAGATCTCTTCCTCGAGGACGTGCGCGCCTACCGCATCCGCAGCCTGTCGGGAACCGGCATCGAACCCTTGTTTCCGATCTGGTGCTCGGCTGCCGACACGCCCGCCCTGGCGCGTCAGATGGTGAGCGCCGGCGTGCGCGCGGTGATCACGTGCGTCGACACGCAACAGCTGCCGTCCTCGTTCCTGGGCCGTGAATTCAGCGCCGAGTTGCTGCGTGACCTCCCACCCTCGGTCGATCCGTGCGGCGAGCGCGGCGAGTTCCACACCTTCTGCTACGCGGGACCGGCCTTCGACGTCCCGCTGCGCGTAACCACCGGAGAAACAGTGGCGAGGGAAGGCTTCGAATTCATCGACGTGGTACCGGAGGGTACTCGCGCACGAAGCTGACGCGGTGCCGGATCCGAGAGGCTGCGGCGAACCCGGCGCCGCCGCCGTCACGTGCACCGGCTGCCAGGGGATGGCCACCGACCGCATGGCTCGTCCACGCACGGGAGGTCGCGTGATCCCGGCACGCCGGGAGTGCCGCTGCCCTAGCCCCGGCTTGCGCCGGCAACGTGTCGCTCATAAGTTAGGTCAACCTAAAACAAAAGTTGTGGATTTCGAACACAGCGCTGCGGCCAGTGCGGTCGCGGCAGGATCTTCATGAGCGCCAAGCCCGCACCAGAGCAAGCCACATCCGAGGCGACCGCGGCCGCGGATGCCGCGGTCGTCGCCGAAGAGCTCCATCCGCGGGACCGCGGCTGGCGGCGCACGCGGGTCACGCCCAGCCTGGCCGAGGTCTACCGGAGCGTGCCGGTCATCGGACGCTCGTGGTGGCGGAAGATCCTGGCCTTCGCGGGTCCCGGCTATCTGGTGGCCGTGGGGTACATGGACCCCGGCAACTGGGCCACCGACCTCGCCGGCGGTTCACGATTCGGGTACACGCTCCTCAGCGTCATCCTGATCTCGAACCTCATGGCGGTGATGCTGCAGGGGCTGGCGTCGAAGCTCGGCATCGTCACCGGTCGCGATCTCGCACAGGCCTGTCGCGACCACTATTCGACGCCGGTGAATTTCGCGCTGTGGGTGTTGTGCGAGATCGCGATCGCCGCATGTGATCTGGCCGAGGTGATCGGGACGGCGATCGCGCTGAATCTGCTGTTCGGGATTCCGCTGGCGTGGGGCGTGGCGATCACGGCGGTGGACGTACTGCTGGTGCTGTACCTCCAGAACAAGGGATTCCGGCTCCTGGAGGCGCTGGTGATCACGCTGGTGGCCGTCGTGGGCGCGTGCTTCCTCTTCGAGATCATCATCTCGCGGCCCGAGTTCGGGGCCATCGCGCGGGGATTCATCCCGAGACCGGAGATCATCTACAACCGGGAGATGCTCTACATCGCGATCGGCATCCTGGGGGCGACGGTGATGCCGCACAACCTGTACCTGCACTCCTCGATCGTCCAGACGCGCAAGTACGAGGAAACGGTGGCCGGGAAGAAGGAGGCCGTGCGCTATGCCTTCATCGATTCCACGATCGCGCTCTCGTTCGCGCTCTTCATCAACGCGGCGATCCTGATCGTGGCGGCCGCGACGTTCTTCCGCACCGGCAACACCCAGGTGGCGGAGATCCAGGACGCCTACAACCTGCTCACTCCGCTCCTTGGCGTGGGGGCGGCGAGCGTGGTGTTCGCGCTGGCGCTGCTGGCCTCGGGGCAGAACTCGACGATCACGGGCACGCTCGCGGGCCAGATCGTGATGGAGGGTTTCCTCAACATCCGCCTGCGCCCCTGGCTGCGGAGG
Organism: Gemmatimonadaceae bacterium; assembly: GCA_035454665.1. Taxonomy (GTDB): domain Bacteria; phylum Gemmatimonadota; class Gemmatimonadetes; order Gemmatimonadales; family Gemmatimonadaceae; genus DATIGO01. The sequence goes on along the minus strand of DATIGO010000419.1, from coordinate 34,082 downwards.
CTGATCACGCGGGCGATCGCCATTGTGCCCGCCGCGATCACCGCCATTTTGTACGGGGAGAGCGGTACGGCCCAGCTCCTCATCCTCAGCCAGGTCATCCTCAGCATGCAGCTCTCGTTCGCCGTCTTTCCGCTGGTGATGTTCACGTCGGACAAGGCGAAGATGGGCCGGTTCGTGAATCCGACCTGGCTGAAGATCCTGGCGTACCTCGTGGCGGCGGTGATCGCGTCCTTCAACGCGTGGCTGCTGGTGCAGACGCTGCGCGAGTGGATCGGGTGAGGGTCGATGTACCAGCGCATCATGGTCTGCCTCGAGAACTCGCCGACCGACGAGTACATCGTGAATCACGTGCGGGAGCTCGCGCGGCACTGCGGCGCCTCGCTCGTGCTGATCCACGTGGCCGATGGCTGGGCGGCGCGGAACATCCGGCAACTCGACCTGCGCGAATCGGAGGAGATGCGCGAGGACCGCGAGTACCTCGAGCGCCGGGCGAGCGACCTGGCGGCGGCGGGCCTGCAGGCCGAGGCGCTGCTGGCGTCGGGCGATCCGTCGAAAGAGATCGCCGCGGCGGCGGAGCGGGAGCATTGCGACCTGATCGCGATGGCCACGCACGGGCACCGCCTGCTGGGCGACGTGCTGCACGGGAGCGTGGCGTCCGCGGTGCGCCACCGGTCGATGATCCCGGTGCTGCTGGTCCGGGCTCCTGCTTCGGCTCGCAAGGGCGGCCCGTCGCACGGAGCGCGCGCCTCGTGACCGCCGCGCGCCGCGCGAAGACCCCCCCGCGTCCGCGCGGCGGCGCGACGGGAGCGAAAGGGGGTGGAGCGAGGACACGCGTCGAGCGGCTCACGGCGCCCGTGGAGGACTACCTCAAGGCGATCTACGCGATCGAGCTGGCCGGCGGCGCCGCGGCCACGAACGACATCGCGCAGCGGCTGTCCATCGCGCCGGCGTCGGTGAGCGGCATGGTGCGCCGGCTCTCGGAGCAGGGCCTGCTCGCCTACGAGCGCTATCGTGGCGTGCGCCTCACGCCCGCGGGGCGGCAGGCCGCGCTGCGGACGCTGCGGCGCCATCGGGTGATCGAGGCGTACCTGGTGCGCGCGCTCGGATACCCCTGGGACGGCGTGCACGACGAGGCGGAGCGGCTGGAGCACGCGGCGAGCGACGCGCTGATCGACCGCATGGCCGCCGCGATCGGCGAGCCCGTGACCGACCCGCACGGCGCGCCGATTCCCTCGCGCGACGGCGTCATCGACGAGACGCGGCACCGGACCCTGGCCGACGCCGAGGTGGGGCAGCGCGTGCGGATTCGCCGCGTGGGCGACGAGGACGCCGGGCTCCTGCGCTACCTTGACTCGTTAGGCATCCGGCCCGGCGTCGTCGTCACCCTCGCCGAACGCGCGCCGTTCGACGGGCCGCTCACCCTGACGATGGACACGGGGAACTGCCAGGTGGGCGCCGCCCTCGCCGCGCGCGTGCAAGTCGAGCACCTGGGCGACTAGCGAGCGGCCGCCGCCGCGTCAGGCCTCGGGCTCCCCCACCGGTGGCGCGGGCCCGGGCTTCGCGCTCCGCCCCGACTCGACCAGCGCCCGCCGCAGCAGATACTCGATCTGGCCGTTCAGGCTGCGCAGATCGTCGTCCGCCCAGCGCTGAACGGCCTCGAGTACCGCCGGATCGACTCGCAACAGGAACGAGCGGCGCTCCGCCATCGGTCAGCAGGCCTACTGATAGATCGTGCCGGTGTTCACGATGGGCTGCGCGTCGCGATCGGAGCAGAGGATCACCAGCAGATTGCTGATCATCGCCGCCTTCCGCTCGTCGTCCAGCACCACCAGACCGCGCTCGGAGATCATCTCCAGCGCGTTCTCGACCATGCTCACGGCGCCCTCGACGATCTTCTTGCGCGCCGCGATGATCGCGCTCGCGGCCTGCCGGCGCAGCATCACCGACGCGATCTCCTGCGCGTAGGCCAGATGGCTGATGCGCGCTTCGATCACCTGCACGCCCGCCTTCTCCAGCCGGTCCTGAATCGCCGTCTGCAGGTCCCTCGCCACCTCGTGGGGATGCGTGCTGAGCGCGACCTCCCCCTCACCGTGCGCATCGTAGGGATACGTCTGCGCGAGCGCGCGCACCGCCGCCTCGCTCTGCGTGTGCACGAAGTGCTGGTAGTCATCCACCTCGAAGAGCGCCTCGGCCGTGTCCACGACCTTCCAGACGACCACCGCGCCGATCTCGATCGGATTCGAGTGGTTGTCGTTCACCTTGAGCTTCGCGGTCTCGAAATTCCGCACCCGGAGTGAAATGCGCTTCTTGGCCAGGAAGGGGTTCGCCCACCAGAGCCCCTGGTCGCGCACGGTGCCCGTGTACTTGCCAAAGAGCGTCAGGGCCTTCGCGTCGTTGGGCTGCACGATGAACAGCCCTGCCAGGCCGAACGCGCCAAGGACGAGGACGACGATCCAGAAGGCGACCTGGCGACCATCTTCGGCCTGGGCGGCGACGATGATGCGCCAGACCGCGACCGCCTCGATCGAAAGGAACACGAAGGCGAGGAGGAGACCGTTGGCTGCCTTTTGCCGGATCTCGCGCATCATCGGAAGTAGGCTCCTGAGAGGGTTGGTATCATCATGATATCATATCGATAGCCCGAGGTCAACCATTTCCGGCCCGCAACGTCCAAGTCTTGGCAGGTCATGGCGTTCGCTTGACACACGGCGGCCTCCGATACCGATTCAGGCCATGAGAGGCCGCATTCGGATCGGCGCCCAGGGGTGGAACTACGATGCCTGGGTCGGCCCCTTCTATCCGACCGGCACACGCCCCGTCGACTACCTGAGCGTGTACGCCCGGGCATTCGACACGGTCGAGGTGGACTCCACGTTCTACGCGATCCCGCCGGCGAAGACGGTTCGCGGATGGGCCGAGCGCGCCCCCGAGGGCTTTACCTTCGCGCTCAAGCTGCCGCAGGAGATCACGCACGAGAATCGGCTGCGGCATTCGGCCGACCAGGTGTCCCTCTTCTTCGAGCGCGCGCGGGAACTGGGCGACAAGCTCGGTCCGGTGCTCGTGCAGCTCGGCCCGGATTTCGGTCCGTCCGAGCTGCCGGCGCTTGCCGGCTTCCTTCCGGGCCTGCCGCGTGACGTTTCCGTCGCCGTCGAGTTTCGGCAGCGGGGGTGGATCCACGATGGCGTGATCGCGCTCCTGGCGGAACACAACGTGGCACTGGCGCTGGCCGACGGGCGCTGGATCCCGCGGCGGATCATGCTCCAGCTCGCGGAGCGACCCACGGCCGACTTCTCGTATATCCGGTGGATGGGCCCCAACCGGGATCTCGTGGACTACTCGCGCATCCAGGTGGACCGGTCGCGGGAGCTCGAGGCGTGGGCAACGGTACTCCCCGCGCTCGTGACGCGCGTCCGCACGGTCTACGGATACTTCAACAACCACTTCGCGGGGCACAGCCCGGCGTCGGCGCGGCAGCTCCAGCGCCGGCTGGGCCAGCCGGTGGTGGAGCCGGACCAGCTGGGCGAACAGATGTCGCTCTTCTGACATGGCGTGACATGGCGCGGCGGACGCTCTTCTTCGCGGTCTTCGCCATCGCGGTCTCGTTAGGTTGCGTGCGGCTCGGATTCTGGCAGGTCTCGCGGCTGCGCGAGCGCCAGGCGCGCAACGCCGCCGTGGTGGAGCGGCTCCGGTTTCCCCCGGCTCCCGTGACGGCGCTGCCCGCCGACACGGGCGTCCGCTTCCGGAGGTCCTGGGCCGAGGGGCGCTACGACTTCGCGCACGAGCTGGTACTCGCGGGGCGATCGCGCCTCGGGTCGCCAGGCGTGCACATCCTCACGCCGCTCCGCCTCACCGGCAGTGACACGGCGGTGCTGGTGAACCGGGGGTGGGTGTATTCGGCGGATGGCGTGCGCGTCGACCTCGTTCGATGGCGGGAGCCCGAACAGGCGCACGTCGAGGGCTTCGTCGAGGAGTTCTCCCGCGAGCCAGCCCCGGTCAGGACGCCGAGCTTCGAGCGCGCCGTGAGGCGACTCAACCTGGATTCCATCCGCGCCCGCGTGCCGTACCCGATCCACGCGGTGGTGCTGGTGCAGCAGCGCGACTCGGGAGTGGCCGCTGCGGCCGCTTCGGGGACCCCCGTGCGCGCCGAGCCCCCGCCGCTCGGTGAGGGATCACACCGCGCATACGCCGTGCAGTGGTTTGGATTTGCCCTGGTGGGCCTGGTCGGCACGGCGATGGTCGTGCTGCGTGACCGGCAGCGCGGTCGCGGGCGGAGCCGGGGGGAGGGCGCCCGACCCCTTCCGGGCCCGACGGGGTAGGATTCACGCAGGGGGCCGGCGAGGGCCGGCGCTCGCATTCCGAGAGGCAGGGCATTGCGATGACCGAAACCACGCCCGGGCTGGCCAGCGAGAAGGAAGCGCGCGACGTCGCCGAAGCCGCCCGCGAGACCGAGTGGACGCATCCGAGCTTCGTGCGGGAGATGTTCCTGGGGCGTTTCCGCCTGGACCTGATCCACCCGCACCCGCAGCGCGACGATCCCGACGAGGCGCGTCGCGGCGCGGAGTTCCTCGGGCGCCTGCGTGAGCTCCTCGAGCGCGTCGATTCCGACGAGATCGACCGCACGGGCGAGGTCCCGGAGGCGGTGGTGCAGGAGCTGCGCGACATCGGGGCGTTCGGGATCAAGATTCCGCGCGAGTACGGCGGTCTCGGCCTGTCACAGATGACGTACATTCGCGCCATCGAGCTCGTGACGTCGAAGGACGGGAGTCTCACCGCGCTGCTCTCGGCCAGCCAGTCGATCGGCGTGCCGCAGCCGCTGTCGCTCTTCGGCACCGAGGAACAGAAGCGGCGTTTCTTCCCGCGGCTCGCGAAGGGGGCGATCAGCGCCTTCGCGCTCACCGAGGTGGACGCGGGTTCGGATCCGGCGAACATGGCGACGACCGCCGCGCCGACGCCGGACGGGAAGGAGTTCCTGATCAACGGCGAGAAGCTCTGGATCACGAACGGGACGCGCGCGGAGCTGTTCGTGGTCATGGCGCGGACGCCGGACGTGCCGGGACGCGACGGCAAGCCGCGGAAGCAGATCACGGCGTTCATCGTGGACGCGGCCACGCCGGGTGTGGAGGTCGTGCACCGGTGCCGTTTCATGGGGCTCAAGGCGATCGAGAACGGTGTGATCCGTTTCACGAGCGTGCGCGTGCCGCGCGAGAACATTCTCTGGGGCGAAGGGAAGGGGCTCAAGCTCGCGCTGGTGACGCTGAACACGGGGCGGCTGTCGTTGCCCGCGAGCACGGTGGGCGGCGCGAAGGCGATGGTCCGCGTGGTGCGGGAATGGGCGAACGAGCGTGTGCAGTGGGGACAGCCGATCGGGAAGCACGACGCGATCGCGCACAAGATCGGCCGGATGGCCGCGGATACGTTCGCCATGGAGGCGGTCGCGGAGCTGTCGACGGCGCTGTACGAGCAGGGCGGCTACGACATCCGTCTCGAGGCGGCGATCGCGAAGCTCTGGAATACCGAGACCGGATGGCGCCTGGTCGACGACGCACTGCAGATCCGCGGCGGGCGCGGCTACGAGACGGCCGACTCGCTCAAGGCCCGGGGGGAGAAGCCGATCCCGGTCGAGCGGGCGCTGCGGGATTTCCGGATCAACCTGATCTTCGAGGGGACGTCGGAGATCATGCGGCTCTTCATCGCGCGCGAGGCGGTGGACAAGCACTTTGCCACGGCCTTCCCGATCGTGAATCCCGAGTCCACGCTGTCGCAGCGACTCAAGGCGTTAGGCTCGGCGGCGCCGTTCTACGCGGGCTGGTATCCGTTGCGGTGGCTCGCGGCCCTGCGCCCGGCCTCGGTCGGCGGCTTCGGATCCGTGGCGAACCATCTGCGCTTCGTGGACCGGATGACGAACCGGCTGGGGCGGTCGCTCTTCCACGCCATGGTGCGCTTCGGCCCGAAGCTGGAGCGCCGGCAGATGGTGCTCTTCCGCGCGGTGGACATCGGGGCCGACCTGTACGCGATGGCGGCGGCCTGCGTGCGCGCACGGATGCTCGCGGAGCGCGGCCAGCGCGAGGCGTACCGGCTGGCGGACATCTTCTGCCGCGACGCGCGCCGGCGCATCCGGCGCAACTTCGCGGATCTGTACGGGCGCAACGACCGCGCGCTGTACCAGCTCGCCCAGGAAGTGCTGCGCGGCGAGCACGTCTGGCTCGAAACGGGTATCGTCGGCGACGACATGCCATCCGATGCGCTGTCGGCGGAGGCGCCGCGCCCCGGGAGCGTGGCAGAGCCGGCTGGCGTGGGGGACTAGCGCCCCCGGCTTTCCACGCGCCCTGGACTGCGCGTCCCATGCAGCACCGTGAACGGCGCGCGAGCTATCGGAGTCCGAGAATCCGCCCCGCGACCGTGAAGTAGATGACGATTCCGGTCACGTCCACGACCGACGCCACGAACGGCGATGACGCGATCGCGGGATCGATGCCGATCCGCCTCAGGAAGAGCGGAAGCATCGCGCCGACCACGGTGCCCACGAGGACCACGAGCACGAGCGAGAGGGCGACGACCATCACGACCGGGATGCCGAGGCCGAGGATCATCGCCGAGGCGAAGGCGATCAGGCCGAGGCCGCTCCCCAGAATGAGGCCCTGCCCCAGCTCGCGCTGCAGCACCCGCAGCACGTCCCGCAGCTCGACGTCGCCTACCGCCAGGGCACGCGTGATGAGCGTGGCCGACTGCGAGCCGGAGTTGCCGCCCGAGCTGATGATGAGGGGAACGTAGAAGGCGAGGGCCTTGACCGCGTCGATGAACGCCGTGTAGCGCCGCATCGCGGTCACGGTGAAGAGCCCGCCCAGGAACAGAATGACGAGCCACACCACGCGCTTGCGCGCGACGTCCCAGAAGCCGGCCTGGAAGTAGGGCTCCTCGAGCGGCTGCACGGCTCCCAATCGCTGCACATCCTCGGTCTGCTCGTCGACGATCGCGTCGATCACGTCGTCGACGGTGATGACGCCCACGAGGCGACCGAAGCCGTCGGTCACAGGGATCGCCACCAGGTCGTACTCGGAGGTGACGCGTGCGACCTCCTCGCGATCGGCCGCGGCGGGCACGGTGACGAGGGCCTCGTTCATGATATCGGCCACGCGTGCCCCTTCGGGCGCCGCGAGCAGCTCGCGCAGCGACATGACGCCGACGAGGCGTCCCTCTTCGTCCACGACGTAGATTGCGTGCATGGCCTCCTTGCGCCCCGAGCGGGCGGCTGCGCGCACGTCGGCCAGCGCCTCCTCGACCGTGCGATGGATCGGGACCGACACGAACTCGGTCGTCATGAGACCACCGGCGGTGTCGGGCTCGTACTGCCTGAGCCGCTCGGTCTCCTGACGCGCCTCCGCGGGGAGATCGGAGAGGATCTCGTCGGCCGTCGCCTCCTCGAGCGCTTCGAGCACGTCCACGCGGTCATCCGGTCGCATGGCGGAGACGAGCTGAGCGGCCAGCTCGGTGCTCATGTGCTCGAGCAGTTGCGTCCGCAGTTCCTCATCCATGTAGCCCAGCACCTGCGCGGCGCGCGGGGCGGGGAGGGCGCGCAGGAACTCGGCGACGCGCTCGGGTGGAATCGATTCGGCGACGTCGGCGAGGTCAGCCGGGTGCACGTCCTCGGTCTCGAGCGCCACGTCCTGCGGCGACTCGTCGAGCATGACGAGGATGTCGGGCGCGAGCAGCGCGGCGACGGGGCGATCGGGGTTGTGCGGTGGCGGCATCATACGTCGCGTCCTGCTGCCTGAGGCCTGCGGGCGGCATGCACGGTGGCATGCACAGGGAGGGATGGGGCGCGGGCAAGTTACGGCTGTCGTTTCCGCGCAACAAGGACGCCTCATCCCCGCGTGCCAACCGTTCGCCGGCACAGGCTGTCCCATCACGTCGTGACGCGGGCGCGGATCGCGCGGCCTCGATTACGATCCCTCCCGTACGATTCACCTTCGTCCGCTCGAGTGCGTGCCATGCCCGTCCTCCCACGAGTGATCGCCTCCGCCGTTCTCCTCTCGCTCGCCGCGGTGCCGGCGGGCGCGCAGCAACTCGTCAGGCGGGGGGACGCGCCGCGGCCCAGTGCCGCGACGGTGGCGCGCGCGATCAAGGCCACGTCGGCGATCACGATCGACGGCGTGGGCGCGGATGCGGCCTGGGCCGAGGCGCCCGCCGTGGACGGGTTCCGCGTCTTCGATCCCGTGGAGGACGGCGAGCCGGCGATGCGCACCGAGGCACGCTTCGCGTACGACGAGCGGAACCTGTACGTGCTGGTGCGGGCCTTCGACCCGCGACCCGACAGCATCATGGCGCTCCTTTCGCGGCGCGACGAGCGCACGCAGTCGGACTACATCCGCGTGATCGTGGACTCGTATCACGACAGGCGGACCGGCTACCAGTTCATGGTGAACCCGGCCGGCGTGAAGCGCGATCTGTACCTCTACAACGACAGCCAGGAGGACATCTCCTGGGATGCCGTGTGGGACGTGCAGACGACGATCGACTCGCTCGGCTGGCTGGCGGAATTCCGGATCCCCCTGAGTCAGTTGCGCTACCCGCAGCGCGAAACGCACACGTTCGGCGTGGCGGTGCATCGCGAGATCGCACGCACGAACGAGCGGTCGAGCTGGCCGCTGTGGCGGCGGTCGCAGTTCGGCATCGCCTCACAGCTGGGGGAGATGCAGGGGATCACGGGGATCGCGAGCCCGCGGCGGCTCGAGGTCCTGCCCTACTCGGTGCAGGCGAACCAGACCGTGGAGCGCGGCGCGGACTTCGGCCGCACGCAGCGCGGCACGGTGGGAGCGGACATCAAGTACGGGCTCTCGTCGAACCTCACGCTCGACGCGGCGATCAACCCCGACTTCGGGCAGGTCGAGGCGGATCCGGCGGTGCTGAACCTCTCGGCCTTCGAGCAGTTCTTCGGCGAGCGGCGGCCGTTCTTTCTCGAGGGCACGGGAATCCTGCGCTTCGACCAGGACTGCAACGACGGCTCGTGCACGGGGCTCTTCTACTCGCGGCGCATCGGCCGGGCGCCGCAGCTCGGGTTCCTGAGCGGCGAGCCGGCGAGCGTGCCGACGGCGACGACGATTCTCGGGGCGGCAAAGATCACGGGGCGGCTGCCGTCGGGCACGTCGGTGGGCATCCTGAACGCCGTGGCCGATCAGGAAATGGTCGGCGATACGCTGGTCGTGGAGCCGCGCAGCAACTACTTCGTGGCGCGCGTGAACCAGGACCTCCGGCAGGGGCGGAGCGGGATCGGCGCGATCCTGACGGCGGTCCACCGCGACCTCGACGCGCGCGGGGAGCCGTACCTCCGGCGTGAGGCGTACACCGGCGGGATCGACTTCCGCCACCGCTTCGGCGCCACCAGTCCGTACAACCTCTCGGGGAACATGGTCGGCAGCGTGGTGCGCGGCTCCGAGGAGGCGATCGCCGCGACGCAGCGCAGCTCGGTGCACCTGTACCAGCGCCCCGACGACGACCTGGCCTACGATCCCACCCGCACGAGCCTCTCCGGCTACGGGCTCAACATCGGCCTCAACAAGGACGGCGGCGGCATCACGCGCTTCTGGACCGGCGGCTGGTACAAGTCCCCCGGGCTCGAGATCAACGACGTGGGCTTCATGACGAACGTGAACAGCATGGGCTGGTCGAACTGGTTCGCGTTCGTCTTCCAGGAGCCGAAGGCGTTCTACCGCCGGCTCCAGATCAACTTCAACCAGTGGAACGGCTTTTTCGTGGACGGGATGAACACCGGCGTGGGCGGCAACGTGAACCTCAACGTGAACTTCAAGAACATGTGGTTCATGTACGCCGGCGTGGGCAGCGAGCGACCCAGCTACTGCGGCTCGTGCCTCCGCGGCGGCCCCGCGCTGCGCGAGGATGCGAACCTGAACAGCTGGTTCGGCATCTCGGGCGACTCGCGCCGCTCGCTTGTGCCTGGTCTCGACATGGGATACAACAAGAGCGACGGCGGGCGCTCGTTCAACTGGCGCGTGGGTCCGTATGTGAACCTGCGCGTGGCCAGCCGCTTCTCGGCGTCGTTAGGTATGAACTACAGCCGCAACGTCGACGACCGGCAGTGGCTCAGCAACTTCGGCGCCGTGGGGATCGACACCACCCATTACACCGTGGGGCACCTGGAGCAGAAGACCCTGTCGCTCACCACGCGCCTCAACTTCACGGCCTCGCCCACGCTGTCAGTCCAGTTCTACGGTCAGCCGTTCGTCTCCGCCGGCGAGTACTCCGACTGGCGCGAGGTCGCCGATGCCCGCAGCCGGGACTTCGATACGCGCTTCCGGCCGTTCCCGCTCGGCAACGATCCCTCCGCATACGACTTCAACTTCAAGCAGTTCCGCTCCAACACCGTCATCCGGTGGGAGTACCTCCCCGGCTCCACGCTCTACCTGGTCTGGCAGCAGGGGCGGGAACAGTACGATCAGGACCGCGGGCAGTTCACCGGGATGCGCGACTACCGGAACCTGTTCGGCGCGTATCCGAGGAATACGTTCCTGATCAAGGCGAGCTATTGGCTCAGCTTGTGAGCAGGGTGTGAGAGCGCAGGATGACACACGCCTGTCTCCAGTCGGCTAGTCCGCGATATTGAGCCTCCGCGGCTCCTCGCGCAGCTCCAGGACCGCGTAGCCCGCCGCCTCCAGCGCGGCACGCAGGGCCGCCGAGGTGGCGCGGCCGTCGTGCTCGATGGTCGCCGCGCCCAGGCGCACATCCACGGCCGTGATCCCTTCCACCGCCGTCAGCGCGGTGTAGACGCCGCGGATCGCGTGCACCGCGGGCATCCCGGCTATGCGCAGCGTGGTGATCATCGTGAGGTTCGGCCCGGTGACTCGTCTGTCTCCAGAATAGCGGCAATACCGGCGGGGACGTGAGCCCTGCGGGGACGGCTCGATCCGGCTGCCTCCCGGCTCCCTCTTTCCCCGCCATCTCCGCGCGGCGAGCTTTCCTCGGACGGCCACCTTCCCCCCCTTACCTCCCCACGCATTCGGTCATGAACGTCGCCTTCCTGGGACTCGGCGCCATCGGCGCGCCGATGGCCCGGCACCTGGCCTCGCGATACCGGCTCGCGGTCTGGAATCGCACGAGCTCGCGGGCGGAGGCGTTCGCCCGGGAGTTCGGCGCACGCGCGGCGCGCACGCCCGCCGACGCCGCGCGCGACGCCGAGGTCGTCATCACCTGCCTGCCCACGTCGCGCGAAGTGCAGGCGCTGCTGAACGGCGAGGACGGACTCCTGGCCGCGATGGCGAGCGGCTCGGTGCTCGTCGACTGCACCTCGGGGGACCCCGCCACGTCGCGACAGATCGCGGCGCGGCTCGTATCACGCGGGGTGGGCTTCGTGGACGCACCCGTGAGCGGCGGCGTGTCGGGCGCGGAGAAGGGGAAGCTGGCCGTGATGTGCGGTGGAGAAACCGAGACGTTCGAGCGCGTGCGGCCGGTGCTCGAGGCATTCGGCGAGAAGATCGTGCCCTGCGGTCCCGTGGGCGCGGGGCACGCGGTAAAGGCGGTGAACCAGGCCATGCTGGGTATCCACATCTGGGCGCTCGCCGAGGGGTTCGTGGCGCTGGAGAAGGCTGGCGTGCCGACGCGCGCGGCGCTCGACGTGATCAACGCGTCGAGTGGCCGCTCCAACGCCTCGATGAATCTCTTTCCCGAGCGCGTGATGACGCGCGCCTTTCCACGCACGTTTCGCCTCGCGCTCCTGGACAAGGACGTGCGGATCGCCGCCGACTTCGCGCGCGAGCATGGGGTGGCGTCGCCGCTCCTGCAGCTTGCCTCGGAGCTCCTGCGCCTGGCCCGGCAGGAGCTGGGCGAGGAGGCCGACCATGTCGAGGCCGTGAAGGTGGTGGAGCGCCTGGCCGGGCAGCCGATCGGAGGTGGCACATGACGGCGCACGCGTCGATCGAGCCGGCGGTCACCCCGGCGTCGCCCCAGGCACCCGTGGCGGTGGCGGACGTGCAGGCGATCCGAGGGCACTTTCCGGCGCTGGAGCGGCGCCACGGTGGCGAGCCGGTGGCGTACTTCGACGGTCCCGGCGGCACGCAGGTCCCGCGCGCCGTGGCCGACGCCATGCGGGACTACCTCTTCCTGCATAACGCGAACACGCACTGGAACTACCCGTCGAGCGCGGAGACCGACGCGGCGATCGACGCCGCGCGCCAGTCGGTGGCGGACTTCCTCGGCGCACGGCCCGAGGAGATCGCCTTCGGCAACAACATGACGACGCTCACCTTCCACCTCTCGCGCGCGCTCGGGCGGGGCTGGGGGCCGGGGGACGAAATCGTCGTCACCGACCTGGATCACCACGCGAACATCGCGCCGTGGCGCGCGCTCGAGCGCGAGCGCGGCGTCACCGTCGTGAGCGTGCCGTTCCAGGTGGACACGGGCGAACTGGACTGGGCCGCCCTGGAGGGGGCGATGTCGCGTCGCACGCGACTTCTGGCGATCGGGGCGGCCTCGAATGCGCTCGGCACCATCACCGACGTGCGCGCCGCCGTCCGGCTCGCGCACGATGCGGGGGCGCTTGCGTTCGTGGACGCCGTGCACCTGGCGGCGCACGCAGCGATCGACGTTGGGACGATGGAGTGCGACTTTCTCGCGTGCTCGTCGTACAAGTTCTACGGCCCGCACGCCGGCGTGCTCTTCGGGCGATCCGAGCGCCTGGCGGCACTGGATGTGCCCAAGCTCGAGCCGGCGCCCGACGCGATTCCCGAGCGCTTCGAGACCGGGACCCAGAACCACGAGGGGATCGTCGGCACGGCCGCGGCGGTGGACTTCCTCGCGTCGTTGAGCACCGGAACGCGGCGCCGGGACCTCCTCGTGAACACGATGGGCGCGCTGCATGCGCGCGGGGACACGCTCGTGCGGCGGTTGTGGGCCGGGCTCCAGGAGATTCCCGGCGTCCGCTGCTTCGGTCCGGCTCCCGGCCGCCCGCGCACGCCGACCGTAGCGTTCACCGTGGACAGGGTGGGAGCGGACGCGGTGGCGGGCGCGCTCGCCGCGCGCGGGATCTTCGTCTCGCACGGTGACTTCTACGCGAGCACGGTGATCGAGCGCCTCGGCGTCGGTCCCGATGGCGTCGTGCGCGCGGGATGCGCGTGTTACACGACGATCGACGAAATCGAGCGGCTGGTGGAGGGCGTTCGCGAGATCGCGCGCGGCGCGACCTGATGCGTCTGCCGCGGTGGACGCGCCGCAGGTCGCGAGAGCGCGATGGACCGCAGTGGCGCGCGCGAGCGCCCCGACTCGTGAGGCGGTGCGCCCTTGCTTCCGCGCTGGCCCTGGCGGCCACGGCCTGCGATCGCCCGGTGGCGCACGCGCCGCCGACGGCGAGCTTTCTCATCGAGGCGGGGGATTCCACCTTCTGGACCGTGTCGCGGGGTGGCCGCACGCACGTGCGCCGCGCCCCGCTGCTCCTGGCGCAGCTCGACGGACGGTTCCACGAACTCTACGTGACCGACGACGACCACTCGTTCTTCGACGCCATCCTCGTCGGCCAGCGCGTGTACCGTCGCGATCTCCTGCGCGGGGACTCGCTGGCGGTCTTCCAGGACACGACGATCGCGGCGATCGCGTCCGTCTATGCCGCGAGCCATCCCAACGATCGTCGCCTCGCGCCGGACGAGGAGGCGGCCGATGATCCCGCGAACGTGGCGACGACCGACACCGAGATCGTGCACGTACTCGGCCCCTTCGCCGTGATCGAGCAGCACCTCGACGTCGAGCTCGCGTCGGGTGAGGACCGGCACCTCACGCGGCGCTTCGTGATCGATCTCCGCGCGGGTCGGCCGGTCGCGCTCGCCGAGCTCGTCCCCGACAGCCTGCGTGCCGAGATCCTGCGTGCCGGCCGCGCCGCCTTCGCGACGATGCGCGATTCCGTCGAGCGCTCCGACGACCACCGCGCCCGCGCGGCCGCGCGCCTCCTGTCCGACTTCGAGTTCGACTCGACGAGCTTCTCGCTCGTGATCACCGAGGACAGCAAGCCCGCCCTGGCGTTCCTGGCGCCGGGGAGCGGGCGGGACGCCGGCGGCAGCGCGCTCCCCCTGCCACCCATCGAGATCCCTCCGGGTACGTGGTGGAACGAGATCGCGCGAACGCTTCCGACGACGACCAGTGAAGAACAGGACGTCTGGGACGCAGCGGGCGAGTCGAATCCGAAGGGAACGCGCCCCCCCGGCTACGACGTGGTGGTTCAGTACGACTCGTTTGCGGCATCCGCACTGCTGCTCCTGCGCGATGCATCGGGCGAGGAGTGGCCCATCGGACCGGTTCCCGTGCCGGTGTGGCGGGTGCATCGCCTCGACGCGCCGCCGATCGATGCGGCGAGCCGCCGGTCGCTCACCCGGGCGTTCGACGAGGCGGCGCGCTACAGTGACGCCCCGCGAGCCACGGCCAGCCTGGACGTCGAGCCGACGGTCCGGGGCGTCGCGTCGGTTGCGCGTGCCACGCAGCGACCGTCTGTTCCCGCCATCCCGCATCAACCGTGACCAGCACTTCATCCTCCGCGTCGTCGTCGGCGCGCGGCTCGCGCGCCGTCCGGGAGTCGCAGCACGAGACCTCCGAGATCATGATGCCCCAGCACGCGAACAACCTGGGGCACGTCTTCGGCGGCGTAGTTCTCGCGATGATGGACACGGCGGCGGCGGTGGCCGCGATCCGGCACGCCCGGATGACGTGCGTGACGGCGTCGATCGACCGCGTGGACTTTCGCGAGCCGATCCACGTGGGGGACCTGGTCGTGATGCGGGCGAGCGTGAACTACGTCGGTCGCAGCTCAATGGAAGTCGGCGTCCGTGTCGAGGCGGAGGATCTGTTGACTGGCCGGCGCCGGCACACCAACTCCTGCTACCTGACCTTCGTGGCCGTGGATCAGTCCGGGCGGCCGGTCGAGGTGCCGGCGCTCAGGCCGGAAACGCCGGAGGAGCAGCGACGTTATGCGGCGGCCGCCGAGCGCCGCCGCCGTCGCCTGGAGGAGCGGCAGGCCGAAGAGCAGGTGCCGCGCCGCGCCTGATCCGTCCGACCGTGGCCGGCCTGCTCTTGACCGCGACGCCGAGTGGGCCACAGGCTTCTCCCATGATCCCGACGCCGCGTCGATTCACCGTGGAACAGGCCAACCGGATGCTCCCGCTCGTGGGCCGGATCGTCCGCGACATCGTGCAGACGCACCGGGCGTGGGCGCGCAGCGTTCAGGAGTTCGAGCTCGCGGCGGCGGAGAGTCGCGCCGACCGGCCGTCGCCGCGCGCCGAGGAGCTGCAGCGCGAGACGCAGCGCCTCGCGGCGGAGATCCAGGGGTTCATGGGCGAATTGCGCGAGCTCGACGTGGAGTTCAAGGGATTCGAGCTGGGGCTCGTGGACTTCCCCAGTGAACTCGACGGGCGGCTGATCTATCTCTGCTGGAAGCTGGGCGAGGAATCGGTGGCGTGGTGGCACGAGGTGGAGGACGGATTCGCCGGTCGGCAGCCGCTGATCCCGATGCTCCAGGGTTCCTGAGCGGCAGGACCGGACTCTCCTGATCAACGTGATCCAACGGTATGCGCTTCTTCGAATCGCCGGACGGTACGCGCTGGAAGGTCGACGTGAAGGTCCCGAGCTTCAGCAGCGCGATGATCAGCTTCAGGCACCCCAACGGCGCGAGTGCTCGGCGTGATCGCTATGCCTGGTACAACTCGCACATGCCCGAGTCGAGCGATCCGCGCGCGCGGCTCACGCCCGGCCAGGTCATCGACGCGCTGTCCGACCGGGACATCGCCGCGTTGTTCCGGCGGTCGATGCCCGTGCATACGGAGTGGCCGGGGTACTTCTCCAGGGAGTAGGTCCAACGGACCAGGGACCAGGGGTTGCGGATTTGTGTGACGGGCCCTTCTGTCCCGTCGGCCATTTACGGATGAGTCAGGAGCGCCCGCTGCGCGCAGTGGCGCCGTCGGCCAGGGACTGGGCCGGCTCGTCGGGAAAGGGGACGTCGATCTCCATGCCGTCGCGAGCCACGGTGGTATTGGGGAAGATGGCACGGGCCTCGCGTTCGAGGTCGCCGACGTCGCGGGAGTAGCGCGCAGAGACGTGGGTGAGGACGAGGCGGCGCGCGCGGGCGCGGGCCGCGAGGTCCGCGGCTTCGCGGGCGGTGGAGTGGCCCGTCTCGACGGCGCGCGCGGCCTCCTCGTCGGCGAACGTCGCCTCGTGGACGAGGATGTCGGCATCGTCGGCGGCAGCGAGGGTGGCGGCGCAAGGGCGGGTGTCGCCGGTGAGCACGACGCGACGCCCCGGGCGCGGGGCGCCCACGAGGACGTGGGGGTCGATGGTCCGTCCATCCGGGAGGGTGACGGCCTGGCCGCGGTGAATGCGACCCCAGAGGGGACCCTCGGGGATCCCGAGGTCGCGCGCGAGGTCCGGATTGAATCGCCCGCGCCGTTCCTCTTCCACGAGGGCGTAGCCTAACGAGGGAGTGCCGCGGTGCTCCAGGGGGAAGGCACGAATGGCGTAATCCTTGCGTGGCACCTCGTCGCCCGGCGCCAGTTCACGCACTTGAAGTGGAAAGGCGACGCGGTCCGCACCGATGAGCTCGGCACGCCGGAGGACGCGGGCGGCCCCCCGCGGACCCCAGGCGCGAAGCGGGTCGGTTCGACCTTGCAGCGACATCGTGCGGAGCAGGCCAACGATTCCAAGGAAGTGGTCGGTGTGAAAGTGGGTGAAGAAGACGTCGCCGAGGTTGAAGGACACGCCGTAGCGCATCATCTGCCGCTGGGTCCCCTCGCCACAGTCGAAGAGGAGGGTCTCGCCCTCACGGATGAGTGCGATCGACGGCGTGTTCCGTTCGACGGTCGGTCGTGACGCGGAAGTACCGAGAAACGTGAGAGTTAGGGACATCTGACGAATATACTGTGGCGGGAAATGTGATCCATCTCGCAGACCCGCACGCGGCGGGTCACAAGGTTGAGCAGGGCATCCGCCGATCAGGTCGCCAGCGGCTCCTGATCGGTGCAAGGCTGTTGCAGATGAGTGCAGACGGGTGCAGTTGAGTGCATGGGTGCAGTGGGTGGAACGGGGGGTGGAGGGGAGCGGTGCCGAAGGTGCAATCAGGTGCAGCAGTGGTACGGCGGTAAGTGGTAAGGTGCGAAGGACCAGGGTGCGCGCAGGGGCGCGCACGGTGCGGCGCCGGAACGGAGAGTTCCAGCGCGTGAGGGGTACCCGACTCGATTGCCTGTGGGAGGGCTTATGAGCGGGAAGAGCAAGAGAGGATTCGCCTCGATGGATCCGTCGCGTCAGCGCGCGATTGCCAGCAAGGGTGGCAAGGCCGCGCACGCGAAGGGCACGGCCCACGAGTGGACGTCTGACGAAGCGCGTGAGGCTGGGCGGAAGGGTGGGGAAGTCGTGAGCCGCGATCGCGCGCACATGGCGGCGATCGGCCGCGAGGGTGGCGAAGCGCGCGGACGATCGCGCGCCCGCGTTGGCGCCTCGGGCAACGTTGGCGGTGCCACGCAACAGCGGTACTCGGATCGCGAGGCCTCCGTGTCCGTGAGCCGGGAGCTGGGTGCGAGCTCGCCGCGGCGCGACGTCGAGCGGCAATCGCCGACCGACGAGTTCCGCGCGGAGCCCTGAACCCGGGACTCCGGCACGGCAGAAGGGCACGACGCCGACACACGCGCGGGCCCGGTGCCGCCAGTAACCCGGCGGTCACCGGCCCGGCGGCGTGGCGCGGGTCCGATCACGCGGCGCGTCCCGCAAGACGGAGCGGGACGCCTGTATCGGCATCGGGTGCCGGGTTGCAGGCGTCACTGCTGGCACTTTACCGACCCGTGACCTTGCCATCGGGCCGGCGTTACGTCGAGGCGCTTAAGTCGTCCTGTAGCGGTAGGTTAGAGGGGACCGCTGGTTGACTTCCGGCCCGTCGTTGGTAGCTTTCAGACCAACGTCGGCCCCGCCCCCGCGGGGCCGTATCGTTCAGCCGGAGTGCGACCGGAGGAACACCGTGGCGCGCTCCTGGTAGCACGGGGCTGTAGCTCAGTTGGGAGAGCGCTGCAATCGCACTGCAGAGGTCAGGGGTTCGACTCCCCTCAGCTCCATTTGCAACTCGGTTCGCAAGTCAGCCGTACGTGTTCTGGCATAGATCGTGAGATAGAGGCTAACGCCTCAGGGAATCAGCCCGCCGCCGTCCGGTAGGACGTAGAGTTCCAATGGCGGTGTGCGTGGCAGCCCTGAGGGAATACATGCGGAGACGCCGGCGATCCGATGGATCGGCGGCGATTTGTTTTGGGGGGCACGGAGTCGTGACTCGGCGCGCCCGTGGACGTTCGGGGCTCCGCTTGCCTCGGCCGGGCTGTGGGTACGTTTTCTGGACGCGGATCAGGCGGAAGGGCCGGATGAGGCGGATCTCTCCGGCGTGCCCTTCACGCGTCACGGCCTCCAGGCGGCGATGTCGTTCCTGAGCGCGGCGAACATCTCGTAAAGAAACAAGTTCTGCTCGAGCTCCGCCCGGCCGGCGAACGCGCCGAAGGCCGACGCGCCCAGGCCGCCGAGCCATCGGGTGATCGCGCTTTCGTTCACGACCGTTCGTGAATGGCGTGTGCTCAGGGTCTGGCCGTCGCCGCTGCGGATCGCGAGGCGGAGCTCGATGCCGCCGTCCTCGAAGGGACGCCGGAGCGGCTTGCGGATCAGGTGCCGCGTCGCGAGCGGCAGCTGCCACGCCGGCTCGCGCCGGAAGCGGAACATCCAGGCGCGCTCGTTCGGCCCGCGCTCGAGCGTGAAGTCCCCTTGCAGGCGCGAGAAGCCCACGCGGAACATCCGCCATTTCGCCGAGAACTCGGCGTGGAGGATGAGCGAATCGGGGAGGGGCGTGGTGCCCGCGCCGAGTGAAACCAGGCGATGATCGCGGGAGCGGAGGCGCGCGGTGACGCGGCCGTCACGTCCCGACAGGTCGACGAACGTCGCCTCCGCGCGGTCAGTCACGCGAATGCGCCAGATCGCGGGGATGATGTACCGCTCGACATATGCGGCCAGGAACGGATATCGCGCGCGCACGCCATCAGGACGGAAGCGGAAGCCTAACGTGACGTCCGTGGCGCCGTTGTCCGCGGGGACGGTGAGGAGCGTATCGATCGAGAACAGCCGGGCGAGGTGCGTGCTCGTGCGCGGGAAGGCGGCGATCGCGTCGGCCCGCGCCGCGGCACCCGTGCGATCCTCGGCGGCAGTGAGCGTCGCGACGATGGCCGCGGCGATCGCGGCGGGTGTGGCATGGCCGATCGCATGCTCGACGGCGGTGTTCCACTCGTAGTCGCCGCCCCCGAGCCAGTCGAGACGGAGCACGTGGCGCTGATCGCCCACGTGGACCGGGGAAGAGTCGCGCGGCAGCGGAACGAAGCGGTAGCGCGCGCTGTCGTACCAGGAGCGGACGAAGAGGGTGCGCGAGCTATCGGCGTCCGACGCGACGGACCAGAGCGTAGAGTCGTGGTAGAGCCGAGACGGCACCAGAGCGCTTCGCGCGATGCGGCGGCGTGCGTGCTGGAAGCGCGGATCGCGCTCGACGTTGTAGAAGCGGTAGGCGAAGGCGGTGAGGGCGGCGTCGGCGGCGCGTCGCGCGGCATCTGCCGATGGCCCGAAGGCCGCAATGGAAGGGCGGCAGGCGGGCGCGGCGGTAAGGACAGCCGCGCCGGCGGCCAGCAGGGCGCAGCGGTGCAAGCGGCCGTGCGGCTGAGGCTTAGCTGGGGTCTCAGGGGTTGCCGGGCGCATTCGGGGTCGGGTATCTTAGCTACCCCGCTCGGCGAAAGAGGAGCTAGGATTCGGAGTGGGATTCTGCCCCTTGGTGTAACTGGCAACACGCCTGACTCTGGATCAGGAGAGTCCTGGTTCGATCCCAGGAGGGGCAACTGAAAGCTCGACTGCATCTTGCATGCGGTCGGGCTTTGTGCGTTGAGGGCAGGTGGGCCAGTTTCTGTGCCCGTTTCTCAGCCTCCCTGCACAGGGACTGGAGCTATGGCGGCGGCTGCTGCGCGGCGCTGTCTTGTTTCGCTGGTCACAGCCAACAGCGCCGTTGCATCCGGCTCGTCATACAACATCATCGTAGCGATGTCGGTCCAGCCACCCGCTCGCGCCACAGCCTTGATCGGGTGTGCAGTCTCGCTCGGAGCCCCACTTGCGACGGCGGGGGTGAGTGGTTCCGCCAGCGAGTTTCGGCACGCTCGCCTTGATCTCGGCTGTCCGAATCCAGTGCGACAGCAGCTCCCTTGGCGCAGGCCGGTCCGGCTCATTTTGGCGCGGGAGCAGGCAACCTCCAAGGATCCCGGCGGCGAGTCGAGCATGTTCGAGTTCATCGAGATCTGGTACAACCGCCAGCGGCGCCATTCTTCGTTAGGTTATCGCAGTCCCGTCCAATACGAAGAAGAAATCTTGCAGCCCAGGTAACCCAGGTGTCTACGAAATCGGGTCGATTCCACTTCAGGCATAAACGCGGGAGTGCGCGATGGGTCAACACCTCTGACGGCAGAACATGAAAAAGGGGTGCGTGGCCCGGCGTAGCCGACGCGTTGTCGCCGAGTCACCCCGATGTCTCTCGGGCGCGACCGTCACCCCTGCACGGGTTGCGATACAGCGTGTTACGCGGTGGACACGGAGTGGGATGAACCCCTGGCACGCTATTGTGCCAGTAGAACGGCCCGGCGTTCAAGCATCTGGCCCGATCGGGGCATCTCATGGCTGAAGCTCCACCGAGGATCCTATGAGCCGGCGTCGAAGCGCTGTATGCATGGCAGCCGCGGCAGCTACAGCCTTGAGCGGGCTGGCCATCGCGCCCAAGGCATGGTCGAAGACCATGCTATCCACCGGGACCGATTCTACTGCCCTGGCGGTGTTCGTCGGCACAACGCCGTGCGGACCGATTGCCAATGAGTTCACGGGATTCCCCGCGCAGACCTGCGAGAAGATCAAATGGCAGCTGACGCTCTTCCGGGACGCGCAGACCGGCCGTCCGAACACGTTCCTCTATGAGGGAACGCGCACTTCGAGGCGCGGCACCTGGAGCGTTCAGCGGGGCACACCGTTCCACCCTGAGGCGCAGGTGTACCGACTCATGCCCACGCCATCGGGCCCGGCGCTGTCGCTTCTCAGCGTCGATGACAGTGTCCTCCTGCTCCTCGATGAAGAGCTGCGCGTGCTGGTTGGTGACGCCGGTGGGAGCTATGCGTTGAACCGGCTCTGGTGCAAATGCCCCGCCTTCTGGGGCGCGGACAGGCGGCGCCCGCCACAGGAGAGGGAGGAGAACGCAGGTGCTCTGCTCTTCGGGTCAGGGTGACCGCGGCGGCGCCGCCTCTGGACCTTTCGGCTCCACCGCGGGACACCGCGCGCCGAACCGCCGGGTGTGGGCCAGTGAGCCGCGTCCGAGGAATGCGGGCCGAGACGACGGCCGCCACGCACGTCCCACCCCGCGGCGATGCATCGCGAAAAGGAGTTCCTGCTCCAACGGCGTGGCCAACGACCGCGAATCCTCCGTCCCCTGCGGCTCGTCAATACAACGGCATGCTGCTCCTGATTCTGCCGGCTCTCGTGGTCGCTGCGCTCATCGCGCTGTATGTCCGCCTGAAACGGCAATCCAGCGAGCGCGCGCTCTGGCATGCGGCGATCCGGATCGGGCTCGGACTCGGGGTGCTCCGTGCCCTCCTGGCAACGACAGGATGGTACATCGTCGAGCACTCCGGAGGACCACTGCAGATTCCCGCGTACGCGCTTGCCATGCTGGCGTGGCCCGAAGGCGCCATGCTCGCGGAGCGCCGCACGGCGCCAGCGCCCGTTTCTTTTCACGTGGCGCTGGCCGCTCTGATCATCCTGACCACGGCCGCGGCCGTAATCACGGTGGCGCTACTCACGCGCATTCCCGGACGCACACGCGACTGAGGCCGGAGGTCCACACGCATCGAGCAATGCACGGTCGTACCAGCGGGCGGGCTTTCCGCGCCGCTCGGTCCTCACCGGGGCCGGACGGCTCCACGCTCGTTAGGCCCCGGCGCCGGTCCCGCGAACCCACGAGGGCGCGCCACTCGCGATGCGCGATCGCGAGCTCGGAGCGGAGGCGCGCGGCGTCCTGCTCGTACGGCTCGAGCGCCGCCGCGCGCTGCTCCGCGAGCTGCCCCTCGTGCTCCGCTGTGCGCAGGCTCTCGGCGAGCGCGCGGTGCGTCGAACGCGCGTGAGGCAGGGCGACGATCACCGTGACGGTCAGGGCGTCCACGAGCAGGACTTCCACGAGCGTGTCCTGGAGACCGAGGAGATCCAGCATACCGGCAGGAGAGGTGAGGTCTCGCGCATCAGCGCGATGCGCGGCGGCGGTCCGCCGAGCGAGCCCCACCGTGAGCGTCATAACGCTGCGGACCGCTCGTGCGGCGCACAGGAGCCCGGCGCGCCGCGAAGCCGCGGGCGCGGGGCTCGTTCAGCATTCCCAACCATGACGGCTCACCCTGGCGTGCAGCCTGGGCTTCGCGTGTCGTGGGGAATCGCGTGATCAGCGCGGAAGGGTGAGGCGATCGGCAATCTCGTCCATCTGCTTGCGGCGCCGCTTCGCCCACGATGGCAGTCGGAAGGCGCCCAGCGCGAAGATGCCGCCACCGATGAGGAAGAGCTCGCCCACGCGTCCGACCGCGCTCAACGGGTCTACCGATCCCACCGTGATCATGCCCGCGAAAGCTGAGATGGCGGCCACGCCGGCGATCCCGATCCCCGCCAGCATCATCTCACGGGCGCCGCTGCGCAGCGTGCGGAGCCGGATCCGCTGTCCGGCGCCGTCAGGTTCCACGAGGCACTGCAGGTTGCCGTTGGTCCACTGACGGAAGGCGCCATCGGTCCGCACGACGCCGCGCGCGTCGAAGGTCTCCCGCAGGTCCACCACGAGGCGCTCCCACTCATCGTCCGTGAGCCGGCGATCGAGCATGACGGTCCGCCCCACGCCGAGGGGGAATCCGAGGAACTTCTTCACGGCGGGCTGCGCGGGCTCGTCGAGCGAGTGGGCCGCCAGCACCACGAGCTCCGGTGAGATACCGGCTTCCTTGCCTATCTCCTGAAGCTGGTGGAGGGTCATCCCCTCGGCAGATCCGAGGCGACGCGGGCTCGAGTGCTCGGCTTCGGTGGCGCGCGCGAAGATCTCGGCCACCTCTTCGTCCGAGTAGCGACGTTCTGGCATGACACAAAAGGTGCCGACGGGCGCCCGAAGCGGCAACGGCCCGTCCGGCCAGCCCCCGCGGGCCTCGGCGGCAACACGCACTGCGGGGACCGGCGCGCTCGCGCGTGATCCCCGCAGGGCGACTGCGATCGATCGTGGACCTCGTTGATCGAAGCCCTACGGCGCCGCCGCAGCCACCGTGAGGTTGAAGGTTGCCGGCGTCGTGATGCCCGTCACGGAGGCGGTGACGGTCGCGGCGCCCGCCGTCGCACCGGCGGTATAGGTCACCTGCGCCATGCCGTTCGCATCGGTGGTGGTGGACGTCTGGCTGAGCGTGCCACCGCCGGTCGGTGTGGCCCAGGTAACGGTCACGTTGGCCATCGGATCGTCGTTCTGATCGCGGACAGTCACGACGAGGGGCTGCGCCGCCGCGGTGCTGACGGTCACCGTCTGGTTGTTGCCGCTCGTGGCCTCGATCTCCGTCGCCACGGGGGTCGGGGTGATCGGATCGTCGTCGTCGTCGTCGCAACCGGCGGCGACGAGCAGCGAGAGGGCCATGGACACACCGGCGAGCCGACGGACGGTGCGCATCGGGAACGCTTGCATGCTGTCTTCCTCCATTCGTTGTCAAAAGGACATGCGCGACACGATGGCCACGCCAGGGGCATCGCCCGCGCGCCTTGGTACGCCTCGTACAGCACGAGCACACGCGGGGCGACACGCACCCCGACACCGCGCGTCTGACGACGCGCCGAGTGGTTCTCGTCGCGGGGCGAGTGGACGCACGAAGCGACGTCATCCACCGCGAAGCGGACTCACGCGTGCACGCGCGGCGCCAGATCGCGCTCGCGAGTGATGCATGCGTCATACCACCCCGTGTCGTGGGGGGACGAGCCGCCCGCGGATGCGTGGTGCATCTTACCTCCCGCCAGGCGCCCCTCGTACCGGCGCGGTAGCCGCGCCGCGGTGCACCGGTGTCCTTCAAATCGTTAGGCCGTTCCGCGTCCGTGAACGTCCCATCAACGAGGAGGACACATGCATCGAACTTTCCGTCTGCTGACGGCCGTTGGGGCACTGGGTCTGGCCTGGCCCGCGGTGGCTGCGGCTCAGACCGGAACGATCTCGGGGCGCGTGATCGACCGTGCCACGCGCGCGCCGATCCCCGAGGCGCAGATACTCATCGTCGGCACGCAGCGGGGGGCGCGCACCGACGACTCCGGGCAGTACCGTCTCGGGAACGTCCCCGCGGGGACGGTCCGGGTGCGCGCGCTGCGCCTGGGCTACGAGGCAGCCGTCACCACCGTGCAGGTGTCGGCGGGACAGACCGGCACTGCCGACTTCGCGCTCCAGGCCACCGTGGCCCGTCTGGATGAGGTCGTCGTGGCCGCCACCGGCGAAATGGAGCGGCGCCGGGAGACCGGCAACTCGGTGGCGTCGATCAACGCCGACTCGGTTCCCAAGACCGTCGTGAACAACGTGAGCGATCTCCTTTCGTCACGTGCGCCGAGCGTCGTGGTGACGACGACGAGCGGCACGACGGGCGGTGGCTCGCGGGTCCGCATCCGGGGATCGAACTCGGTGTCGCTCACGAACGAGCCGATCATCGTGATCGACGGGGTGCGCGCGAACGCCGATCCCGGCGGTACCACGATCGGTGTGGGCGGGCAGAACCCCACGCGGCTGGACGACCTGAATCCGGCCGACATCGACAACATCGAGATCATCAAGGGGCCGGCGGCGGCGGCGCTGTATGGCACCGCGGCCGCCAATGGGGTGGTGCAGATCACCACGAAGCGCGGCCGGGCGGGGCGGACGCAGTGGGCGGTCTACGCCGACGTCGGCCAACTGTCGGAGGTGACGGCGTATCCGGCGAACTACCAGCAGATCGGCACCACGCCCGACGGCCTCAACCGCGTGTCGCGGTGCGCGCTCCTGCTGCAGGGGGCGGGCTTCTGCGTGCCCATGGCCGATTCGCTCCGCGCCTACAATCCGCTCGAGGACAACAGCGTGTTCGTGAACGGCTTCCGCGAGCAGTACGGCCTGAGCGCGCTGGGCGGCAACAACCTCGTGCAGTACTACCTGGGCGGGGACTACAACCGCGAGCACGGCGTGTACGCGAACAACCAGTCCCGTCGCGTGGGGCTGCGTGCGAACGTCACGGGCGAGCTGGCGCCGAACTTCAACGTGGGCGTGCGGACGGGCTACCACTCGCACCGCCTCGAGCTCCCGCAGAACGACAACAACGACCAGGGTCCGCTGGGCAACGGGCTGCTCGGTCGCGACCCGATCGACGGACCTAACGGGGGATACCTCAGTTTCCCGAAGGCGGTCTACGAGCAGATCCTCACGCATCAGTCGGTGGACCGGCTGGTGGGCTCGCTCGACGCGCGCTGGGCGCCGCAGTCGTGGCTCACCCTGAACGGCGTGACCGGGCTGGACTTCGCGAGCCGCACCGACCAGGCCCTGACGCCCCCGAACCTGATCCCTCCGCCGGATCGGCGCGCGACCGGCAATGCCACGTCGAATCCCTACTCGCTGTACACGTACACGACCAACCTGAATGCCACGGCGACGTACCGCATGGCGACGGAGCTCGAAGCCGCGACGTCGCTGGGCGGGCAGTACGTGGGCGAGTTCGTTCGCGGCACGCAGGCGTTCGGCGAGGGGGTCGCCGGCGGCACCGGCTCGGTGGGCGGCACCACGAGCGGCTTTGCCATCACCTCGCAGAACACCGAGGTGATCACGCTTGGCGGATACCTGCAGCAGCGTTTTTCGTGGCGCGATCGACTCTTCCTCTCCGCGGCGCTCCGCGGCGACGACAACTCCGCCTTCGGGCAGGACTTCAAGTTCATCTACTATCCCGCCGTGAGCCTCTCCTGGGTGATCGGCGAGGAGTCGTTCTTCCCGCAGAGCGACTGGGTGAGCTCGCTCCGGCTGCGCAGCTCCTATGGCCAGTCGGGCCAGCGCCCCGGCTTCCGCAACGCCGAGACGTTCTTCACGGCGGTGGCGGTGAAGCACGAAGGCGTGGACGTCGTGGGCGCGGCCCTCGGGCCGAACGTGGGGAACCCGACCCTCAAGCCCGAGCGCTCCGCCGAGTACGAGGTGGGGCTGGACGTGGGTTTCCTGCGCGATCGCATCAGCCTGGAGGCCACGTACTACGACAAGACGACGGAGGACGCGCTGATCCAGCGCAACCTGCCGCCGTCGAGCGGCGCCGCGACACGCTTCGAGAACCTGGGCAAGGTGACGAACACGGGTTTCGAGCTGATGCTCAACGCGCACGTGTTCGACTGGCAGGACCTGCAGTTCGACCTGGCCGTGGCCGGCGCCACCAACCGGAACCGGCTGGTGCGCCTGGGGGCCGGCGTGGACACGATCTTCTTCGGCCTGGGCGCGAACAACGGCGACTTCATCCAGCGCCACGCCGAAGGGCAGCCGTTAGGCGGCTACTGGCAGCGCCGGATCCTGGGCTACGAGGACGCGAACGCCGACGGCATCATCGGGCCGGAGGAGGTCGAGCTGGACGACGCGGCGAGCTACCTCGGCCAGCCGCTGCCGACGCGCGAGCTGAGCGTGACGCCCACGGTCACCTTCCTGCGCTATTTCCGCGTGAGCGGGCTGCTCAACTACCGTGGCGGCTTCAAGGTCTACAACTCCACCGCGCAGTTCCGCTGCGCCGTGTTCCTGAACTGCCGCGAGGCCAACGACAAGTCGGTCGGCCTGGCCGAGCAGGCGCGCGCGATGGCGAGCGCCCGCGCCAACTTCGGGCTCGACGCCAGCGACGCGGGATACATCGAGGACGGCTCGTTCTGGAAGCTGCGCGAGCTGTCGGTCACCGCGCTCGCCCCGCGCAGATGGGCGAACCGGCTGGGCGTTTCGGATCTCAGCCTGACCCTGTCCGGGCGCAACCTGGCCACGTGGACCGATTACACCGGCTTCGATCCGGAAATCAACTTCAACGGGACCTCGAACTTCAGCACCGCCGAATTCCTGACGCAGCCGCTGGTCCGATACTTCACGGCGCGCGTGAACATCGGGTGGTGATCACCGGGACGATGCAATCATGACGAACCGTGACCTTCAGACGAGTGGGCTTCCCATGCAAGCACATGGATATCGAGGCGGGTGGCGGGCGATGACGGCGCTCATGGTGGCGCTGGCGTCCGTCGCCTGCAACCCGGACGATCTGCTGGACGTGGAAGACATCGACGTCCTGGATCCGAGCACCCTGAACCGGAAGGAGGCGTTGCCGCAGCTCCTCGCGAGCACGCTGTCCACCTTCCAGATCGCCTACAGCGGCGGCGGCGATCTCTCGAACGGCGGCCACGAGGGCATGGTGAACATGTCCGGCCTCCTGTCCGACGAGTACATCCACGCGGAAACGTTCCCCGACCGCCAGGGGGTCGACGTGCGCACGATCACGCCGGGGAACGGGTCGGTGAAGGGGGTCTTCTTCGACCTGAGCCAGGCGCGCGCGACCGCCGACCTGACGAGCGACCGGTACAACGCGTTCGATCCCGGCACGGCAGGACACTCGGAGGCGCTCGCGATCGGCGCCTTCTCGTACCTGCTGTTCGCCGAGAACTTCTGCTCGGGCGTGCCGTTCAGCCGCATCAACGACGCCGGGGTCGTGGAGTACGGCGATCCGCAGACGCGGGAGCAGATTCTCGCGACGGCGCTGGCCAAGCTCGATTCGGCGCTCGCATTCGCCACGACGCAGCAGCGCGCGGACCTGGCGAATCTCGCGCACGTCGGGCGCGGCCGCGTCCTGCTGAACCTGGGGAACTTCGCCGGCGCCGCGGCCGCCGCCGCCGCGGTCCCGACGGGCTTCACCTACGCGATCGAGAGCTCCGTGAACTCGGCGCGACAGAACAACGGAATCTGGAACTACACCGTGAACTTCTTCGGCTTCAGCGTGCCCGAGGCGGAAGGGGGGAACGGACTGCCATGGCAGTCGGCGGGCGACCCACGCGTGCCGTGGGAGGATGCGGGCGCGCCGGGCTTCGACGGCGAGACGCCGTTCGTGGTGCAGGGGAAGTACCCGGCGCGCGACGTCGCGACGTCGCTGGCAACGGGCGTCGAGGCGCGGCTGATCGAGGCGGAGGCGGCGCTGCAGGCGGGGAGCGTGTCGTTGTTTCTTGGTGCGCTCAACGCGCTGCGGCAGCCGATCGGCCTCGCGGACCTCGGCGATCCCGGCTCGATCGCCGCGCGCGAGAACCTGCTGTTCCGGGAGCGCGGCTTCTGGCTGTACCTGACGGCGCACCGTCTCGGGGATCTGCGGCGACTCGTCAGGCAGTACGGCCGCGCGCAGGAGACGGTCTTCCCGGCGGGGGTGTATCACAAAGGTGGCGAGTACGGGAGCGATGTGAACTTTCCCGTGTCGGCCGACGAGCGGAACAATCCGAAGTTCCAGGGATGCATCGACCGGGGCGCCTGAGAGAGGAAGATGTCGCGTGACGCGTCGCGCGTGACCGGCACGAGCGTGCGCCGCGTGGATGAGGGGGGCCTTGAATCGCGGAGCGTTCTGCGTATTCTAGGTCCCCTTCGTTCGTCGCCGGCGGCTCGCGCGATGCGCCGCGCAGCGACGAGCCCGTCGTCCCGCCGTTTTCGCAGTGTGTGCGACTCATCGTGCAACAGCGAACTGAAGTGCCCGCGGTGGCGGTCTCCGCCAGTGTGCCGCCATATCGGGAGTTCGGTCCGACCGTCGATGCGCGACTGATCCATCGATTCCATCTCGCTCCGGGCGCCGTCTTCGGGCTCCGGTCGCAACCGCGTGACGGGTCCCTGGATGGCCTCGCGTCGGGCATTCAGTGGTTGCGGCGGAATCATCCGGCGGTCCCGCTGGTGCTCCGCGTGGCCGGCACGCTCGACGCGAACACGGCCGTGCTGATCCAGCACGCCGCGCAGTTGCGCGTGCGCGGCGTGCTCGTGGATGGCGAGCCGGTGCAGGAGGCGCTGCGCGGCACGCTCACGGCACCCGTGGATCTGGCCGCCGACGTCGTCGACTGGCTCTCGATCCGGCTCCCACGTCTCTCTCCCGAGGTCGCCGCACTCTGCCGCACGATCTTCCGCGACGGTCCGGCGGTGCCGCGGCTCGACATCCTGCTGTCGCGGGTGGGGGAATCGGCGCGCACGGCGCGCGCGCGGCTCCGCAAGCTGGCGCTGCCGCCGCCGGCGCACTGGCATCAGGTGGCACGCGCGATCCACTCCGCCCTCTCGCTGCAGCGGTGCACGTCGGTGCCGCTCTTCGAGCTCGCGATGCGACTCGGCTATTGCGACCACTCCGCGCTCTGTCATCAGCAACTCCGGCTGTTCGGCCTCCGCGCCTCGCAGGTGCGGAGCCTGCTCGGCTGGGAATGGCTGCTCGACGCGTGGCTCGCGCGGCATGCGACCGCCGCGCTCGCCGTGATCTGACGCTGGCGCGCGCGGAGTCGCGGTGACTGCAGCGGCAAATCCCGGACGCCCCGCACATCGCCACCGGTCCCATTCCCGTTAGGTTGCCACGCCCGCACGGAGGGTTCCATGCCTCAGTCCTCAAGACGGGGCCGTGGCCGTCGCGCCGCGCCCCGAAAGCAACGCCGATCACGAGCCGACCGATCGGAGCACACGAGCGGACCCCGCGGTACGCATCCGTCGGAACGTGGCTTCACGATGCAGGGAAGGGCCACGACCACGGCGAAAGCCCTGATCATCGGGATCGACCAGTACGGCGGACCGCCCAACGACCTGACGTCCTGTACCGCCGACGCGGACGCCGTGGCCCGCCTCCTGGAGGAACGCTACGGCGTCGACGAGCTGCACACGCTCAACGATGATGAAGCCACCCTGGCGCGTGTGGAGGAGGAGCTCGAGTGGCTGGCCGAGGAGAGCCGGACCGGAGATCGGCGGCTCCTGTACTTCTCGGGTCACGGCGGCACGAGGCTGAAGCACGGCGTGATGGAAGAGTGCCTCGTCCTGCACGACGGCCTGCTCGAGACCGACCACCTCGTCGCAAGACTCGCGGCCCTGCCATCCGGCGCGCTCACCGTGATTCTCGATGCGAGCTTCACCGGTGGACCCGAGACGTACGTCCAGGATCCGACGCGCGCGACGGCGGAGCTCGAGCTCGTGCGCACGAAAACGTGGGTGCCAGTCGCGGACGAGTCGCCCGGGGCGGAGGAGGAGGAAGGGGCGGAGCAGGGACTCGGCGGCGACTACCGGAAAGTCACGGGATATCGCCGCTTCGGCTGTGCACCCACGAGCACGCGCGGGCCGGGCGCGCTCGACTTCGGCGGTCTCCTCGTGACGGCGAGCCACGAGGGCGAGCCGGCGGTGGCGAACACGTCGAAGACCAGCGGGCTGTCCGCGTTCACGCATGCGCTGCTCCAGTCGATCGAGCAGCTCGGCGTGACGTCGACCGCCACCAACGTCCTCGCCACCACGGCCGCGCGACTCCGCGCGCTCGGCGTGCGGCAGACGCCTCGCCTGCTCGAGTCGCCGGTTCCCGGTGACCTCAGGCTCCGCCGATTCCTCACGCTGGATCCCGTCAGCGCGACGGAGAGCCTGCGCTTCATGTCAGAGCCAAGGTTCTGGGAGGGCGTGCTTGCGGCCGGCGCCCCCCAGCCCACTACAGCATGGGCCGTATCACGCAAGGAGGACGACCTCATGTCGACAGCGTTCCAACCCATGACGGGCGGCTACCAGTCTCCCTTCGGAACGACACAGCAATCGTTCGGCGGTGGCCAGCAACTCTCGCCCGAAGAGCTGCAGCGGGTGGTACCCGCGATCGCCCCGGTTCTGGCGACGGTCATACCGGCGCTCGTGCCTGCGATCGTGAATGCCATCGTCACGCAGCAGCGCAACGGCCCCATGGGCGGTTTCGGCCTGGGTGGGGCCGCCGGTCAGTTCGGCTTCCAGCAGCCCTACGGGGGCGCGGGTTTCGCGGGCCAGTACGGCGGTGAGCAGCTCCAACAGGTGCTCCCGATCCTCGCGCCGGTCCTCGCGAACGTGATTCCGAACATCGTGCCGCAGATCGTTCAGGCGATTCTCACGCAGCGGCAGCAGACGGGATGGGGTGGCGGTACTCCGTCGTTCGGCGCGGGCGGGGGAGCCGGATTCTTCGGCGGCGGTCAGGATCTCTGGCAGACCGTGTCGCAGAGCGTGAACGAAGCGCTCCAGCGGATCGGATTGCACCAGATGACGCCCGCGACCGGTCGCGTCTGACGTCAGCTCGATCGCCCACTCGGCGATTCACTCGTACTCGTCAGCGCGATCGGACGGCAGGCCGATCGCGCTGACTGCGCGTCGCGGCGCGACGGCGGCCTAGCTTCGCCGCCGCGTCGCGAGACTGCGCGCCGTCAGGCCGGTCGCCACGCCGACGGCGGCCGTGACGGCGACCGTGGTGGCCATGACCAGCAAGGCCACGTCGCGCTGGTCGCCGGTCGCGTGAGGGCCCGGCTCCGTCACCGGCGTGGAGACGTGGACCGCGGCCGGGCCGCTGCGCTTGCGAAAAACAAACTCCCCGCTCTCGGAATCGAGCGCGACCTCGATGCGGTCGTGTGCGCCCACCTGACCGCTGGTGACGAGTCGCGCGAGCGGCGCGACGACGAGTCGATCGATCGCGCGCCGGAGGTGCCGGGCGCCGTAACGTCTATCGGTGCCCTCGTGAAGGAGGCGTTCACGCGCGGCATCGGTGCAGCTCAGGACGAATGGCGTGCCCCCTTCGAGAAGGATGCGGCGCTGCACGTCCCCGAGCTCGAGATCGAGCACCTCGCACAGGTGTTCGTGGCTCAGCGGCCGGAAGACCACGGTCTTGTCGATCCGGTTCATGAACTCCGGCGAGAAGTGGCGCCGCGCCGCCTCGATCGCCGCTCGCTGCAGCTGATCCTGGACATGGTCGCCGTCGGCGGGTGCGGAGGCGCCGAAGCCCACGCCACCTGAGAGGACGGCCGCCATGTCGACCGCGCCGAGGTTGGAGCTCATCATCACGATCGTGCGTGTGAAGTCGACGCGCCGGTTGTCGCCCAGCGTGAGCGTGCCGCGATCGAGGACGCCGAGCAGGAGCTGCCAGAGAACCGGCGCCGCCTTCTCGATCTCGTCGAAGAGGACGAGCGCGAGCTTCACGCCGGACCGGTCCTGCCGGTCGAGGGCTTCCTGGGTGAGCAGCGGGGAGGTCTCGCCGTGGCCAACGTACCCGGGCGGCGAGCCGATCAGCTTCGCGATCTCGTGCGGGTGCTGGTACTCGGCGCAGTCGATCCGTATCAGCGCACCGGCACTCCCGAAGAGGATCTCCGCCGCGGTTTCCGCGACCCGGGTCTTGCCGCAGCCTGTCGGTCCGAGGAGGAGAAGGGTGCCGATGGGACGGCTGGGGGCGTTGAGACGGGCGAGGGCGATCTCATAGAGGCTGCTCACCGCACGAACCGCCTGATCCTGCCCGACAACGCGATCGCGGAGCGCTTCCTCGAACCGCCCCGCCAGCGGGCTGCGGATGTCGGGATCGAGGGCGATCCCCGGGGAGGGGACCGCGTGTTCGGTCTCTGCTCTGCTCACAACAGCGCCACGGTTTGGGGACTACACCAGCATGCCGCTCGAGACGTCGGTGGCGACGTCAGGTGTAACTGGAGACTCCCGACGCGTGCGCCGCGTCACAAAGGCCCTGACGGGTGAGGAGTAACGAACGGGGCGCGGCTACCGCAGTCTTGCCAGGGCGTCGCGGGCGGGGACGAACTTCGCGTCGAGCGCCAGGGCGGTCTCGTAGTGAGCGCGGGCGCTCTGGCGG
Organism: Gemmatimonadaceae bacterium; assembly: GCA_035454665.1. Lineage (GTDB taxonomy): Bacteria > Gemmatimonadota > Gemmatimonadetes > Gemmatimonadales > Gemmatimonadaceae > DATIGO01. Next base: position 1,170 of record DATIGO010000419.1, on the reverse strand, counting down.
TCCCCCTGCTTCTCACGGATCATTCCCAGGCGCCACTGGGCGGCGGCGTGCGTCGGCTCGTTAGGTCGTGGCGGAAGGGCGAGGTACGTCTGGAGGGCCTGCTGGCCCTGCTCCAGCCGTTCGCCGGACTCGGAGGCCACGCGGCCGACCTGGTATCGCGCGAGGGGGCGTCCGGGGAAGGCGGCCTCGAAGCGCTCCACCGCGCGCCAGGCGGCGGGCCACTGCCGCTGCGCGACATGCAACGCGATGAGGTCGACGTGGGATACGACGCTGTCCGGGAACTGCTCGGCGAGCTGCTCGTAGATCCGCACCGCGCTCGCGGTGTCCTTCGTGCGCCGCGCGATGCTCGCACTGATCCTTGCCCCCCGATAGGCGCTGCGGTGCGCGACCTCACCCGCCTGCTGCTTCGCCTTCTGGACGCTGCCGCCGGCGATGCCCGGTGCCCGGAGGTAGAACTCCACGAGGCCTTCACGCGCGTCGAGGTAGTCGGGATCCATCGCCACGGCCCGCTCGAAGTTGTCCCGAATGCGCTTCGCGAGCCCCGGGAGGCGGAGCGGGCTCGCCCCTGCAGCCTGCTCGCCGTACACGCGACCGAGCCAGAAGCGGTAGACCGGATTCGTCGCGTCTCCCCTGGCGGCCTTCTCGAACTCGGCGGCGGCCGGGCCGTCCCTGCCGTTCGCCCATCGCTCGCATCCCCGCAGGAATGCCGCCCTGGCCTGCTGTTCGGGAGTCGTCGACGCCCGGAGCTGCCGCACCAGTTCTTCGAGGGCGCCATCTGCCTGGTTGATCGCCCGGTCACAGAGCACGGAGTCCGCCTGTGAACCCGGCGATTGAACCGCGGAGGCCGCGACCGTCGTGACGCCGAGGCTGACGAGGGTGAGTCGCATGACGAACCGCATGACGAGCGGGAAGATGCGGCCAGCGTTGCGATGGCGCCAGCCGCCGGGACGAAGGGTGGATCGGGTGAGCGGTTGGCTGGGTGCTGGTTGCTGATTGCTGGAGCTGGTTGCTGAGTGGGGGCGCGGTGTCTGACATCGCGAAGGGCGGCGGGCGACGGGGATCCAGCGCCGGTGTGCGCGTAGCCGGATCGCGCGACCCCGTGGCGGATGACCAAGGGAAAGGCACTCAGCGACCAGCTCCAGCCATCAGCAACCAGCACCCAGCCCCGAC
>DATIGO010000418.1:0-13538 GCA_035454665.1 Gemmatimonadaceae bacterium | reverse complement strand
CGCTCTTTGTGTGCGCGCTGCTGCTCGCCGCCGACACAGGGCTGCTGGGCGGGTTCATGGGGTTGTTCGCGGGGACGCTGCTCGTGGGGACCGCGGCTGGGACCGTGATCGTGGCGCGGCTCATCCGCCAGCGGTCGCCCGACGCGCTTCCGTGAGCGCCGACCCCGGGCGCGCCATCACGCGCCGGGGCGGGTTGGCACCCTGCCTCAGGAGCGCCGCGGCCGCGGAGGCGTTGCCATGCCAGGCTGCCGCATGCAGCGCGGTGTAGCCCCGCGCGCCGTCGATCGACGTCCGCGGATCGTCCTCCACGTCGACCCAGGCACCGGCGCGCTTGCACGGCAGGCCCTCGCAGGCCCACCTTTGCGCCCATGCGCCTGGTCCCGTTCCTCCTCGGCCTTCTCCTGCTGGTGCCGTCCACGGCACGCGCCACCTGGTCGGTGATCGCGGTGGACCTGCGCACCGGTCGCGTGGTGATCGCGTCGGCTACCTGCGTGAACCGTGGCGACGATTTCCTGAAGGGCGTGCAGGCGGTGGTGGTGCCCGGGAAGGGCGTGGCCGCCTGCCAGGCCGCGGTGGACGGTACGCACGCGAACCAGATGCTCGTCTTCACCGAGCTCCAGAAGGGCACGGACCCCGCGCGCATCATCGAGATGCTCGCCCAGGATCCGGCCTTCCAGTCGCGCCAGTTCGGGATCCTGGATCTCTCGGGGCGGAGCGCGGGGCACTCGGGGCTCGGGAACGGCTACGTGTCGCAGGACGTGCAGGGCCGCGTGCCGGGCACCGACATCTACTATTCGATCCAGGGGAACATCCTGCGACCGGGCGAAGTGGTGCCTAACGCGGTCGCCGCCTTCCTGGCCAGCACGGGGAGTCTCACGGACCGGGTCATGGCGGCACTGGAAGCCGCCGACGCGGCGGGTGGCGACAGCCGCTGCACCTGCCCGCAACCTCCAGCGGACGGCACGCCTCGGGCCATCCCCTGCGACGGCAAGACCTCGCACGTGGCGTACATCCTCATGGCCGAGCGGGGGGACACGAACGGGAGCTCGCACAACGACGGGCGTTACGCCATGTATATCACGGTGTCGCAGCCCGAGTCGGGAGAGCCTAACGCCATTCGCGCCGGGGAGAACCTGAATCCCGTGAAGACGCTGCGAATGCGCTACGACGCCTGGCGGCGAACGCAGCCGCCGTCGTTCCGGTAGCGCCGTGACGCGACTCGCGGCGCTCGCCTGTTGCGTGGTGCTCCTGAGCACGGAAGCCCTGGGCCAGGGACGCGGCGGCACGCCGCCGGGACAACCGGGAGGGCGGGGCGGGCGCGGACGCGCGATCCGCGTGATGACGCTGACCTCTCCGGCGATTCCGGACGGCGGGTCGATCCCCGCGAAACACGCGCAGCATGGCGAGGAGCGCTCACCGCCCCTCGCGTGGAGCGGTGTCCCGGACAGCACGGCCAGCTTCGTCCTCGTGATGCACGACCTCGACGCCGCAACCGGCGGCGGAACCGACGACGTCCTGCACTGGCTCGTCTGGAACATCCCCGGCAGCGCCACGTCCCTGCCGGAGGGCGTCCCCGCGGGTTCGCAGCTCCCCGACGGCACGCGCCAGATCAGCGTGAGCGGCCCGTACTACCGCGGTCCCGCCGCCCCCGCGAGCGGCCCGCCTCACCACTACGTGCTCGAGCTGTACGCGCTCGACACCATGCTCGACGTGCCGGCCGTGGGGGCCTCACCCGCCGCCACGCGCGCGGCCGTCATGTCCGCGATGGCGGGTCGCGTGCGCGGCAAGGGTGTGCTCGTCGGCACGTTCCGGCGGCCTCCCTAGCCGTCAGGCAGGCGCATTGCGGCATCCCGGCACTACGCCTCCGGGTCTGACCCCATTCCCTGGATCGACTCAGTCCACGAGGGAGGCGGGCAGGATCCCCTTCGCGCCGAACTTCTCGCGCACGCGGTCCACCGTGCGCGCGAGCGCGCGATCCCGATCCGTCTCGGCAAGCGGGCCCCGATCACCGGGGAAGAGTCCGAGCTGATCGGCACCGGGATCGGACGAGAGCGACGACAGCGCCACGCTCAACCGCCGCGCGGGCACCCGTCGCGCCTTCCGCAATTTCGCCAGGAGCTCTCGCGCCACGCCCATGATCACGCGGTCGGAGACCACGGCCTCGTCCAGCGTCCGGCCCGCCGAGCGGTTGCGGAAGTCCATGTCGCGGAGCCTCACCGTGATCGTGCGCGCGGCAAGCCCGTCGCGGCGCAGATCGAATGCGGCGCGAGTCACCAGCGCCAGGAGCTCACGCTCCAGTTCCGCGTCCTCACGCAGATCCTCGGCGAAGGTCTCGTCGCGGCTGATGCTCTTTGCCTCGGCTCCCGCTTCCACCTCGGCGTGGTCGATCCCATGTGCGCGGTTCCAGAGCCAGTCGGCTTCGCTTTCGCCGAGCCAGCGGCGCAGGGTGGGGAGATCGTGCCGCAGCACGTCAGACACCGCCGTCATTCCCAGCACCGCCAGCCGCTGCTGGAACTTCGGCCCTACGAGCGGAATGTCCGCGAGCGCGAAGCCGCGCAGGAACTCTGCTTCACGGCCTGGCGCGACCACGTGTACACCGTCGGCGCCGCTCCCCGGCTTGGGCTTGGCGCGCTCCACGGCGAGCTTGGCGATCAGCTTGTTGGTTCCACCACCGATCGAGATCGACAGATCGGTTGTCCGACGAACGGCGTCGCGCATCCGATGCGCCGTTTCGCGGAGCGGCTCGTCATGATACACGGCTTCCGTGCCGGTGAGATCGAGATACCACTCGTCGATGCTCGCCCCCTCGACCACGGGCGCGAAACGCTCCAGCACGGCGCGGATCTCGCGGCTCTTGATCGAGCACGCCTTGCGCGGCACGGGCACGCACATCGCCTCGGGGCAGAGCCGCAGCGCGCGCGCGATGGGCATGGCCGAGCGCACGCCGAACTTCCGCGTCTCGTACGACGCCGAGCAGACCACGCCACGGCTCTCGCGCGAGCCGCCCACGATCAGGAGGCGCGCCTTCCCGGCTCCCTCGGGGTCCACCATGCGCGCGACGGCCACGAAGAAGGCGTCGGCGTCGGCCAGGAGGATGCGGCGCGGGCGGCTCGGTGCGGCGGGCGGCATGCCCGCAATCTACACTCAGCCGAAGAAGATGTACGCGATGAAGATCGCGGCGGTGATGCCGGCGAAATCGGCGATGAGGCCGCAGCTCACGGCGTGCCGCGACTTGCGGACACCCACCGAGCCGAAGTACAGCGCGATGATGTAGAACGTCGTGTCGGTGGCTCCCTGGAACACGCTCGCGAGGCGGCCCACGAACGAATCGGCGCCGTGCGTGGTCATGGCGTCCACCATCATCCCGCGTGCGCCGCTGCCGCTCAAGGGCTTCATCAGGGCGGTGGGTAGCGCCGGCACAAAGTCCGTCGGCAGCCCGAGGGCGGTGAAGATCCGTCCCACGCCGACCACCAGAAGATCCAGCGTGCCCGACGCGCGGAACACACCGATCGCGACGAGAATCGCCACGAGATACGGAATGATCCGGATCGCGACCGAGAAGCCCTCCTTGGCTCCCTCGATGAACGCTTCGTATACGTTGACCCGTCGATACACCGCGAGCGCGATGAACCCCGAGATCACGCCGAAGAGCGTGACGTTCGCGACGAGGTTCGACATCGTCTGCACCTGCTCCTGCGGCAGTCCCGAGAAGTACCAGATCGTCGCAGCCACGAGACCCGTCAGGCCCAGCAGATATGCCAGCACCACCGGATCGAAGAGCCTGATGCGCTGGACCACGGCCACGGTGATCAACCCGACCATCGTCGAGCAGAACGTCGCGAGCAGAATCGGCAGGAAGACGTCCGAGGGGTTCGCCGCCCCTGCCTGCGCCCGGTACACCATGATGCTGATGGGAATCACCGTGAGCCCCGACGTGTTCAGCACCAGGAACATGATCTGCGCGTTGGTCGCCGTCTCCTTCTCCGGGTTCAGCTCCTGCAGCTCCTGCATGGCCTTGAGCCCGAGCGGCGTGGCCGCGTTGTCGAGGCCCAGCATGTTCGCGGCGAAGTTCATGATGATGGAGCCGTGCGCCGGGTGATCCCGCGGCACCTCCGGGAAGAGGCGGCGGAAGAAGGGCCGTGCCACCACCGCCAGTGCGTTGATCGCTCCTCCCGCCTCACCCACCTTCATGAGACCGAGCCACAGCGTCAGCACGCCGGTGAGACCCAGCGAGATCTCGAAGCCCGTGCGGGCCGTCTCGAACGTGCTGTTCACCATGTTCGTGAAGATCTGCGTGTCGCCCATGACCAGCAGGCGCACCAATCCCACGACCAGCGCGATCAGGAAGAACGAGACCCAGATGTAATTGAGGACCATTCCGCCGTCGTCTCGAGCGTCTCAGTCGTCAGGCGTGCGTTCGCGTCAGCAGTTCCACGAGCACCGGGACATGATCCCGCATGAGCACTTCGGTCGCGGCAAGCGGGAACTCGTAGGTGATCACCGGCACGCCATGGTCCATCCCCCACGAGCCGAACGAACCCGGCGTCGGATACCCTACGTCCCTGACGAACGGCATGCCGGTTCGTTGCGCGAGCCATTGGCCGAGGGGGCTCCCGTTGGCGTCGTCGATGCAGGCGAGGGGTGCGTGCAGCGCGATGACCGCCTCCGGCCGGAGCTCCGCGATGAGGGCGAGGAGCGCCTGGGTTTCCGGCTCCGACCCGGCGTGGCTCCCGGGGCTCAGCAGGACGTCACTGGGATCCTCCAGGGTGGAGCGATGCGTGACCGCCCTGGGCCGCCAGTCGCGGGAGGGGAAGTTCCTGTTCAGGTCCACGCCGTGGGCGTTGCCGCGCGTGCCCCTGGTCAACCCGTCCGGATTGACGGCGAGCACCACGGCGGCATGCTCGGGACGGGCCGCGAGCTGGCGCAAGGCCCGCGACAGCGCGTAGGTCGTCTCCGGCTCCTCGCCGTGAATCCCCGCGAAGATGAGCAGGCGGCAGCGCTCATGAGGGCGCCACACTTCGAGCGGGATCCCCAGCACCGACCTGCCATAGCTGTCGGGAGGCCAGGGAATGGTCCCCCACTCGGGCCGGGGTCGCAGCGTCATGCGCTGGACGGGTTCGTGTTGGTCACGAAGCGCTCGAAGATCTCATCGAGGTGCTCCAGCACGACGTCCTTGAGCCGCATCTCCGCCTGCTCGACGGTCTCGCGCAGGACCCCGACAGTGAGGCGCTTCTCATACGCGCTGGCGATGGGAGCGTAGCTCAGATGCCAGCGCTCCGGCGCCACGCCGTTCCGATCGAGGTCGTACGGGCGAAAGAAGCCGAACGCCGAGCCCTCGGCCATCCGCGCGTCGAGCCATTCGTGCAGCGGGCCGAACATCCCGCCGGGGTTCACCTCGGCGGGAATCAGCTCCACCTCGTACCCCTCCGGCTTCGCGGCCTGGTCGTAGACGTCGATGTCCGTCCCCCAGTGGTGGCGTGAGGCCCCCGGCAGCGCCGACCAGCGAAGGATGGCGAAGACCAGCGCGCGGTCACCGAGCGCGTTGATGTCCAGCGGCCGCGCGTGGGAGTCGAGTACGGCGAGTTTCCCGGTCGCCTTGCGGTTCCAGATGGAGAGCTGCTGCTCGAAGCTGCGGAATCCGCTCAGGATCGCGAGATCGAACCCCTCCTGATGCGCCGCGGATCTGAGCTGATCGAAGGGACGGGCCACGTCGCGGTGGACCGTCGCACCAAGGCGTTCGGCGTCGGCGGTGCCACAGAGATGGGAGACGGACTGACCGACCAGCGGTGCGAGCGCAGGGGTTGGCATCACGGTCGGGGAAGATAAGGTAACTCGCGGGCGCAGGGGACATGTAACGCCCCGGCGTCACACTTCGCCACGTCGTGACGCCGACCGCCGGCGCCAACGTCCGGCGCATCGGATGCTCCGATATTGACACGCGCGCCACCCGACAGTAGGGTTACCCCAACCCGGTTGTGGAACCCGGTTTGGCATGAGGCGGCGATGCCCCGCGACCCGAACGACCTCCTGTACGGCTCTCTCGACATGCTGGTGCTGCGCGCACTCGCGTGGGAGCCGATGCACGGCTATGCCATCTCGGGTTGGATCCGCCTGCGCACCGACGGCGTGATCGAGATCGTGGACGCCGCCCTCTACAAGGCCCTGCATCGTCTTGAGCGTCAGGCGCTGATCGAGGGGGAGTGGGGCGCCACGGAGGGCAACCGGCGGGCGAAATTCTATCGGCTCACGGCCGCCGGCCGACGGGCTCTTCGTGAAGAGCGCGGCGCGTGGGAGCAGTACATCGCGGCCGTCCACAAGGTCCTCGAGCCAGCGTAGCAGTCGTGTCGGCCGATCGGAAGTACCGGCGCCTCGTCCGCCTCCGATTCCTGAAGGCGAGTGATCGCGAGTTGAGTGACGAGTTCCGTTTTCATCTCGACATGCGCACCGCCGAGCTCGTGCGGTCGGGTCTTTCGCCCCATCACGCCCGTGCTGAAGCGCTCCGGCAGTTCGGGGACGTCGACGACGCGTGGGACTATTGCCGCAGCGAGGACCGAAGACGCATGCGCGAGTACCGTTTCACCACCTGGCTGGGCAATCTGCGTCGGGATCTACTCCTCGGGCTGCGGGCAATGCGTCGTCACCCTGCCTTCGCCGTCACCTCGGTGGTGGTTCTCGCCGTGGCGATCGCCATCGCCACCTCGGTGTACGGCGTCGTGCACGCGTACGTCATCAGGCCGCTGCCGTATCCGGATGCCGGTCGCCTGGTGCACGTCATCGCCGGACCATCGCGCGAGCTGTTCCGCAACGCCCCATCGCTCGCGTCGGTGAACTGGACCGCCCTGGACAGCGTCTTCGCGGCCACCGTAGCGTGGGATCTCGATGGCTTCACGCTCGCCGGCGACGATCGGCCGGAGTACGTCGATGGGGCGTGGGTCTCTCCGGGTTACTTCACGGCGCTCGGCATGCGTCCGGCGGTGGGCCGCGGCTTCACCGGCGACGAGTACACGACCGGTACGCCGGTCGCGATCATCAGCGACGCCCTCTGGGCGCGACGCTTCGGCCGAGATCCCGGCGTTGTGGGCCGCTCGATCCGCGCTCACTCCACCGACCGGCCCGCAGAGAACCAGCGCATGACGATCGTCGGGGTGATGCCCGCCGACGCCTGGCACGTGAGTCGATTCACCGATGTGCTGCGACCGCTTTCCACGCCGCGCATCCCGTCACTGGCCCGGCTCCCGGACGGGATCACGATGGCGGAAGCGGAGCGCCGGCTCAACGCCATCATCCTGCCGCAGCTCGGTGCCGTGGACCCGGCGTGGCACATGACGCTCGTGAGCCTGCAGGACGAGTACACGTACCAGGTTCGGCCGATTCTCCACGCGCTCCTTGGCGCGTCGGCGTTTCTGCTGCTCATCGGCGGTGCGAGCGTGGCCGGGGCGCAGGTCGCGCGGATGTCGGCACGTCGCGCGGAGATCCAGGTGCGCGTAGCGCTCGGCGCCTCACGCCACCGCGTGATCATGCAGCTGCTGACCGAGAGTGTCGTGCTCGCCGTGGCCGCCGCAATCAGTGGCGTGCTGCTCGCCCATCTCGTCCTGGGCGCAGCGGGCCCATTCGTGGCCGAGCAGTTGCGCGCCGATGTACCAGGAGGGGCGCAGCGGCTCGCTCCGGGCGGCGCCGTACTCGGACTGGCAGTGCTGCTGGGCGCGCTGATCGGGGTGGGCTTCGGCATGCTCCCCGCTTTCCTCTCCGCGCACATCCCGTCCGCGGGCGCGCTGCGGAGCGCCGCGAAGGGGATTGTACGCGGCGCCGGCTCGCCCACTCTGCGGCGTACGCTAATCGCCGGCCAGGTGGCACTCACCATGATGCTCCTGGTCGGCGCCGGGCTCATGACCCGCTCGATCATCGCATTGGGCTCAGCACCGCTCGGATTCAACGCCGAGAGTGTCGTCAAGGCCAATCTGCTGCTGCCGCTGGGACGCTTCTCCGATGCCGCGGCACGGCGCGCCGGCGTGGACCGGATGCTCGCCACGCTCGCCGCCACGCCGGGGGTACACTCCGCGGCGGTGGTCAGTCCGCATCCGTATCGCGGGACCATCGCACCGTCGGTCGTCACCGCTGAGGGGCGGGGCAGCGCCACCGATGGCCCTCAGGCAGTGATGTACGTCGTGTCGCCGGAATACTTCGGGGTCCTGCAGATCCCCGGGATTACGGGGCGCACATTCCGGCCCGGCGATGCTGATGGTACACCGGTGGTGATCGTCAGCGAGGCCCTGGCGAGACGCCTCTGGCCCGATGCCGATCCCATCGGGCGCCGGCTCCGCGTCGGCGCCGACACCGTGTGGCGGTCCGTCATCGGAACGGTGCGCGAGACGAGAGAGGTGGTGTCGGCAACGCAGCAGCCGGACCTCTACGTGCCGTACGCACAGCTCCCGCGTGCCTTCGTAAGTGTGGTCACGCGGGTTCGGTCCGACCCGGCGTCGATGGGACCCGTCCTCCAACGCGCCGTGGCGCAGGTGGACGACGTCCTCGCGCTGGCGGACGTGGAGCCCCTCGCCGCGGTCGTTGATCGCGACGGAAGCAGGCACCGTGCCCTCGCGGGGGTTCTCGTGGTGTTCGCCGCCTTCGCGCTCGGCCTGGCCGTGCTCGGGCTCTACTCGTCCCTGGCCTACGTGGTGGCGCAGCGGCGCCAGGAGATCGCGATTCGCGTCGCGATTGGTGCGAGCCCACGCGGCATCGCCCGAATCGTGCTCGGAGAGGGTATCCCCGTCGTGGCTGCCGGTCTGCTTGCGGGGACGATCCTGAGTTTCGCGCTCACCCGCCTGCTGGCGACGCAGCTCTACGGGGTGACGCCGACCGATCCGCTGACGTTCGTCGCCATCGCGGCGGTACTGGCCCTCACCGCCCTGGTCGCCATCGCCGTGCCGATTCGCCAGGCGGTGGGCGTTCCGCCCGCCATCGCCCTGCGCGCCGACTGACGGCTCATCGGAGGATCTCTTCCTCCCTCCGACCCGACGCCTCCAGCATCTGCCGCATCACCATGTCGTAGTACGCGCCCCCCGCGCGCATGAGTTCTGCGTGCGTCCCGCGCTCGATCACGCGCCCGTCCTCCATCAGCAGAATCAGGTCGGCGCGCCGGATGGTTGAGAGGCGATGCGCGATGACGAACGTCGTGCGGCCGGCGAGGAGTGTCCCCATCGACGCCTGGATGAGCTGCTCACTCTCGGTGTCCAGGTTGCTCGTGGCCTCGTCGAGAATGAGGATCTGCGGTGACGCCACGATCGCACGCGCGATCGCGAGGCGCTGCTGCTGGCCGCCGGAGAGCTTCACGCCCCGCTCGCCGATGAACGTGTCGTACCCCTCGGGGAGCCTGACGATGAACTCGTGCGCGTTCGCGCGGCGGGCCGCGTCCTCCACGTCGGCATCGGTGGCGTCGTGGCGGCCGTAGGCGATGTTGTCGCGCACGGAGCCGTCGAAGAGGAAGACGTCCTGCTGCACGATCGCGAGCAGATCGCGATACGTCCGCAGCCGGAAGTGCCGGATGTCGGCGCCGTTGAGGAGGATGCCCCCGCCCGTGGGGTCGTGAAAGCGCGCCACGAGGTCCGTGACCGTGGTCTTCCCGGCGCCGCTCCGGCCCACCAGCGCGATCACCGAACCACCGGGGACCGTCACATCGAAGTCACGCACGACCGGCCGCCCTTCGCGGTACTCGAAGTCGACGTGCTCGAACCGGATCTCGCGCACGAGGCGTGGTGCGTCCACCGCGTCGGGGCGGTCCGGTTTGTCCTGTTCCATCCCCAGCACCTCGAACACGCGCTCCATGGCCGCGAGCGAGCGTTGCAGCTCCGAGAACGAGTTCACGATCGACCAGACGGGATTGAGCAGCAGGAACGTGTACCACTGGAAGGCCATGATATCGCCGATCGTGGCCCCGCCGGCGATGTTGAGATACCCGCCGTACCACACGATGACGACGTTCACGATACCGAGGAGGAGGCCCCAGGAGGTCCACAGCACGAGTTCGCGCCGGTGCGCGAAGAGCTCCTTGCGCAGCACCGCGTGCCGCCCCCGCATGAACTCGAGCAGCTCACCCGACTCCCGCTGGAAGGCGCGCACCACGCGGATCCCGGAGAAGGTCTCGCCCACGCGGCCGTCGATCACCTCCACGTCCTTGCGCACCGACCGGTAGATCGGCCGCACGCGGCGCGCGAGGGTGAAGCTCATGAGCATCACGCCGGGGATGATCGCCATGGCGGTGAGCGCGAGCCGCCAGTTGAGCGTCATCAGGATACTGACCGCGATCACGAGCCTGACGACGGAGATCGTGGGTGAGACGACCGCCATCTGGAGCAGTCCGGTCGTCGTGTCCACGTCGCCCGTGAGGCGCGAGAGGATGCCGCCGGTCTTCATGTCCCAGAGTTTCGGGAGCGGCAGGTGCAGCAGCCGCTCGAACAGCGAGCGGCGCAGCGCGAGCATGAGCTTCGTGTTCAGGAGCTTCTGGCGATAATCCTTGGCGACGTTCGTCAGATTCGCGAGGATGATCACGCCGAGGAAGGTCGCGCCCGCCAGGTTGAGCCGCGCCAGACGCGAAGCGTCATCGAGCTGGCTGTTGAGCAGCACCCCGTCGATGATGAACCGCATGAAGAGCGGCTCGATCATCTGGAGCGCCGCGGCCACCAGGGCGAGCGCGAAGACCAGCCCCACGGCGTAACGGTGCGGCGAGAGCCAGTGGAGGTAGGCGCGGGCATAGTCCCGCTGGCGGCCGCGCAGGATCCGTCCCCGCGTGGGCGCCGGTGACGATTCCACCGGTCCTGGCGCATCTCCGGCGGTCGCACCATTGGAGGCCGCGCTCGCGGAGTCGTCGAGCCGGCGGCGCCGGTAGTCGTCGACGAACTGCCGGTAGCGCTGCCTGGAGGAGTGGGTGCGGCCGTTGCTCATATCCCTGGTGTGACTCCTGACGCGTCGCGCCCTGACGCTCGACCCCATAGCGCTTCCGAGAGAAGCGCTATGGGGTCCGGGCGCCAGGCAGGACGGCGTTTACGCCTCTACTTCGGCTCCCGCATCGTGTCCTTCACCAGATAGGGCACCCCATCCGTCATCCACTTCGGTGCGGGCGCGCCCTTGAGGTAGTGATCGAAGAACTGGAAGTACCGGATCGTGAGATCCCGGCGGTTCGCGAGGCCCCGGAGCCCATGGCCCTCCCCCGGATACGCGAGCATCACCGCGGTCTTGCCGTTGTAGCGCAGCGCGTTGTAGAAGTTCATCCCCTCCGTGAACGCCACGGTGGGATCCGCCGTGCCGTGCATGATGAGGAATGGCGCCGAGGCGTTAGGCGCGTGCGTGAGCGCCGATTCGAAGCGGTACAGGTCGGGCGCGTCCCAGGGCGACACGCCCCAGCGCCCCTGACCGTACAGATAGTACCCGTTCCCATTCTCACCGCTACCGCCGGTCACCTGATACGTCCATCCCCAGCTCTGGCTGAAGTCCGAGTAGAGGTCGGTCACCCCCGCTCCCATCCCCACCGCGGCGAAGAGCTTCGAGCGCGTCCCGATGAACGCGGCGCCCTCGCCGCCGTAGCTGTGGCCGTGCACCCCGATGCGCTTCGGGTCCGCGTATCCCAGCTCGATCACCTTCCGCGTCGCCGCCTCCACCGCGTCGAGCATGTCGCTGTGCGACGATCCGGTGCGGAAATGCACGTCGGCCAGCATCGTGATGTAGCCGCGGCTCAGGGCCTCGGTCGGCAGCCCGCCCATTCCCGTCAGGAACGATGGCGCGGGGTACCGGTGCAGATTCTGGGAGTTCTTCTCGTAGAAGCTCACCAGCATCGGCCGACGTTCACCGGTCTTGTAGTCGTCAGGCAGGGCCAGGATGCCCTGCAGCCGCACGCCGCTCCGATTCCGGTAGTCGAACAGCACGCGGCGGCCCCACACGTACTCGGCCTGATGCGGATTGGCGTCGGTGATCTTCTTCGCGTCGGCCAGTCCGGGACCCGAGACCCGCAGGTCCGGAAACTCCGCGAACGTCTGGCGCGTGAAGAGGAAGCGATCCGCCTTCTCCGCCCGCACCGGTGCCGTGAACAGGGCGTCCTCGTACACCAGCTCGCGAAGCTGCCCGTTCGCGAGCTCGTAGAAGCCCGCCTTCTTCGTGTACTCGCCGTACGCCGAGAGGACGAGGGGTACCGAGAGATCGATCTCGCGCCCCGTGCGCGCGCGGCGCGGCGCGGCCGAGTCGATCGGCTGCGTGCGCACGTAGCGGAGACGCATTCCGCTGCGGCTCCCCATCCCGTTCGTGAGATTGCGCGCGGGGGACCGGCCGTCGAGCGGCAGGAGCCACAGGTCGTACTTGTGGTGCACGACCACACCCTGGCCATCGTTCGTATACCCGGCCACGCCGTACGACGGCTTCGGACCCGGATAATCGAACTCCGTGTTCACGAAGGAGCCGTTCGCGCCAGCGCCGAGCGTGCGCGTGGTTGCCGCGTCGAGATCGTACGCCTGATAGCGATTGTCCTTCCAGTAAAGGTAGTTCCTGCCATCGGGCGTAATCCCGAAGACGTGCGGTCCCACGAGCTGGCCCTTGAGCATGAGCGTCCGCTCGCCGGTCGTCGTGTTCACCCGGTAGAGGTCCGCTGCGGGGCGCCTGTAGTCGGAGACGTACGCGCGCAGGTCACGTCCCACGCCCCAGCGGCCGTCCGGGGAGACTTCGAGCTCCCGCATCGTGGAATCGGTGAGCGCGACATACTTCCCGCTCGCCACCTCGAACGCCTGGCGGAACGTGAAATTCCGGTCCGCCTCGGCGCGGATCATCTGCACCGACTGGATCCGCTCGTCCTGTGTGCGCCAGACGTCCACGTTGGCGATCGAATCGGTACTCGGCGGGCGGCCCGTATCGGGAGCCGCCATCTGCGGCTTGCTGCCGAAGAAGACCCGCTTCCCGTCCTCGCTCCACGTGATTGGGGCGCGGTCGCTCACCACCCAGTCCTTCGGAAAGCCAGCGGCCGTGGACGGATCGAGGACCGCGGGACCGTTCTCCGGATCACCGATCGCGGCGCGCAGGTCGGTGAAGACCATGAGCACGTTGTCGCGCTCGCGCTTGCGCTCGACCTCGCGCCCCTTGAGCACGGCGATCCCCGCTCCATCATCGCTCCAGGCGAGGCGCGCGTAGATGCGCTCGTCGTTGTCGAGCACGTGCATCCGGCCGCTCGCGAGTTCCATCACGAAGAGGCCGTTGCCGTCGCGGACGGGGGCGTCGACCGTGTACGCGAGGAGGTCACCCCTTCTATTGAACGACGCGTCGCCCACGCTGCCCAGGAAGAGGCTCCTGCCGGTGGCGAGATCATGAAGGACTGCGTCGGTGCCGCGCGCGGTGGCCGCGCCGCCGCCGCCGCCCCCGCCGCCGGTGGGGGGGGCACCCGGGCCCGCGCCACGGCCACGGCCGCCGCCGCCGGCCGGACGTCGGCGCAGGAGGAGATGCGTCGAGGCCGCGGAGAACGCGGCCGACTGCATCCCCTGCCACTTCTGCGTGCGGCCGGTCGCCAGCTC